>CAZQPS010000032.1:0-15165 GCA_964595285.1 uncultured Dehalococcoidia bacterium | reverse complement strand
ACCGCCCGATTAAATTCGGGTAAGGGTGAAAAGGTGAGGTAAGAGCTCACCGCTGCAACGGTAACGGTGCAGGCAAGGTAAACCCCATTCGGAGCAAGGCCTAATAGGGGAACTTGATGCCTGAATCTTTCCCGGGTTGGCCGCTTGATCTTCATGGTAACATGAGGACTAGATAGATGGTCGCCGCCCTATTATGCTAGGGTACAGAACTCGGCTTATAGGCTATCTTGATTAAATGCGTGGTCGTTTTGGCATGAGTTATGGATTGGCCGCGTGGTTTTATGGGTAGGAGCGTAGCTCAGTTTGGTAGAGCATCGGTCTCCAAAACCGAGGGTCGCGGGTTCGAGCCCTGCCGCTCCTGCCAGAAATCAGAATAGAAATGGAGGTTCAGTATCCTCCGATGGACTTATGCGAATAGGCTATCTGTTTGGCTACCTATTCGAACAAGATTTAAGTTGCTGGATTATGGCACCAAGACCAAGAAGGACCATGACCGAGGAGGTTGCTGTGACTGATATGACAATGAATCGCTCCATTACAAGGCTTGAAGATATTGAGGCTATTAAGCAACTTAAGGCCCTTTATTGCTTGTATTGCGACGATGATTATGATGCGATCAAGATTGGGAGCTTGTTTACAGAAGATGGAATTTGGGATGGAGAAACGCGTGGTGTTTATGAAGGTAGGAGGGCTATTATTGAATTTTTTGAATCTTTGAAGAGAGAAATTACCTTTGCAGTCCATAATGTTTCCAATCCAGTCATAAAAATAGATGGTCATACAGCGACTGCAACTTGGAATTTAATTCAGCCTTGCACAGTGAATGGTAAAGCTTTATGGCTTTCAGGGACGTATAATGATGAATACATAAAGTTAGAGAATCGGTGGTATTTCAAGCACTTAAGATTGACTTGGAATTTCCGCACAGATTATGAGGGATCTGGCTGGGTATCATCTTTTTGATAATAAATCGTTCGTAGTTGATGGAATCGTTGGACTTTCTGGATCAAGTTTGTCTACTAATTCTGCCAGGGAACTTACCCCAAGCCTTCCACTTTTTCGGGCTATCACAACGCCATTCTCGTCCAACAATATGAAGGCGGGCACACCGGTTACACCAAAAGCACTTGATATGTCTGAAGTCTTATTGTCAGCTAGAACCTGTACTGGCCAGTTTTCATTCAGGAGCCAATTATGAGGGGGATAATTATCCATATTGGGATTTATCCACGTTGCGACGGAAGTTATTGTAAGGTTTTTAACAGGAATGTTGTCATTTAAATACGGTGATAACAGGCGGACCTCTGTTCGACAGTGAGGACACCAGTGGGCAAGGAAAATGATCAAATTGTATGCCCCAGGTTGAATGAGGTTTATTTCTTCTCCGAGCATTGTTGCGGCAGTGACTCTTGGAGATACAATACCTAGTGAAGTATCAGGTGGGCCTCTCATTTCACTCAGAGTAGACCCGTGAATTTGAACTGAGGTTTTCTCATAGAAAGCAGGATCATCATATGCCGTTGACTGACGGGTGACACTTTGATCCTTTTCATGATGTTTGCTAGTGTTTCTATTATCCAAATGTGGGTCTAAAATAGGCTGATTCGGTAAGATCTGTGTAGTAATAGTTGGAACGATGGAGTCCAATATAAGGTTCTCTTCCTCAGACGCGGGTCCAGATTCTCCAGGCGTTGTTCTCACTAAACTGGAAGAAGATATCAATCCGCAGCTCATCGTGGCGATTGATATTGTCATGGTGGTCACGAATAATAATTTTGAAAGATTCACACTATACATAGTAGATTTTCTGTCCCACGGATTCGCTCCTAATTATACATAGATCACTTTTACTGAGTCGTGGAAATGTCTTCTTTATAAATTGAATTTGCAATTAGATAAAAACCTAACATGACTAATACCATTTCCTGTTGCACGTTAAGGACTGAAGGGCTACGGGGAACTAGGAGTATTATATATGGAAAGTTAAGTTGATATTGACCATACACTCAGTTACGCTTGTTGTGAAAGTAACATAAATGTGGATATTAATTTAAAGGAGAAAAGAAATGCCCAAATATTTATTAACAGCGTCATACACACACGAAGCGTGGGCGGCCCAATTGAAGAATCCTCAGAACAGAATTGAGCAGGTTCGAAAAGCATTTGAACAATTCGGTGGAACTATGGAAAGTGCCTACTATACATTCGGTGATTCAGATCTTGTGGCGATAATGGATATGCCGGACAATGTGACAGCGGCGGCTCTTTCGATAGCAGTGTCAGCTGCTGGAGCTGTCAACAATATTAAAACTACGCCGCTAATGAGCCCTGATGAAGGCCTTGAAGCAATAAAGAAGGCGGCTGATTCCGTTTACACTCCACCACAATAGGGAGAAAACGATATGCGACTGAAGAATAAAGTGGCCATAATTACTGGGGCGTCGAACGGAATGGGTGCAGCCGAAGCTAGGTTGTTTGCCGAGGAAGGTGCGAAAGTAGTAATTGCCGATATTGAAGAGGATAGGGGTGAGGTTGTTGCTTCTGAAATAAGGACAGCTGGTGGGACAGCTGTATTCAAACACTTGGATGTGACTAAAGAAGAGGAATGGGAGAGACTGGTCGATTACACAATACAATCTTTGGGAGCAATAGGGATTTTAGTTAACAATGCAGGTATAAGCAGCACGACTTACTCAGATCAGATGAGTGTCGATAGCTGGGATAGGTTTATGAATATAAACGCCAAAGGTGTGTTTCTTGGAATGAAGTCTGTCATTCCGGAAATGGTTTCTGCAGGTGGGGGATCGATTGTAAATATATCTTCAGTGCTAGGGTTCGTAGGCGCTGAGAAAAGTCACATGGGCTATCATGCCTCTAAGGGGGCTGTGAGGATTGCTACGAAGTCAGCAGCAGTGCAATATGCCAAACAGGGTGTACGGGTCAATTCTGTGCATCCCGGGTTAATGCCCCCTATGCAATCGTCTAGCAAGTTAATAGATGGTGGAATGAGAGACGAAACTCGGGGGCAGGTGCCAATGGGACGAAGTGGACGTGTCGAAGAAGTTGCCAGTGCTGTTTTGTTTCTTGCATCAGATGAGGCCTCATACATAACGGGAACTGAGCTGGTAGTTGATGGAGGACTTATAGCAGTGTAGTTGATTATCTAGGGCACTATGATGATCATTATTTAACCGGTTAATATTTGTTTTCATCCTTGGAGGATATGAGTACTTGATATTCATAATGGGGGTTTATCTATTTGAGTGAGAATGAAGTACGCAAACCCAATATTGTTTTCCTGTTTGGTGATGATTGGGGGAAATATGCGAGTGCCTATGGGAAATTGGATTCAACTGATTTAATCAACAAACTAATAGAAACTCCCAATTTCGATCGAGTCGCCCGAGAGGGTGCGTTATTAACAAATGCCTATGTTACAGCACCGGCATGTACTCCCTGCAGAAGCTCAATTCTTTCAGGTACTTATTTTTGGGAGACTGGATTGGGGGCAATACTTGAGGGCGCTGAATGGGATGAATCCATTCCGAGTTATCCCCTGATGCTAGAAGAGAAGGGGTATCACATAGGCTATTCATACAAGGTGTGGTCTCCGGGAAGATCTGAGAATGCGCCATATGGGGGATTACGCACACGATATGAACCGGCAGGCAATAAATGGAGGGAATTTTCTCAAGAGGTAGCGAAACGTGTACCGGAATTGGGTATTCAAGGGGCGAAAAATGTTCTCTTTGACGAAGTTCGAAGTAATTTTTTGGCATTTCTGGATGACGTTGGCCACAATCAACCATTCTGCTACTGGTGGGGGCCTGTCAATACGCATAGGGCATGGAAGAGAGGGTCTGGAAAAGATTTGTGGGGACTAGATCCAGACAAATTGAAAGGTTCTATGCCTCCGTTCTTGCCGGATGTGGATGCGATAAGAGAGGACTTCAATGACTATCTTGGTGAAGTCCAAGCTCTGGACGCAGGCATCGGTGTCATTATTGATGAATTAGAGAAAATTGGGCAATTAGATAATACGCTTTTGGTAGTGAGTGGGGATCATGGTGTTCCGGGCTTTCCTAGGGCCAAATGTAACCTTTACGATATAGGGAGTCAAGTGGCATTCGCAGCCAGATGGCCAGGTCATATCGAAGAAGGTCAAATTTTAAATGAATTTGTAAATTTAATGAGCTTGGCCCCTACCTTTTTAGAAGCAGGAGGGGTAGAACCCAATAAGAATATGGCTGAGAGCATACTGCCTTTACTAGTCGGTGGTACAGGGGTAAATTCTGAGGGGCAGTATGACTTTGTAGTAACAGGGCGCGAGCGACAGATTGCTAATTCTATAAATGGCGGATTACCTTATCCCTCACGGGCAATTCGTACTAAAGACTTTTTGTATATTCGCAATTTTGCCCCGGAGCGATGGCCTATGGGAGATCCCAATTTCCTAGAGGATCCAAAGTTAGTTGATCCAGATCGGATACGAGAATTGACAATGTTTCGTGCGTTCTTACCACCCCCTCACGAAAAATTAGTCTATGGTGATCTGGACCCGGGACCTACTAAAACATGGATGTTGGTTCATCGCAATGAAGAGTCAGTTAAACCCAATTTCGATCTCTGCTTTGGAAAGAGGCCAGCAGAGGAATTATATGATCTGAATATTGATCCCTGGTGTATGGAAAATGTAGCTGGAGAAGATAAATACTCGGAAATGTTAA
Organism: uncultured Dehalococcoidia bacterium; assembly: GCA_964595285.1. Taxonomy (GTDB): domain Bacteria; phylum Chloroflexota; class Dehalococcoidia; order Lucifugimonadales; family JADFKI01; genus CAZQPS01. The sequence goes on along the minus strand of CAZQPS010000032.1, from coordinate 10,438 downwards.
GGAACTTATCGGATAAATTAGTCGGGGTTATGCGGGATCATAATGATCCGAGAATGGTAGACGATGAGTGTAGGTACGAGTCGTATCCATATGCCGGTCCAGTAGATGATGATTGGTATGATATATCTCACAACGATGCGATCTGGACTAAATTTGATCCTCTGTGACTAGAATTAGATGAGATGGAGTCGTGGTTGAAGCCGATTATAATATGATGTAATCTTGGCAATATTGTAAGATGTTCTTTTGAAGAACCGGAGGGAAGAGTAGATGTTGACAACAGTAGTTTCTGGACGTACGTACGATTTTAGCCATACTGTAGGGGCCCTTGGATATATGCAATCTCCTGTGGCCGTGGAATGTGGCACAGGAGACTCTGTCTACGTCTTAAGTCGACAATACGAGGTGGCAAAAGAAGGTCCCTGGAACAAAACTGCTTTGTGGGCTCAGATCAATAAACTTAGTATAGGAAATGAGTGGGGAACCGAGGAGCATTTGGGTAAGATAGGTAGGTATGGGAACGGTGAAGGTGAACTAATTTGGCCGGCTGGTTTCGTACTCAATGGAAATGGAAGCGTCTTTGTAACCGATGAATGGATGAATCGAATATCTAGATTCACTGTTGACGGCGAGTTCGAATTTACTTGGGGTACTGAGGGGGAAGGCGACGGGGAGTTCAATAGACCCTCTGGGATTACCATAGATTCTAATGGAGATCTCTTAGTCGTCGATAGCCTCAATCACAGAATCCAGAAGTTTGGACCTGATGGTGTGTTCAAGATGAAATTTGGTTCTTTGGGGAGTGCTCCTGGAGAGTTAGATTCCCCATGGGGAATTACAGTAGATTCTCAAGACAACATTTATGTGGCGGATCATAAAAATCATAGGGTTCAGAAATTCGATTCTAGTGGTAATTTACTGGGCTCGTTCGGTTCATATGGCTCTGGTGGTAAAGGTCAATTGAACAGGCCTAGTGATGTGGCTGTTGATCCGGACGGTGATGTTTATGTATGCGATTGGGCTAACAACAGAGTTCAAATTTTTGGAGAGAATGGGAAATTTATAACTAGCTTGTTGGGTGATGCACATGAGTTATCGAAATGGCAAAAACAAGTGGTGGATTCTAACAGGGATGTTGTAAAAGCTCGACGTCGAGTAAGTACCATGGAACCAGAATGGCGTTTTTCATTACCTGCTGGTCTGACTTTTGATAAGAATAAATTCCGTTTAATCGTTGCGGATTCTCAACGAGGTCGCGTGCAAATTTACAACAAGGTCAAAGATTATATGGAACCACAATTCAACCTTTAATTCTGTCGCTCGTCGCGATGGGATCACGCTGATTAGTTATATTTGTGATCAAACATTCTTTAGGCTGGGGGACCCCATATGATCATGAATTTAAGAGGTTGAGAGCTCGTGCCTCTTATACCGTGATTGGATCCTGGTGGCGCCATTATAGCGTCTCCAGCCTGTACAGTGATTTCTTCACCATCGACTGTCATTGAACCTTCACCTTCAATGAAATAGTAAATTTCCTCTAAACTCCCATTTGAAGTGTCAGTATTGTCATGGATATGATCTCCTTCACTCACTCCTTGATCTAGCTCCCATATTTCAGCATGTATTGGCAGCTCTGTTTGTGCTTTGAACAAATGTCGCCGTCTTATTAAGCCTTCGCCTTCGTGTGCTTGCATGTTGATTATTTCATCTGTAGACTCTGTTTGAATATAATACATTTATATAACTCCACAGGGGTTGCCCTTGGGCTGAGCGGAAAAGAATAAACTACTTAACTTGAGTGATTATATACGAATAGAAGCATTTGGATTGAACAACGGTCAGTATCGTATAAAAAGACAGGGTTGTTATCAGAATGTTTAAGCGATCTAGGTTGTTCTCTGATGGCTGTCATATACGACGCCTATTGTCGGTCAAGACTTAATACAAAAACCCTATAGAGTAATTTCAGGGATACATGAATTGCCTGTAAAATAATATATGGATTGCAGGGAAGAACAATTAAAAATAAATGGCAAGGAGGAATTATATGGCAAGGTATCTATCAACGATAGGAGTCACTGCGGAAGGATTTAAAGGTCTAATAGAAAATCCACAGAATCGCAAGGAAGTCGTCGGTCCCATGTTTGCTGCAATAGGGGGCACACTAGAACATTATTGGTTAGGAGTGGGGGAAAACAAATTTTATGTGGTATTTACGACTCCTGATGATGACATTACGCTTGAAGCTTTAAGCATGGTTGTGTATTCGTCAGGTATTGCAGATTCTTTCCAGAGTTCCCGTATATTAACTGCAGAAGAAGGTATGCAAGCAGCACAAAAAGCGGCGGAGCTTACCTATCGCCCTCCCGCTGGAGGTTAATGACTCTACGGCCAGCGGAATATATTTACCCCATCTTACCGAGTCAGACTCGTAACGTAAGTATGCCTAGGATTATGCTACCAAGCTTGTAGTGACCAAACTCTGATTCTTTCGGAGAAATGTCGAATAAAGGAACGCGTTCTACTAACGCTTGCAGTAGATGAGCGGGAGAGTAATTGCCTGTATTTTGGCTTATAGGCATAATTTCAGAATCTAGCTTATTTTTAATTCGGCCGATAAACGGTGCCACATATGGAGTCACTTCTTCTAGGTACCGTGTACGACAATTAATTTTATAAGGTATCGCATTGCAGCATGACCACGGGCGATGGTCCGAGATTGCCTTCCTTATTGACATGGCGGCAGATGTGCATCCAAATTGCTGGCCTATAATTGGTAAAGCTGAGTGAGCGATGGACCATTCCAGTAAACTTGGTGAGGTCGTTGTAATCATTTGTTCTCGGATGAAATCTACGTATCTTTTGAAAAATATTGAGACATTTAGATTTCCTTTAATTGTAGAATCTTCTATCAATGCGATGTTTTCTGCCCATGCAGATGCATTATAGTTAGGTAGATCCTCTAGATCTTCGGTAGTCCATGAACGTGGCCATAGATCTGTCTCGCCAAAAGCAAGAGTTGAGTTGTCCGACGTATTATTCAAAGCATATTGGTATAGCCAGTCTCTTAATTCTTGAGCGCTCTGTCCCAATTCAAAAGCAATGTCCTGCAAAGACATTCCCTGTTGTTGCAGGTCAAGAGCAGCATCACCAAGTGTATCGTCAAATATGGACATATGTTGTCAAAAATGTAATTTAGTTACTGATACTTAATAATTAATGTTTCTCTGCAAGAATATTTCTATCTATTTAACTGCGACCGCAGAGCAATGAGCCTGAGCTATGAAGGCTTCAGGTCTATTGCCCCATGCCTTCATACCTTCTGTCATATTTTTGAGATCAGAGTCGCTTATCCAACCAAGATCCACGGCTTGTGTGAAAAGAGGAAGTGACTGTACCCATGCGATATATTCTGCCATTACAAGTCCGGCTGTTTCTCCCTGGGCCTGTACTCCATAACCTGGACTATAAGTTTCAATGGAGAACCCGGCCTGCCGCATCATCATGGCCAAATGGCGACCACGGTTTAAAGAGCCACCCTGAAGATTGAAACCTCGCTCAAATAGTTCGAAAAACAATGATACGGCGACATCATCTGGAGATATAAGAGGCATGCTCCAGTCCGTACTAATCGCTCCAACTTTGCCACCTACTTTTAAAACTCTATGTATTTCTTTAAGGGCTTTAACCGGGTCGGGCAAATGTTCTAGGACAGCACAAGTGTAGACGGCATCAAAAGAATTATCTTCGAAATGTAAGTCGGTAATATCTGCCACCTCAAAGGATAAATTAGAAAGATTCTCTGTATTTGCCAATTGAGATGCTCTTTCAACCATTGCCGTCTCTAGGTCAATACCAATTACCTTACCTGGCGAGACTGCAGCAGCTAGTCCTGAGGTGATAGTTCCCGGACCACAGCCACAGTCCAATACAGACATGCCTTCTTTCAAGTATGGTAAAAAGAAACTTGCCGCTCTAGCCGCAGTTCTGACTTCATAGCCTTTTTGGACTGAAGGACTATCGTACCCATAGAAAGGATTTCCTTGATAAGCTGGTTTAGAACTCGAATGTTCTGAGTTTCCCATTACTACCTCCAGAATAATTAATCTTTCTCTGCAATAATTCTTCTCTCTACTTAGATTCTACTGCAGAGTAATGAGATTGGGTTATGAACGTTTCCTGTTTAATGCCTCATGTCTTCTGTTATATTTTTGAGTCTAGCGCTACTTTTCCAATACAATGGGGTGCCAGGATTCGCTCAGAATGTCCACTTGCGTCAGTTTGCTCATTCACCGCCAGCTACTGTAATGACTGAACCAGTGATGAATGTGCTGTCTTCACTCGCTAGGAATAGTACAACATTCGCTATTTCCCTTGCATCGGCTAAGCGACCAATGGGTACAAGTTGGGCTCGTTTATCGAGATCGTTTCGGTTTAATTTCTTGTGAAGATCTGTGTCTGTCACGCCTGCCCGGATTGCGTTAACTAGTACGTTGTCTGGGGCTCCTTCCTTTGCTAAAGAAATGGTCAACGCTTCTAACGCAGCTTTTGACACACTGTAATGGGCCGAGTTAAATCCCCCTCCATATTTTACTCCAATGCTGGCTATATTGATAATGCGCCCGTTGGAATTTTTCCTCATGACACTTGCCGCCGCCCTGCTAAGTAGCCAAGGGGCTTTAAGATTGACATCAAATGTCTTATCCCAAGCTCTTTCTGAGAGATTGGCTAAAGTATCGGGAGTTTCTATAGTAGCTGCATTATTTACTAGTACATCAATATTCCCGGCCCAATCCATGTAGTTTTCCCACAAATGTGAAACACCCTGTGAGGTAGAAAGGTCCGTCTGAAAAATCTGACATTTATCGTTGGTATCTATAGATAGGAGTTCTAAGGCGCGTTCCTTGTTGTTATTGTAGTGCGCCCCGACAATAGCCCCTTCTTGAAGAAACAATTTTGCGATTTGAAAACCTATACCGCTGCTTGCACCTGTAACAAGTATTCTTTTCCCTGTGAATCGTGAGTTAGTCATGGTGTTCCTGTGACATTGGATTCAATCGCTAAATAACTTCAGGACATATTTCATGATATTGACTGGCGAGAGTAATCATTCCATTTATCAAAGTGAGATTGTCCCATTATAGTGCCGTCTACGTCGCATGCATTGCACGGTGCAAAATTTCTGCTTTTCTTAGAAAGGCTAGCTCTGACACCTTGCATTGTTTTGTTGTTCCAAATATCAAGTATGGAAGCTTTATTAACATTGCCAACGATAAGTTTCTTACCCCAGTCATGAGGGCAAAGCAGTACAGCACCATCGTAATCTATGAGTATTTGGTAGAACGGGTAATAGCATGCTCGTTTCATAGGTTCTTTTATCGTGCCAACTCCAATTTCTGGGAGATTCACAAAACCAGCTCGATTACTCAAAGTGATGCCGTAATGTTCCGACGGTGGCAACCACCGGTCCCGAAGGATTACTTGGTCATTACTTAATCCCACTTCATCTATCATAGACTGAAAGATGTCCCGCTGATGTGGACCGTCATATAAGCTTATAAGAAGTGTGTCTAGACCTGCTTCAAAAAGAGCCGTCAATTTGGCAGGGGTAACAAAATCTCCATCAGTAACGGCTTCGTTTCTGACTCTCGGGCAATGTGCTTTAGAAATTTCTAATATCGTTTCAATTTGCTTATACAATAGTGGCTCGCCAAACGCGGAAAAAAGAATTGTACCATCGTAGTTAACCTTCGCGAGGTCTTCCATTATGCTCTCATATAGCTCCACTGGGATGTGTTCGTTGACGTTGGGATATATTTCAGGATTTGCTCTTGGGCAAAACACGCATTTCCTATTGCACAACCCCGATAAATTAAATTCAATAAGGGAGAACAGAGGAGGGTAGCCTTCTTGTCCATACATTAGATTTGGATCGGTGTTTTCCAAATGCTTTTCTAAGCCATCTATACGATGCGCGACTGCTTTTTCATCAGTTCTGTTTAGATGTTGGGCTAATTCCGAACTCTTTCTCGGAATGTTGGGATCCAAAAATCTATGTTTCATTACGGCTCCTAAGGTTCCTAGCACTATATTTTGTGCATTCTAGAAGATTAATCACAATATTTATGTAACTTTCTAATATTAAAACAATAAAAGATCTATATGTCCAACGATATAGGATCTAATTTTTGTGTATTATGCTAGTATGGTCTCGAAAAAATAACATCGGCGTTGCATATAGTTACTAGACTGGTTATGGAGTTTCGACAAATGGCTTACAAAAACGTTATAACCACTGAAGAAGAATTAAGAAATATATTTGGATTTCCAGGTGACAGAGCAGTTGGTAAGGAGATAGATTATATAGACGAACACTGTCGTACTATAATACGGAATTCTCCTTTTATGATTTTGAGTACGAGTAGTGTGGACGGTAAGTGTGATGCCTCTCCAAAAGGTGACTTTCCAGGATTTGTAAGAGTACTAGATGACAAGACACTCGCTGTGCCTGACTTGCCTGGGAACAATCGTCTCGACACTCTGTGTAATATGATAGAGAATCCCAATGTGGGGTTGATATTCTTGATACCAGGGATGAATGAGACTCTTCGGGTAAATGGAAGAGTCTCGCTTGTGCAAGACCCTTCGCTTTTAAGTGATCTAGCTTTTAAAGGCAAACCGCCTAAACTGGCGATTGTAGTCGAGGTTGAGCAAGTATATACCCACTGTGCAAAGGCGTTTGTTAGATCTCATTTGTGGGAGAATGATACTTGGATAGACAGAGACGGCTTACCCAGTTTCGCACAAATGCTAAAGGATCACATTGGCATGGACCAATGTGATGTTGTTGAATTTCAAAATACAATAAATGAGAATCTCAGCGGAAATTTGCACTGAGATTGCCTTACTTATCTGATTGCAATCAAGGAACATTTGTTTGATAGTGTGTGGAATGCGGATATAGAGTCCGATTCTAGATGAGTGGGTCGCTATCTTAGGATAGACAGTCACACCAACTAGCATTAGTCTCCTGAATTTATATCATTAGTGGTTATTTTGCAGTTAATATTGTCGAAGTATATTGACGTTTTATATAAAAAAACGAATTTGATTGGGGCAATTAATTCATATGGGATTATTCGAGCGATATTTGACCTTATGGGTAGGTCTTTGCATTGTCTTAGGGGTAATGCTTGGTAATTGGATGCCAGAGATATTTCAGGGTGTGGCAAGTTTTGAAATATATCACGTAAACCTTGCTGTAGCTGTGTGTATATGGGTAATGATTTACCCAATGATGGTGCAGGTAGACTTCTTTTCAATTAAAGGTATTGGGCGTAAACCAAAGGGACTAGTATTGACTCTAGTAGTTAACTGGCTAATTAAGCCTTTTACTATGGCACTACTTGGGTTGCTTTTTTTTAGGGTGATTTTTGAGGGATGGGTCGATCCCATGACCGCAAATGAATACATTGCAGGAATGATTCTCCTCGGAGTGGCGCCTTGTACTGCCATGGTATTTGTCTGGAGTCAATTAACTAAGGGTGACCCCAATTACACGCTTGTGCAAGTATCCATTAATGACGTCGTGATGGTATTTGCATTTGCGCCTATAGCTGCGTTTCTTCTGGGGGTCACGGAAATCGAGATTCCTTGGGAAACTCTGTTGATATCAGTGACTTTGTATGTGGTGTTCCCGCTAGTGGCCGGAGTAATAACCAGAAAAATATTACAAAAAAACGCTGATTGGAATATTGTAGAAAACTTTGTAGGCAAGCTGAAGCCTTGGTCCATTTTGGGGTTGCTCTTTACCGTGGCTTTACTTTTTGGTTTTCAAGCGGAAGTGATTATTGCACAACCCCAAAATATCGTTTTGATTGCAATACCCTTACTAATACAAACTTATGGCATATTCGGCTTAGCATATGGTTCCGCCAAGGTGCTTAAATTACCTCATAATATAGCGGCCCCTGCATGTTTGATAGGTACGTCTAATTTCTTTGAGTTAGCGGTTGCAGTCGCAATTTCTTTGTTCGGACTGAACTCTGGTGCTGCTCTGGCCACGGTGGTTGGTGTACTTGTCGAGGTGCCTGTGATGTTGTCACTTGTGTACTTTACCAATAAAACTCGCCACTTTTTCCCGGAACACAGCTATTCAACACGCTAGGTAATCAATCGCCTGATCTGAACTACCTAGGTGTACATATAAAATGGACTCCATAGATGTCTAAAAGAGCCGTTATTCTAGTGTAAAGCCTTTATACCCGTTGGCAGCTATCTCATCTCTTCTAGCACGCATCACTAGATGACTGTCGGGACTGACTAACAGAGCTCTGGCTTTGCCAGGTATATTGGATCCATCAAACCAAGAGGTCTTCGCCGTACCCTGGAGCAACTTTGCTCCTTCTGTTTGTACGTATTGGACCCATGAATCTTCAGCGTCTTGAGTCGGCTCTATACGAGTGAAATCGTGGGTAGTCATGTAGGCGATACAATCTGTAATCCATTCCGCTAGTGACTCAATAACCCTTACAAAATTCCCGACGCCAGCAGAATTCACTGTAAAAAGATTGGGAAAACCTACACTTTGCATGCCCATGAAGCTTTTTGGACCATTGCTGAATTTATCTTTGAGCTTGATCCCTGATTCGCCACTTATATCAATTCTGTCTACCGAACCCGTGATAGAGTCAAAACCAGTGGCAAATATTATTATATCGAGTTCATACTCAGCGTGTGTAGTTTTAACTCCTCTCTTAGTGATTTTTTCAATCGGCGCTTCATTAACATCCACTAGCAAAACGTTATCTTGATTGAATACCTCATAATATCCAGTTTCACACGGGATTCGTTTCGAACCTATCGTGTATCCTTTGGGGACTAATTTCTCAGCAACTACAGGGTCATGCACTCGTTCTCTTATTTTATCCTTTACAAATTCAGCGTATTCTTCATTGACTTGGCCGGGCAACATCACGTCTTGGAAGTTCGATAACCACTTTTTAAATCCTGGTTCTTTCCAGAGCGTCTCAAATTTCTCTAGTCGTTCTTCATGAGTAACATCTAATCCTGATCTCGGGTCAAAAGCGTGTAGGAAGGCCGCAGGGGTTTCACTACATTGCCTAAAGATATCGGGATATGTTTCTTTGATTACTTTTTGCGTCTCAGCATCTATAGGGGCATTCCATAAAGGTGCTGTGTATTGTGCTGTTCGTTGAAAGACTGTTAGAAAATCTACTTCCCGTCCGATTTCAGATATTAATTGAATTCCTGAAGCTCCGGTTCCAATAACCCCGACTCTTTTGCCAGATACATCGACCCCGTCTATTGGCCAATTTCCCGTGTGATACCAATCCCCGTCGAAAGTATCTATACCTTTAAATTTAGGAACATATCTTGCAGATAAGACTCCTACCGCTGTTATTAAGAAGCGTGCACTAGCACTGCCCCCAGATTCGAAATAAACAGTCCATGTCCGTTCGCCTTCGTTGTAAACGGCAGATGTGATACGAGTGTTGAGTTTGATGTATTTTCGCAAATCGAATTTGTCGGCGACATAATTGAAGTATCGTTCTGTTTCAGGCTGAGGAGAGAAATGTTCTTGCCATTCCCACTCCTGCAGTAACTCTTCGGAAAAAGAATAGCCATAGGTATAGCTTTCTGAGTCAAACCGGGCGCCGGGATATCTATTCCAGTACCATGTGCCTCCAACTCCTCCCGCATCGTCATATACTTGTACGGATAGACCTAAATTGTTTAATAAATAGAGTTGATATAAACCCGTTGCTCCAGATCCGATTATTATAACATCATATTTAAGAGTGGCTTCCTGACTAGATGCCTGTTTAGACAGACGCTGACTTGTTTCATTCGCCATGAAATGCTCCATGCTTAAAAGTATATTGTACTGTACGATATAGTGAACTATCCCGAATCTTTTACATTTTCCGCACATATACCCTTATGTAGTTTACTACGAACTATGGGATCACTTCCATCAGGCTGTGCGTGACTGTCGCGTATTTGTGTATCGTGCAACACATGCAACGCCTATAAAAAAAGGGACACCACTAAGCAACATTCTGATTAGTGGTATGATTGCCGAGAAATGCGCAACTAACATACAGCGCCATCCAATCTTGCTGAATCCATAGCATCCCCGCACAATAGCCCTAAAAGCGTTGAACGCTACGATGTTGTCATAGTTGGAGCGGGGGCAGCTGGCCTTATGTGCGCCATCGAAGCAGGAAATCGGGGACGCAGCGTCCTAGTGTTGGAACACGCCAACAAGGTCGGCAAGAAGATACTTATTTCCGGAGGCGGGCGCTGCAATTTCACGAACCTATACGCTTCGCCACACAACTACGAATCTCAGAACAAAACCTTCTGTGTCTCGGCCCTGAGCCGGTACACATCTCAGGACTTTATAGCTTTG
>CAZQPS010000031.1:0-30760 GCA_964595285.1 uncultured Dehalococcoidia bacterium | reverse complement strand
TTCATGTAATTCGCTATCACTTCTCCCCGTATGCCCGTATGCCCTTATTCCCGTATGCCCGTATGCCCGTATGCCCGTATGGATAATCCATGACGTGATCATTATTTCAAGGCATCCTAGGACATTCCACAAATTTCGTATATCTATGCTTCACCTAGTCAACATAAAATTAAGCAGCGTAATGGACTGATTCTCCTTGAAGATGACGCAGTGTCTACTTTAGGCTATCAACATGAGCAATATCAATTCAACCGCATTGCTAAAAACATTCGAGCAGCATCTCATAGCAGACAAGAATCTCGGGCCCCTTACTATTCGGAACTATCTAAGCGATATATCAAATCTTTTTGAATACCTGAACATTAATGAAATAACCAATTTGTCCCAATTAGACAGATATTTTCTCAGAAGTTACCTGTCATGGCTAAGAGATCTGGGTTTTGTCCAAGCGAGCATTGCACGCAAACTGACGACTCTGAGAACTTTTTTAAACTGGCTTGCCCGCGAGGGATTGATTGAGACCGATCCCCTCCCAAAAAGGGGCACCTTACGTCGCGAGAGACGACTCCCTATATTCTTGTCACAAGATCAGGCTATCAAGTTGATGGAATCCCCCGACAGCACCACCATTTCAGGACTTAGAGACCGAGCGATACTTGAGGTTATGTACGGAGCAGGGCTGCGTGTAAGTGAAACACATGGATTAAACATTTCCGATATAGACCTCAATTCCCGGGAATTGAGAATAAGAGGGAAAGGTTCTAAAGAGAGAATTGTGCTAATAGGCGAATCTGCTCGAAATGGGTTATCCATTTATTTGAAAGAAAGTCGGCCAGCACTAGCTAAACCTGCTAGCAACATGATTTTATTCTTAAACAGGTATGGAAACAGACTGAGCCAAAGAAGTATTCAAACAAAAGTACGGAGATACGGGGCTAAAGCAGGAATCCCCATAAGCGTACATCCTCATCTTTTACGACATTCTTTTGCAACACATCTTTTAGAAGGGGGTGCAGATCTGCGCATAGTACAGGAGCTACTCGGACACTCCAACCCAGCCACAACGCAAATTTACACCCATATAACTCGTGAGCAAGCACGTAAGGAATATCTGTCGGCGCACCCAAGGTCATAAATCCAAAAGATTTAACGTTACAATTTAATACCTACGAACAAAAGCTCCAAATCCATTTTCTAAACTAACTCGTATCAAAACACTTAATTCTAAAGCTGCACCCAAGCCATATTTCTGGCATAATATGAGAACAGGGTAGACAATTAGACCCCTAACGATAAGACCTGTAATTTTCAAGGTACTGGTAGTCAAATAACGCGACACAGAGACGACTTAGCATAGAAATCGCAATGCAATTCCGACCTGACGCTATGCCTATGTGGTGCATTAAGCGATTTACCTGATTGGATTATAAGGAATTGGAAACAATAGTTGTGATTAACGGACCCAATCTTAATATGCTGGGCTCCCGTTCCCCCGAGCACTATGGTAATCGTACGCTCAGTGACATCGAGACAACCCTACGCATTAGAGCCGACAATTTAGCTATCGGATTAAATTTTTTCCAGTCCAACCATGAAGGGGATATCGTTGACTTCATACAAACAACTAATACATATGCTAGTGGAATAATAATCAATGCGGGCGCACTCACACATTACAGCCTGTCTGTGAGAGATGCACTAGTGGACACAAAGCTACCTATAGTAGAAATCCATCTATCAAATATCCACGGCAGAGAACCCTTTAGACGTCATTCTGTAATAGCAGATATCGCAGACGTGCAAATAGCTGGCTTGGGATGGGCAGGATATCTATTCGCTTTAGAACACATAACGTTTGCCATTAGGAGAAAAAACTAGGTTATGTCAAAAAAATTAAAAACGCTTCGATCAAAACTCAGAGAAATAAACCTTGACGCCATACTGATATCTACACCAGAAAACCGGCGTTACATGTCTGGATTCACTGGTTCATCTGGTTATTTGTTAATTTCAAATGAAGCCGCAACTCTTGCAACAGATTTTCGATACGTCGAGCAGGCCGGACGAGAATCAGAAGAATTTGATATAACGCGGATTTCGGGTGGATTGAGCTGGATATATGAATGGGCCGATCAGCAAGAAGTCTCTAGAATTGGCTTCGAGTCTACAAGTATAACGGTCTCCCTCTATGACGCAATTAAAGCCGCAGATAACAGAACCAACAGGTCACTTCCTATAGAGTTGATATCGACCGATGCCATCGTAGAAAACCTGAGAACTGTAAAAGATGAAAATGAATTGGAACTTATTACCAAAGCCGTTCAGATTGCAGACGAAGCTCTTGATGAGGTAAGTCCCAAAATAGTTCCCGGTACGACTGAAGTAGCAGTCGCTTGGGAACTAGAAAAGGCTATGCGTGAGCGTGGGGCCGAGATGATATCATTTGACACAATTGTTGGGGCAGGCCCGAATGGCGCTTTACCACACCACCGAGCAGATGACACAATCATAAAATCAGGTGATTCTGTGGTGATCGACATGGGAGCTAAATTCCAAGGTTACTGCAGTGATCTTACTCGAACCATATTCGTTGGAGAGCCAGACAGCAAGTTCGACAGAATATATGGCATAGTCCTAGCAGCACAAATAGAAGCTGAAAAAACAGTAAGGGCGGGAATGACAGGTGAAGAATGTGATGCTATTTCAAGAAATATTATTAGAGAAGCAGGATATGGCGAAGATTTCGGACACAGCCTAGGCCATGGAGTCGGACTAGCCGTTCATGAATATCCCAGAGTGGGACCCAAGGCTAACGACGTGCTTGAAGATGGAATGGTGTTCACAATAGAACCGGGGATATATTTACCCGGATGGGGAGGAGTGCGCATAGAGGATATAGTAGTTATGGAACATGGAAGAGCACGCGTCATCAGTCGTGCATCAAAAATGCATGTATAATTAGCGAGCCCTGCCAATTACGTGAAAAGGTTAATCTATGCTTATTGGAGTCCCGTCAGAAATAAAAGCTCAAGAATCAAGGGTTGGCTTAACACCAGGAAGTGTTAAAGAGTTAACTAATTGTGGTCATCAAGTTCTTATCCAGGACAAGGCTGGTTTTGCTGCAGGTTTTGAAAATGAAGACTATGAGAAAGCTGGTGGAATCATTTCATCTTCAGGTGAAGATATTTTCAATCGTGTAGAAATGATTATTAAGGTGAAAGAACCATCAACTTACGAAGTCTCGATGCTAAGAGAAAAACAAATTCTTTTTACTTATTTTCACCTTGCGGCAGCACCAGAGTTAACTGAAGGGTTGATCCAATCCAAAGCAATTTGCATTGCCTATGAAACTGTTACAGATGAGTTTAATAGACTTCCTCTTTTAGCGCCTATGAGTGCTGTGGCAGGACGTATGTCAATTCAAGCAGGCGCTCATTGTTTGGAAAAACCACAACGTGGCCGTGGTTTACTGATTGGCGGTGCCCCAGGAGTAACTCCTGGAAATGTATTAATTTTAGGTGGGGGTGTAGTTGGTGAAAATGCGGCTATCATCGCGACTGGTATGCAAGCAAAGGTTTTCATAGTTGATAAATCTCCTCAGAGGTTAAAATATCTGGAAGCAAAGTTTGGCAATAAAATCACCCCTCTTAATAGTGATGAAATTGATTTATCTGATTATATTCGTGAGTGTGATTTATTAATTGGAGGGGTTTTAATTCCTGGGGCAAATGCCCCGAGACTTGTTTCAAGAGATATGGTCTCTTCAATGAAAAGAGGATCCGTTATTGTTGATGTTGCAATTGATCAAGGAGGGTGTGTGGCAACAAGTAAGCCTACTACTCATGCAGATCCAACATACCTGGTTGACGATATTGTCCATTATTGTGTTGCAAATATGCCTGGAGGAGTTCCCAGGACTTCTACATTAGCTTTAAATGCAGCTACTCTCTCTTTTTCATTGAAACTTGCACAAGAAGGTTATAAAAATGCTTTAACAAGTGATGCTAATTTCCTTGCAGGCCTAAATATATGTCAAGGGAAAGTCACATACAAAGCAGTGGCAGATGATCTTGGATATGAATATTTCGATCCCGCTATGGCAATTAACTAAATTTATTTAAAATGCTAAAATGAAATTATAAATTGTTGATTGGCACTATGTGTTGAAAAGTATCCCAACATTATTTCAATATCCTCGTGAAACTGGTCTAAAGATTATGATAATACGTCACTGCGCGTGCCTCATGGCATTGGAAAATGAGATAACATACTTTACTGACAACTTCCGGAGATGCAAATGACTACAAATTACGGCGGATTGAAAAAAGGAATGGCTATCGAACTAGATGATCGACCATTTATAGTTGTCGACTACGAGCAACAGAAAAAACAACAGCGCGCACCTGTAATGCGCATTAAATTTAGGGATCTAAGCACTGGAAGATTAGTAGAAAAAACCTTTTCTGGTTATGACGTTGATTTCAAACTAGCTAATGTAGAGAGGCGAACCGCGCAATATATTTATGAGGATGACGGGCTTCATTATTTCATGGATACTGCTTCTTACGAACAATTTCCACTCAATGAACAACAATTGGAAGAATCTCTAAGATTCCTAGTCGAGCAGATTGAAGTAGAGTTAGTCCTCTACGAGGAATCCCCTATAACGATTGAACTACCTACCACTGTCGATTTGGAAATCTCAGAGACCGTACCAGGTGTTAAGGGAGACACCGCCCAGGGAGGAACAAAACCAGCAACCCTAGAGACTGGCCTAGTTGTACAGGTACCCCTCTTTGTGAACCAAGGTGAGAAAGTAAAAATTGATACACGGACGGCGCAGTATCTATCCAGATCATAGATTGATATCCTCAATTAGTGCAAAACCTTAAATGAGATATGGATAAGGGCGTACTATGAACATACACACAGTTTCTGAAGTCTCTTCATATCTTAAACAAGCTATAGAAGCCGATCCAGTTCTCAGAGACGTATGGGTGAAAGGTGAAATAAGCAACCTCGCAACCCCACCTTCAGGGCATTCCTATTTTTCTCTACATGACAAGAATTCCATCCTGAGATGCGTGATGTTTCGAAACTCCGTCGGGGCAGAACATCTTGCAAATGGCTCTTTAATAATCACACATGGGAGACTATCGCTCTATGAAGTCAGAGGAGACTTACAACTCATAGCCGATCTAGTTCATCCTGAAGGCACAGGGGAAAAACAACTAGAACTAGAACAATTGGCCAAGCGACTAAAATCAGAGGGCTTATTTGACGAATCTAGAAAGCGTACTCTTCCAAAATTTCCATCCAAAATTGGAGTGATTACTTCTCCGGCAGGAGCAGTATGGCATGATATCCAAACCGTAGTTTCGAGACGTTATCCATTGACAGAACTTATATTGTCTCCGTCTCTTGTACAAGGTGATGAAGCCTGTGAAGATCTAATTCGTGCTATTGTTCAATGCAATCAAGAACCTGGTATAGAAGTACTCATCATCGCCAGAGGTGGAGGATCATTTGAAGATTTGTCAGCTTTCAACGAAGAACGTTTGGCAAGAGCTGTATTCGCCAGCCGCATTCCAATTATCAGCGCTATAGGACACGAAACTGACGTCACCCTCGCAGATATGGTCGCTGACAAAAGAGCGGCCACTCCATCCGCAGCCGCAGAACTAGCTGTTCCAGATTCCAGAGAACTAATTAGAAGGATTTCATTTTGTAGTAACCGGCTACACACGCAGATGCGCACCATATTAAATAACGCGAGAGAACTGACATTAAGATTGCCCAGCAACTTGATGGCCTCATTACCAGATATAGATTCATCAAGAATAACCGTAGACGAGCATTTAAAGCATTTGGCCTTGTTGACCAAACATCATCGTAGTATGAACCGGGAGCAATTAGGAAACTACATGACACATCTCAGATCTTTGGATCCAGCACAAACCCTTCAAAGAGGCTATTCAATTATTCAAAACGGCAACACAGGGGAAATAATATCTAATCCCTCCCAAACCAAACTCGGGGAGTCAATTGAGGCTACGATAGCTCACGGTCAGATTAGAGCGGTTATAACCGATGTAAGGGAATTGAATTCCCGAACAAAACATTCCTAACTACACAATAATAAGAAGGAACATGAATAGGAAGGGAAATGGTGCTAACTTTGACAAAAGAAAACTTGAAAGACGACATGGACGAAAAATCGGACCCATCTAGCTTTGAAGAAGCTATGTCCAAGTTAGAGAAAATAGTTGAAGCTCTAGAAGACGGAGGCCTAACTTTAGAAGAATCAACAAATTTATATGAACAAGGTATGAAACTAGCGACAATATGTGGACAAAGACTCTCTGCTGCTGAAATTCGTATTACAGAAATACAGACAAATTATCAAATGAACCGTGATTCCCAAACATTCGACATTACGGACATCTAGAATGAAAGCTATACTTAAACTCTTTCGAATCCTATCATCGCGGTTGACCCAACAAGGATTGCGCACAACCGCCATATGGGCGTATGCAAGAGGAATTCCATACATAACAGGCATGCCTATATTGAAATACAGCAAAATTACGCCTCAAATATATGTCGGCCCGCAATACCGAAGGCTTGGCAAGAAATTGCTAGAGAATTCCGGATTTGAATACAGCGTTAATTTGAGAATTGAATTTGATGATGCAGGAGCAGGACTAGAGTTAAGACACTATTGTTATCTGCCCACTATAGATGACGATGCACCTTCTTTAGAACATTTGGAAAAAGGTGTACAGTTCATTGAGAACGCCCTGTCCAATGGTGGCAAAATTTATATCCACTGTGCTGCAGGGGTAGGAAGAGCTCCAACACTAGTCGCTGCACTCTTAATCAGCCATGGTGCCTCTATATCATCTTCTCTAGCAAAAATAGAACGTACTAGGCCATTCATTAATATCATGCCGGAACAGATGAGGCAGCTTAAGATTTGGGCAAACAGCGTGGAGAATGGCAAAATATAAAGGGCTTTCTCCCAAGACGATCATTGCATAGACCTAAACCCTGCTTACGAACACTGCATTCTTTAGTATAACTTCCTGAGTGCATCTCTTGAGCATTATTACACCACACGAGGCCTAATTTCCGATGATACTGAAAGACTGTCTCCACCCTCATAAAGATTCCATGGCTCGAAAGATTCTACAAATGACTTTGCTATTTCCATAGAAGCCAATCCTTTCTCAGCCCTTCCTGGCTCATAGCTAAATGTTTTAGCAAACGCGTCAAAGAGACCTTTGTTCTCTCTCACTCCTCCAATTTCTTCTTCATGTTCTCCATCACCAAGAACTAGTCGTTGACCCCTTCGTACCTCGCGCCAATAGAGTTCCATTCTAATTTTCTCCTAATTTAAGCTGTAAATTTACCTTCAACAACGGGCTCATGTCATCGTATTCTAATACTACAAGCGGAAGCCCCCACTTAAAATCAGCCCAGGATGATTCATCCTTGGAATGATGTCACTACACCAATATGACATCATTTTCAAGGAGGCCAATCCCCTCTATATGAATCCTAACAATATCACCCTCCTTAAGGGTAAATTCTGGAGGAGGGACAATAGCAGTCCCTGTAAGTACCGTGGTCATATTAGGCATAAAATTATGTCTCTGAATCCATTCTGCTAATTCTTGACAGGTTCTAGCCATCATTGAAGTAGAGGCATTACCGGAAAAGACTTCCTCCCCTTGGCGAGAGATAGTACAAGTCATGCCAAGATTTTGAGGATCAGCTACTGACTCAGCAGTCACAAAGCAAGGCCCAATAGAGCAACACCTATCAAATACTTTTGCCTGAGGTAAGTAAAGCGGGTTTTCACCTTCAATAGAACGGCTACTCATGTCGTTACCAACGGTATACCCGATTATCTCGCCTTTGTAGAGAACAAAAGAAAGTTCGGGTTCGGGAATATTCCAATCAGAATCCCCCCTGATACCTACTGGGTCAAAGGGCCCGACACATCGTTCTGGCGTCGCTTTAAAAAAAAACTCAGGTCTATCTGCAGCGTATACTCTGGAATATACATCAGGTGTCTCGCTTTCACGTCTGCGTTCCATCTCACTATTTTTGTAAGTTACACCAGCCGCCCATACTTCTGGAGGATCAAAAGGAATATCCAAGGTATATTCGGAATTCTGCTTGCCTAGATCCTCCAAAGGAACTATATCTGCCTGTGCCATGCTGAACATTCTGCGAACCACACCATCTATGGTATCTCCAGAAAGAGCCGCAGCCATAGCCAAATCGTCGATTTGGCTGATATCCTCATCAACAGACGTAATATCTGAAAGAACTCCCTCGTCGACCTCAACTGCTATACGTAGATCCCCTTGGGCAGACACCAATCTAAAATATCTCAATTATCTTCTCCAACAAACGTATAGCGGCTATTATACGAAATTACAGAGAAAACAGTTATTTTTCTGATGGACCATCTAAACAAGCCTAGTAACGCATAGATATTGGCAATTGCGCAAAATTTGCTATTAATAAATATAATTTGACGGCCAATATTCTAGTATGATAGACTTGATTGTTGGTATAAATATGTCAATTTTTTCTACGGCGAACATATTATCACTTAGAAAGACTTCACACCCCCCCCTGTACATTGCCGTTCGATTTGCATCCTGCGGTCCCCATCCGCCCGCTCTAGTCTAGATCGTTACATAACTTGGGTAATCATCATTTTTTGAGGAGTGTATTAGAGTATGGCTACTGCCACACAGATCACAAACACTTTGTATCCCCAGGAGTCGAGAAGACGTTCATATGCGAAGATATCAAATGTCCTCGACGTGCCGAATCTGATACAAGTTCAACTAGATTCATTTAACTGGTTTAAAACATCTGGTTTAGAAGAACTCTTTGGAGAAATCTCACCTATTGAAGATTTCGCGGGAGGGCGATTCGAACTAACCTTCGAAGATCATTATTTTGAGAGTCCTAAATATACAGAAGAAGAATGCAGAGAAAAGGAAATTACATTTTCAGCACCTTTGCACGTGACCGTCAAATTAAAGGTGAATGCACCTGGTCCTGGTCAAGGAGAAGTTAAAGAACAGGCGTTATTTGTAGGCGACATTCCCATGATGACAACCAATGGGACGTTTATAATAAACGGAGCAGAGAGAGTCGTTGTAAGTCAGCTTGTAAGGTCCCCCGGGGTGTACTTTACTGTTGATTCAGACGCCAACACTGGTAGAGCGCTTTCCTCTGCCAAACTTATACCTTACCGTGGCGCTTGGATGGAATTTGAAACAAGCAACCGCGATGTTCTATCTGTCAAGGTCGACAGAAAACGAAAAACTCCCATCAGTACGCTCTTAAGGGCGATAGGTTATGGTACCAATGAAATGTTGATAGATCTGTTTTCAGCCGTCGACACCAATCCCGAGCATAAATTTATATCTACTACAATTGAGAAAGACAGCTCGGTTACTAACGAAGACGAAGCACTACTAGAATTTTATCGAAGGCTGCGACCAGGGGAGCCTCCAAGCGTGGACAATGCCAAAAGTCTGTTAGATAACCTTTTCTTCAACGAGCGTAGATACGACCTTGGCCGAGTCGGTCGATACAAACTGAATAGACGATTTGATCGAGATGTCCCTGCGTCCATTCGCATACTAGAGGCTGAGGATATCATAACGCTGATAAAAGTAATGATACAGATTAATAACGGTCAAGACTCAGCAGATGACATTGACCACCTTGGGAACCGAAGGGTTAGAGCTGTCGGGGAACTTATACAGAATCAGGTAAGAGTGGGTCTCCTACGCATGGAGAGAGTTATAAAAGAGAGAATGACCACTCAGATGGATCCCGCCACTACGACCCCTGCAGCGCTTATAAATATACGTCCTGTTGTTGCAGCCGTTAGAGAATTTTTTGGAGGATCTCAACTATCTCAGTTTATGGATCAAACAAATCCCCTAGCGGAACTAACTCACAAGCGGAGATTGTCAGCTCTAGGACCAGGCGGACTCTCGCGTGAACGTGCTGGATTTGACGTAAGAGACGTTCATCACTCCCATTACGGACGAATTTGCCCTATTGAAACCCCTGAAGGACCTAACATTGGTCTCCTAGGTTCCTTGGCAACTTATGCCAGAACGAACGAATATGGATTCATTGAAACCCCTTATCGAAAGGTTTACAACAAAATCGAAAATACAGCCCCAACCATTGAGGGGAGAGTACTCATAGAGGACATCGTAGAAGACGGGAAAACGATTCTGAAATCAGGGAGTACGATTTCGAGACGTTACGTCAATAGGATATCAAAACTAACACAGAGAACTCTTTCGGTTAAATCCTATGTGTCTAAGGATCCCAATGACATTATATATCTTGCTGCAGATGAAGAAGAGCAAGTGAGTATTGCACAGGCTAATTCATCACTTGACGAGGTTGGCCAATTTGCTGATGACCGCGTGGAAGTTCGTATCGGTGAAAGTGTGGGTATGGAACCACCAAGCAGCGTGGAATACATGGATGTTTCGCCTATGCAACTTGTGAGCGTGTCCACTGCTTTAATACCTTTTCTTGAACATGATGATGCCAACCGAGCCCTTATGGGATCCAATATGCAGAGACAGGCTGTACCTCTACTTAGGCCAGACGCACCACTTGTCGGTACCGGCATGGAAGGAAGAGTAGCGAAAGACAGCGGCCAAGTGGTTATTTGTAAAGAGGACGGTACGGTCGTTTCATCTACAAGCGAGGCCATCGCAGTTGAGTCCCGCAAAGACGGATCGATTCAATCGTACTCGTTGGTCAAATTCCTCCGAAGTAACCAAGGTACCTGTGTTAATCAACGGTCTATCGTGCGAAAAGGGGATCTTGTAAAGGCTGGGCAGGTTATGGCGGATAGCTCCTCGACTGGACAGGGCGAACTTGCTCTTGGACAGAACGTTCTAGTCGCATTCATGAGCTGGGAAGGGTACAACTTCGAAGACGCTATTATTTTGAGCCAAAAACTTGTGAAGGAAGATAGATTTACATCCATTCACATAGAAAAACATGAAGTTGAAGCCAGAGACACCAAGCTGGGCCCCGAGGAAATCACTAGGGATATACCAAATGTTGGGGAAGATAGCCTACGCGACCTTGACGAAGAAGGAATCATCAGAGTCGGGGCAGAAATAGGGCCTGGCGATATTTTGGTTGGAAAAATCACCCCCAAAGGAGAAACGGAACTCAGCGCAGAAGAGAAGTTACTTCGTGCGATATTTGGAGAAAAAGCGCGAGATGTGAAGGATACGTCTCTTCGCGTACCTCATGGTGAACGTGGCAAAGTGATAGGCGTTAAAGTGCTTACACGAGCCGACAAAAACGAATTGTCCCCGGGTGTAAATAAGATGGTGCGACTTTGGATCGCTCAAACAAGGAAAATTACAGAAGGCGATAAGATGGCGGGCCGTCACGGTAACAAGGGCGTTATTGCTAAAATCCTTCCAGAAGAAGATATGCCGTTTCTGCCAGACGGAACTCCAGTAGACATTATACTGAATCCGATAGGCGTTCCCTCTAGAATGAATTTAGGACAAGTATTAGAAACCCATTTAGGATGGGCAGCGCACAAATCAGGTTTTAGAGCAATCACACCGGTTTTTGATGGAGCACCAGATTTAGCAATTGAAGATGCACTTGCACAGTCGTGGATCATTGAACAATCGGGGGCTATCGATCCCAGAGACGAAGGTGGTGGACTGAAAACAGTTGACTTATCAGTGGTTAGACGTTGGATAACTCAACATGGTTTTGATTATGAATCTATTTTCTCTGATGGGGTCCCTGGAGAAGCTAGCCGAGCGTGCCTTTCTCTCTGGCTAGAAAATGATCTCAAAAAAGACATTACTGGCATGTCGGAGGTCGATATAAAGGAAGAAGTTCTACGCCTAAACAGAGAAGAGCAAATTTCAGCCCCAACCCTAGGCAAGTCAATTCTATACGACGGACGCACAGGCGAGAAGTTCGACCAACCGATCTCAGTCGGGTATATATACATGTTAAAGCTGATTCATCTGGTCGAAGATAAAATTCATGCGCGGTCCACAGGACCATATTCTTTGATCACTCAACAGCCCCTCGGAGGCAAGGCCCAGTTTGGGGGACAGCGATTCGGCGAAATGGAGGTGTGGGCGTTGGAAGCCTATAGTGCGGCCTACAATCTTCAAGAAATGCTGACAGTAAAATCCGACGACGTTGTGGGGCGTGTCAAAACGTACGAAGCAATCGTAAAAGGGGAAGATGTGATCCAGCCAGGTATCCCAGAATCATTTCACGTCTTGCTCAAAGAATTACAAAGTTTAGGGCTATCAGTGGAACTTTTACACGAAGAGCCAGAAAATCTGGAGGAAGACGGAGAAGATTACCTAGATGATGCCTCAGCGCTTGAAAATATTCCCTCACTAGGCACAGCAGACGACACATCAGATTCTCTTAGTTCTGAATTCCAAGATTCGACTATTGAAAATAAAAATAGTGTAGAAGAAGTTGAATCTTCAGAAGAGGGATCCGTAGCTGTATCTGACCCACTCACGGAGGCAGCAGATAGTGCAGAAGAAAGTAATGAAGTCGAAGAAGAAAAATCTTAGCCGTAGCTAACGCATCTGCAATTTCTAATTAACATTTCGGACATCTAAAAATTCAAGATAGGCAATAGGCTCAGTCGACCTAAATTTATGGAGAGTGAATTATGGCCCAAAGTGGTAATGAATTTAACGCTATTAGAATTTCACTAGCATCCCCGGATCAAATGCGCATATGGTCATACGGTGAAGTTACGAAACCAGAAACGATCAATTACCGCACCTTAAGACCCGAAAAAGATGGGTTATTTTGTGAACGAATTTTCGGTCCGACAAAGGACTGGGAGTGCTACTGCGGAAAATATAAGAAAATCCGCTATAAGGGGGTAATTTGTGACCGTTGCGGTGTTGAGGTTGCAAGATCGAAAGTCAGAAGAGAACGGATGGGACACATCGCACTTGCTGCCCCTGTGGCACATATCTGGTTTTCCAAAGGCACACCAAGCAGATTAGGACTACTTTTAGATTTATCTCCTAGAAACTTGGATCGAATACTATATTTCGCCCAATATTTGATCACAAAAGTCGACTCCGAACTACAGGCCGAATCGGTCGATCGATTACAACTTCAACTTGAGGAAGAACTGGAAAAAGCCGACTCAGAATATAAAAATAAAATCGAAAATCTAACCTCCGAATCCGACGAAAATGATAATGCTCCTGATTCGAACGATTCTGCTAAAAATGACGACACGCAAACGGATGGAGAAGAGATTGCCCAATTAAATCAAAGCCTTGCACTGGCAAAGAGCGAACTTGAAAATGAATTCAACACTAGAATAGACGACTTAGAAAGTCTATCAATCGGACAATTACTCACAGAAAGTAGATACCGCGAACTTCGTGATAACCACGGAGAGGTATTCAAGGCGAGCATGGGCGCCGAAGCAGTACTAGAAGTACTAAGCGATCTTGACTTGGAAAAGCTGAGGAGTGACCTCCAGGAGGAGATACGGTCTACCTCTGGACAGCGAAGAAAGAAAGCTATTAAGCGACTTAGAGTCATGGAAGCTTTCAGGAAAAGTGATAACCGTCCAGAATGGATGATATTTACCACTCTCCCAGTTTTGCCTCCAGAACTTCGACCAATGGTTCAACTGGATGGAGGACGTTTTGCTACTAGCGATCTCAACGATTTATACAGGCGAGTTATCAATCGGAACAACAGACTCAAAAGACTGATTGAACTACAGGCGCCTGAAATAATAGTTCGGAACGAAAAACGCATGCTTCAAGAAGCCGTAGATGCTTTAGTTGACAACGGTCGTCGTGGGCGGGCTGTAGCAGGGAGTCACAATCACAAACTAAAGAGTCTTTCAGACTTACTCAGAGGCAAGCAAGGCAGGTTTAGGCAAAATCTACTAGGAAAGCGGGTCGACTACAGCGGTCGGTCAGTTATCATTGTTGGTCCCGAATTGAAACTACATCAGTGTGGGTTGCCTAGGAGAATGGCTTTAGAGCTATTTAAACCCTTTGTTATGAATAAACTAGTTATGAAAGGCTACGCACATAATATAAAAAGTGCCAAGCGGTTAGCAGAGAGAGGAAGACCGGAAGTGTGGGACATACTTGAGGAAGTCGTAAAGGATCGACCAGTACTTCTAAATAGAGCCCCAACACTCCATAGACTTGGCATCCAAGCGTTCCAACCTGTATTGATTGAAGGAAGTGCCATAAGGCTACACCCTCTAGTTTGCACGGCTTTTAATGCCGATTTTGACGGCGACCAAATGGCAGTGCACGTACCACTTTCAAGGGAAGCAGTAACAGAAGCTAACACAATGATGCTTAGTACCTACAATATGCTTGCTCCCAGTTCAGGTGAGCCTATTGTAGCCCCCACATTAGATATGGTTTTAGGCTGTTTCTACATGACCCAAACAGAAGCAGGAGCTAAGGGTGAAGGCATGGAATTTGCAGATTTCGAAGATGCAAGACTTGCTTACGAGATGGAAGTCATAGACCTTCGAGCGAGTGTGAAGGTTCGATATGAAGACAGCTCCAAATCAGAATCGGAAAAAATCGAATCCGAATGGATAGATACAACTGTAGGTCGAATCATATTTAACGACGTGATACCCGAAGAGCTAGGCTACAAAAACGAAGAAATCGACCGTGGAGCTCTCAAGGAATTAACGTCCGAAGCACATACCAGGCTGGGCAACGAATCGACTGAGAAGATTTTGGACGCAGTTAAAGACCTAGGATTTCATTATGCCTCTAAGGCAGGGATCACGATAGCAATAAATGACATTGAACTCTCATCGGACAAAGATGTAATTGTCAAGGAGGCTGAAACTAAAGTAGATCTTCTTGAACAACAATATATGGATGGTCTTATTACAGACGATGAACGATACCGAACTGCTGTAGGCATTTGGACTAAAGCAAGTGATGACGTAACTCAAATGGTTGAAAACAACCTTCAAAATTACGGGGGTATCTACATCATGGCCACATCGGGGGCCAAAGGTAACATAGCTCAGATAAAACAGATGGCAGGCATGAGAGGTCTTATGTCAGACCCCAAAGGACGTATAATTGAACGCCCTATTAAAGCAAATTTCAGAGAGGGCCTGAGCGTACTTGAATACTTCTTGTCCACACACGGAGCAAGAAAAGGATTAGCCGACACAGCACTACGAACTGCGGATAGCGGATATTTAACTCGTAGGCTCATCGACGTTGCACAAGAATTAATCGTTTTGCAAGAAGACTGTGAAACAGCTAACGGCCTTTGGATCCAGAATACGGAAGAAGACTCTCTCTTTACTCCATTTGTGGATAGAATTAGAGGAAGATTATTAGCCGCTCCCGTTCCCCATCCTGAAACGGGAGAAATCATAGCGGATCAAAACGAACTGGTAACAGACGAACTTGGAAAGAAATTGAGAGATATTCCTGTCCCGGGACTACTAGTGAGGTCTGCTCTCGGTTGTGAAGCGGAAAGAGGCCTATGTCAATCATGTTATGGTGTATCACTAGCTAACTGGGATCCAGTCAAGCATGGCGAAGCCGTAGGCATAATCGCCGCACAAAGCATAGGTGAACCTGGCACTCAGCTAACCATGAGAACTTTCCACACCGGTGGCATCGCGGGAGCTGACATTACCAGTGGCCTGCCTCGTGTTGAAGAGTTATTCGAAGCGAGAACACCAAAAGGGGAGGCTGTTCTTTCTGAAATAGATGGCCTTGTTGAAGTGCAGGAATCCACTGAGGGCCGAAGTGTTAAAATTGTGAGCACCGAAGACTTCAGTGACGAATATATTCTTCCTGATGGCTCTGATGTTCAGGTATCTGACGGGGACTTAGTTAGTATAGGGACGCGTCTTGCTGAACTCTCAGAAGGCAAAGGCAATGACAATTCAGCATCCCTAACATCTGGTGATATTATTGCGAGAGTATCAGGCGTAGTACATATTCAAAATAATACTTTAACCGTATCTTGGACCGACGAAGATGAAAGGGAATACATTATTCCGGCAGCGTCACATTTGGTCGTGGCATCCGGTGATGTTATATCTGCGGGAGAGCAATTGACCGCTGGACCTAAAAATCCACAACAGATATTGCTTATTCAAGGCCGTGAAGCAGTTCAACAATATATGATAGATGAAGTGCAGCAGGTCTACCGATCGCAGGGGGTTACAATCCACGACAAACACATAGAGGTCATAATATCTCAGATGCTGCGCAAAGTTAAGATAGATAGTCCTGGAGATACCGACCTACTGCCCGGAGAATTAATCGATAGAAGACAATATGAGGATATTAACGCCAGCACATTGGCGGAAGGCGGAGAGCCTGCAACTGCCAGTCCGGTACTTCTAGGTATAACTAGGGCCTCACTAAACATGGAAAGCTTCCTAGCTGCAGCTTCCTTCCAGGAAACAACTCGAGTGCTTACAGAAGCTGCAGTGAATGGAGAAATTGATTATTTAAGAGGGCTTAAAGAAAACGTCATAATAGGCAGACTCATTCCCGCTAGATTTGACGATGATGAAGGGGGCGATTTCTTAGGATTGTTATCTTCGGATGAAACCGCCGATGATCTAGTGATTTCTGAAACTACAGACCAAATATCTGAAGACGGGGAGATCCAGGGAAAAGTAGAGCCTAGTCCCGAACCTTCCCACGTAGGTGATGACTAATATTAATTTACCATCATAAATAGGCAATACACACTTCCTAATCCTAGGAAAGAGTGTGCTTTAAAGGATCCATACATGTCAGAAAAAGTTCATAACTACCATGAGGGTAATCTTTATTTTCAAGACATATTCGACACAAGGCGTCTTGCAAATAAAATCGCTGAACGCGCCTCTGAAACCTTATCCGAAGAACAGAAGCATATGATAGAAAATGCAGACATGTTCTTCCTAGCTACGTGCGATCACAGAGGACTGCCTACATGTTCCTATAAAGGCGGTGCCCCCGGAATAGTGACAGTGATAGACGATAAAACCATCGCATTTCCTAACTATGATGGCAACGGTAAATTTCAATCTATGGGAAACGTGAGACAGAACAACAACGTAGGATTACTATTTATCGATTTTATAAACCAGTCAAGGCTTCGTATCCAAGGAACAATGTCCTTTAATACGGACGACAACTTAATGGCAAAATATCCTGAAGCTCAATTCATGGCTCGTGTCGACATAGTTGAAGCATACCCTAATTGCGCCAGATATATCCATAAATACGAACTAGTGGAACATTCTATATATGTACCTAAAAAAGGGAAGACTACTCCCGTCGCACCATGGCAACCGGATTTGATGGATGTATTGCCAAAAACTGATCCGGCACGGAAAAAGAAAATACGATAGCGACTGGTATAAATACATCGTGAAGCGCATTCCTTGACCCGGTAATTTGACGTTGATAAACTCTGATAGAAATATTCCCCAAAAATATGCGGGCGGTTAGCTCAGTTGGCTAGAGCGCTACGTTGACATCGTAGAGGTCACAAGTTCAAGTCTTGTACCGCCCACCAACGTACGTTCACATGGCTATTGGAGTGATATAATACGAAACGAGTGCAATTTTAAACACACGACTAAACCTATTCAGGAGCAGTTATGGCTGAACAACCAAGTGAAAAATCAATGGAAAGAATGCGAACCTTTGTAGATAAATATTGTAACAAGTCTGGAACCTTCAAACATCCAGGTGAGGGAGTGACGGAAGCGGTGGTTCTTGGCTTAGCGCAGAACATAGATGAAATTGGAAGACCCCTTTGCCCATGCCGGTTCTACCCATCTAAAGAGGAAGAAATCAAACATAGGACATGGGTTTGTGCTTGTGACGACATGCAAATTTACAAATATTGCCATTGTCTATTGTTTGTAAACGAAGAAGGGCTACCAATAACCGAATATTTGCCAGATGACCACGAAGGTCGCGCAATGTATGGACTAGTCAAGGATCCAACTCCTGACAAGGGGCGTCCTCTCCGAAACAAATCTGAAGAGAGAGAAATTGAACGACGAGAGCGACCTTCTTAGTAAAAAGATACAAAGATGGCATTAAATTCAGGATCACGCATCAACACACATTATTAAGGTATAATTACTCATATATATTTTTGGGAGGATTCCATGGCCAAACCTACAGCAGTTACTGACGCCAATTTCGAACAAGAGGTACTTAATTCCGACACCCCTGTCCTAGTAGATTTCTGGGCAGAATGGTGCGGCCCTTGTAAAGCAATAGCTCCAGTCGTAGACGAACTAGCGGAAGAATATGAAGGTAAAGTAAAATTTACCAAACTTGATGTCGACAGCAATCCTCAAACGCCGATGAGTTATGGTATCAGAGGCATCCCTGCTCTACTTATATTTGACGGAGGATCGGTCGCCAAGCAGGTAGTTGGTGCTGTACCAAAGTCAGCTTTAAAAAAGAGCATTGACGAAGCAATAAACAGCTAATTAGTCAAATCATCTTTAAAAGAAGAAACTACCCTTTATGGTTGACGTATTGAAATGCTTAGCTTTTAGGCCAAAATAGGTTGACCGCACAAGTCTTTAAATATACCATCGCATGGTCAGGTTTGGACTGTCATTTCTTAATGTAACGGCCCCGTGGTGTAGTGGTTTAACATGCAGCCCTGTCAAGGCTGAGATCGCCGGTTCGAATCCGGTCGGGGTCGCCAGATTTCTTGTACATGGTGCAATGAAGTCAAAGAAAACTCTCTAACAGATAGATACTCGCTCTTGCATATCGGTTCTCTGTCCTTTGGTATTCAGCATTATTAACCTATTCAAATTATAGACGCCGCTTCTACATAATCCCTCAATAGGATATCCCCCTGTAACGAAACAATTTACGAGATGCTTTAATGGATTTTGGAATATCAATTGCAGCAAGTGTGGATTCTTGGAAAACAGTAAAAAGAGCAGAAACATTAGGATTCAAAAACGCCTGGTTTTTCGACACACAAATGCTAAGTGCAGACATGTTCATATCAATGAGTTTGGCAGCGGCTAATACAACATCCATTAGAATCGGCACTGGCGTTCTCGTTCCATCCAATAGAATCCCACCTGTTACTGCTGGTTCCTTGGCTACTCTGAACGTCCTCGCTCCTGGCCGGATTGATTTCGGCATTGGAACTGGCCATACAGCAAGACGCACCATGGGCTTAAGTCCCTATAAGCTTGAAGATATGAAAAACTACATCAGGGTGGTACGTGGTCTCTTAAGAGGACAAACGGAAGAATGGGAATTCGAAGGAGAGTCTCACTCTATTCGTATTATGAATCCTGAATTTGGACTTGTTAATTTAGAGGACAAAATCCCTGTACATATATCTGCTATGGGGCCAAAATCTATCGAGATGGCAGCTCAGGAAGGGGACGGATGGATTACCGTTCGCTCGCAGATCGACTTGGCAAAGCAGGACATGGACCTTCTAAAAAATACACTACAGCAACATAATCGAAAACCCAGCAACATATTAAAGACTGTCTTCAGCTACGGATGTGTCTTATCTGAAAACGAACCATATGACAGCCCACGGGCTCTTGCTCAAGCGGGACCTCAAGTAGCCTCTCTATTTCACAGACTCGTAGAAGGCTCATTACAAATTAGCCTACCAACCAACGTAAATAAATCTCTATCAGCCTACCGTCAAATATATGACAATTACATACCTCATTCGACTAGATACCTTGAAAATCATACAGGGCATTTATTGTTCTTACGGCCAGACGAAAAGCCCTTTATTACTGCCGACGCTGTAAAACAACTCACTTTTACCGGGCCTTTCCAAGAAATGGTAGATCGAATAAGATATCTTGAAACTTGCGGGTATGATCAATGGGTTATAAATATACCACCCGGCCAAGATGACGCCCTAGAAAGCTGGGCACGAGTTATCGAAAAGGTTTGACGCTGCCCCAAGTATCCCAGTATGTGACTTCTTCTACTGCGGAGCGCCTCGTAGGACCATATGATGCGCCCTCATCAGGGTACCCTATTGGAACAAGCGCTGCAGTCTCAACATTCGCTGGAATCTTCAGAATCTGTTTTACTTCATCTTCATACCTCTTGTGATTGTTTGTCAAAACACCACCAAGTCCTAAACCTCTTGCAGTCAACAAGAGGTTCTGAACCGCTGGAAATATAGATGCTCCACGGTCCATAGAACTAGGACTTCCATCATGAAGAGCGCAAACAATAATGAAAATGGGCGCTTCCTGTATATGTTCTGCTAAATGAGCACCTGTCTTCATCATCGAAGAGCTTATCGGCCTAGGGCTCGAAGACTTATCCCCATATACCAAGTCGAACGTCTTCTTATAGTAGTGAGCAATGTTAGATTTTATAACCTGATCTTTCACTACAATAAATTTCCAAGGCTGCCTATTAGTTCCACTTGGCGCCTTTGTTGCTGATTCTATTAATTTATGTATCAAATCATCTGGAATAGGATCAGGTTTAAGACGTCTGATGGCTCTTTGCGTGTACATCGCATCAAACAGGCCTATCTCCCCTGACATAAAAACCTCCCAATCTTAGTGGCCATCCACATCAAAGCCCTTAAATTCCATTTGGACCTAACGGTCAGCATTGTACCTAACTAAAATTAGCTTTATCTGTCATGTCTCCGTACCTAGATTTAATCTGAGATACCACCTCAGACGACAGTGGAGGTAGACTCAAGGTATCAAGATTGAGTTGAATCTCTCTGGAGTTTTGCGCCCCCATAACAATACTGGAAATCCCAGAGGCCTCTAAAGAGAACCTGAAGGCTGCCTGCGCCAAAGAAGTGTAAGGAGGCTCTACCGCAAAACTATTTAACTCATCATTGGCCTTTAAGACATATTCGAGTTTGTCTTTATCATAACGGGATCTGTGATCGTTTTCAGAAAATACGTGACCCGCACTATATGCCCCGGTCAATAGCCCGCTTTCCAAAACAGTCCTCACGATAATACCAATCCCTCTATCTTTTGCATCCTCAATAACACTTAAATTCGCTTGGCGCAAAATACTATAAACGACCATCAATGCCTCAACCTTTCCAGTGTCCATATACATTTGACACAATTCCTGGGTTTTTGGCGTTACATCTGGCCCTTTGATAGAAGCAGCTATTGCCCGTATTTTGCCCTGTTCCTTAAACCTTTCAAATTTCGATAAGGCTTCCTCCATAACAGCGGGATCATCAGGAGGGAAGTGTAGAAAAAACACATCAATATAGTCCGTACCTAATTCAGTTAGGGAAGTCTCTAAATCTGAATCAAACTGATCCAAGGTGTCAGCTGTTTGGCCAGCGACACTCTTTGAGGAAATTATCAGATCACTTCTATTGCCCCTGCTCTTCAAATACTGGCCTATCACCGTCTCAGAATTGTTATACACGCGTGCAGTATCCAAATAATTCCCACCGGCATCAATATATGAATCCAATATGGAAAAAGCATCCGCATCTGCGATATCTCCATAGCCGGCCCCACTTCCAGTGCCACCTAAAGGCCACGTCCCTAATCCTAGTTCGCTAATTTCCATACCGGTATTACCTAATGCTCTTTTTTTAAGTTCTCCTGCCATTGCACCACACTCCTAAAACCTGATTTGTTAAATCCGCCTACGTTCAGTATCGCAGAGGTAACAACCATACAGCACATATTAAATTTAGTCTAGTTCACCTCTAAATATGGCAAAGCTCTAACCTGTTTTGCAAGCAACCCACTCGCTGTGAGTCATACAGAACACGCTGCATCTCGTACGGTTGCCTATATACACACACCATAATATAATCGGCTCTATACACGGGATAATTGACATAGACTACTAAACTACGGGAGAGCCACATGAGTTTGCCAGAACGTATGAAATTCGGTATTTTTATGGGCCCATTCCATCGAGTTGGGGAGAACCCGACATTGGCCATAGACCGAGATCTGGAATTGGTCCAGTGGTTGGATTTTCTAGGCTACGACGAAGCCTGGATAGGCGAACATCACAGCGCAGGCTGGGAAACCATATCTTCCCCTGAACTTTTCATGGCAGTCGCCTGTGACAGAACAAAGAATATCAAGCTTGGTACCGGTGTCGTCAGTTTGCCATATCACCATCCATTCATGGTAGCCAACAGAATGGTGCAGCTGGATCATATGAGTCACGGAAGGATTATGTTTGGAGTCGGACCAGGAGCTCTACCCACAGACGCTTACATGCTGGGAATCGATCCTACCACTCAGCGAGAAAAAATGGACGAAGCATTCGGCATAATCCTTAGGTTGTTCACGGAAACCGACCCAATTACCTATAAAAGTGACTGGTTTGAACTTAATGAAGCTATGCTCCAGTTGAGACCATACCAGAAACCCCATATGCCAATCGCTGTGGCCGCAATCCAATCACCTGCGGGAGTAAGTCTCGCTGGCAAATATGGCGCAACAATATTGACTATCACTGTACCTAGAGACCCTTCAAAAGGTGAAAAATCTAAGCTCCGAGAACTCTGGGATATTGCCGAAGAGTCCGCAATATTGCACGGGAAAACTGTTAGCCGGTCGGATTGGAGATTAGTTATTCCCGTACATGTCGCAGAGACACGTCAACAAGCTCGTGACGAAGTTAGACTTGGGGCAGGACGATTTCTTAGAGAATATACTGAAATGACTAACGGGCGTGAACCGGTTTTCGATGGACCACTAGAAGAAGTCGTAGATTTCATGGCAGATAATGGATTCTGGATAGTTGGGTCACCAGAAGATTGCATAGACGGCATTCGCAAACTTGACGAAGAAAGCGGTGGGTTTGGAGCCTTCATGGTACAAACTATAGACTGGGCCTCAAGAGAAAACATTCTTCATAGCTTTGAGCTAATTGCTCGATATGTTATGCCCCAGTTCCAAGGAACCGTTATAAGCACCGCTGCTTCTCGACAGTGGGCGGAAGATCGAAAAACCACGCTAGTGAAAGGCAGAACTGCGGCTATTGATCGCGCACATGCGACGTACGCAGAAAATCAGTCTTCGAACTAAGACTATCTCAAAATCTGAGAATACCACTAAGCCATATTTCTCAATCGGCCTTGGGTGAAAAGAACGACGCACATAATGGCGATAAGTGCTGTTCCCATCACGGTTACAACAAACTGTCCCCCAAAGTAGTCAGTTAGCATTCCAGCAGGCAAAATACTTAGGGGCATTAGACCATAGTTGAGCATGAAAACACTCATTACCCGGCCTCTATACCTATCTGATGAGACTTCAATCAATAAAGTCTGATTAAGAGCAAGTCTCCCCGCATCACCCAGCCCCATCAGCAGCATGATCACCAGTGCGGCAGAATAATACGGTAACCCTGCAATGAGCAATAGGCTTATTCCTGACAGGAAAGAGGCAACAATCAACGTTATTCCTCTTCTTCCTCGACCTGTGG
Source organism: uncultured Dehalococcoidia bacterium (assembly GCA_964595285.1). Classification (GTDB taxonomy): domain Bacteria; phylum Chloroflexota; class Dehalococcoidia; order Lucifugimonadales; family JADFKI01; genus CAZQPS01. The sequence continues at coordinate 7,217 of CAZQPS010000031.1, read as the reverse complement.
CAGCTGCATAAAGAGCACCAACAGTGGAACCTACACCTAATAGAGCCATTAAAGCGCCCATAGAGTCAGGACCTTGCCGATACACATCAATAACGAATACGGGGAGTATAAACTTAAACGGCATAGCCAACATGGTAGTTGCCAAACCCAACAGAAGGAGTACGACCAAAATTGGCATACTTCGTATGTAGTTCAATCCTTCGAGCATCTCCCTCAATACGGAAGAATTATCTGGCGAAGGCATTGATTCAACTCTAGGAATCAATGCCGTTAGTATTACCGACAAAAGTCCCAATATGACAACGATATAATAAACATTCCATGGGCCTACATAGGCATAAAGCACCCCTGCAATCGCTGGTGCCGCTGCCATGCAAAACGCGTGGGCCGCTGCGTTCAAAGCAAGAGCGTTAGAAATATTTTGTTGACTAATTAATTGAGGTATAATCGCCTGCCTAGCCGGCATCAAAAAAGACCACGCACACCCATTAATTAATGATTCAACCAGCACATATTGCCAAATAATAAGGTTAAAATGAATTAACAAACCCAGAACTAGGGTCTGACCTGCTAAAGCGATCTGTGCACATTGGATAATAGTCTTCCTAGAAAATCTATCAGCTATAACACCTCCAAATAACGGTACGGTTAACATCGGTACCGCCATGCCCAAATGTATATAGCCCAATATAGACGCAGAACCAGTTATGTCATATATAAGATAACCCCGTGCCAACATTTGCATTTGGGTGGCAGACATAACAAATAACATGCCAACCCAAAGGAAAAAGAAAGGGGGTTCTCGGAGAGAGGCGAATGTGTGCTTCCACGGACTGGATGAAGATATTGATGACAAGAGCCTAATACCCCTTATCAAACACGGTGCACCAGCCTGAACAATCTGCAGCCACTGTATAACTATGTGGATTCATAAATCACTCGTTTGGCATATCTCAATGAAGTGAGGCGCACTTAAACTGCCTGAAAGACAAACTCCCATAACTCAAGTTTACAGCTCAATAGCTACCCAAAGCAATCCAAATCATCCAATTACAGAAATAACTCCGTCATAGTCATGCGTTCATAAAAATATCCACAGTTGTTTCCCACACCGACCGCACAAGAAGGACATCAATTAGCAAAAATCCAATTGTTTAACATTACTCCCTATGCTATGATCTTTGGCATAGGTTTAAGATCTCCCAGAAGGCGTTTAACGCGCCTGACGTAGAGCATGTTTACATATTCCCGATTTGATTCTTAACCTGCAAGGAGTTTTATGGCGAAGAAAGAAGTTATTGAAGTGGAAGGTACCGTCACTGAGGCTTTACCCAACGCTTCGTTTAGGGTCGAGCTAGCTAATGGCCACTTAGTTCTTGCCTACGCTTCAGGAAAAATAAGAAGGTTTTTTATACGGGTCTTACCAGGTGATAGGGTCCTTGTAGAACTATCGCCTTATGATCTTACTAGAGGCCGTATTACTTACCGTTTTAAATAGATTATAGCCGCGTATAAAAAGAAACATATATAGAATCGTAACTTTAGGCAAAAGCCTAATAGATAATAATTATTAGAGTCTCGGAGGTATTGTCACATGTTTGAAAAGATGGAAGACGGAACGGCGAATCCTCTTTGGAAAAACCTTGACCAAAATGGACCCGAAAACGATAGGCTAAATGCATCTTTTATTACAGGCGGACCTTCAGTGGCTATGTCGGAGGATGAAGAGAACACCGACCGTCCAGTGTCAGAAACATCTCTCGACGCAGAATGGGAGCAAGACCTGGAAAATGTTGAGATAGACGATCCTATCCGTATGTATCTTAGAGAAATTGGAAGAGTAAGCTTGCTCAATAAATCAGACGAACAGACATTGGCCAAGCGCATTGAATCATGTAAATACATTCAAAACATCGAAGACGAACTATCAGAGTCAGGGATATCCGCAGGATCTGGATCGAATTCGGTTTATGAATTAATGAAACGAACGTCGGATGCACACAGACTTGTAGACGCACTGTGTAGATATCTGGCGGTAGAAAACACGACATCTCTGTCAGACTTAATGACAACGTCTGTCGTTAGAGATGCGATAGACGGTGAGTTGTCAGAAGATATGCTCAATTTTCTGTCAGAAATTTTAAATAAAGAACCAGAAGACGTAGCAGCAGAAATACGAAGATTATCTCTGGACAGTCGACTTATTCCGCCTGACATTAACGAATTAGTTCCGTCCAACACTATGGTAAACGATCTTGAGTCAATAGTTAACAAAGATGACCTACAAGATCGAATGCGAGACTATGATTTAGTATTCAACCGTCATTTCGAACGAATTAAGGACGAAGGTACCCGCGCCCAACGTCACTTAGCAGAGGCTAATTTAAGACTAGTAGTCAGCGTGTGTAAGAAATACGTAGGCAGAGGACTCTCCCTTCTGGATTTAATCCAAGAAGGAAACATCGGTCTCATGCGTGGTGTAGAAAAATTTGATTATCGCAAAGGTTATAAATTTAGTACCTACGCACACTGGTGGATCAGGCAAGCAACTACTAGAGCGATAGCCGATCAATCACGCACAATCAGACTCCCAGTGCACATGGTGGAAGTAATCAACAAAATGCTCAGAGTAAGCCGCCAGTTAGTCCAAGAAAACGGTCGTGAACCTACCAGTGCGGAGATTGGCGCAGCCATGGATGTATCAGAAGAAAAGGTAAAGGAAATATTGAAACTGACTCAATCACCCTTCTCCCTGGAAACTCCCATAGGGGAAGAAGAATCCAGCCAACTTGGAGATTTTATTGAGGACAGAGATGCACTAGCACCTGCAGACGCAGCTTCCTTTCAATTATTAAGGGAACAAGTGGATGACGTCCTAGAAACATTGAACGAACGTGAAGCAAAAGTTCTGCAACTACGATTTGGATTAGAAGATGGAAGGACAAGAACACTAGAGGAAGTTGGTAGGAACTTTGGCGTAACTAGGGAAAGAATTCGACAAATTGAGGCCAAAGCTCTACGGAAATTAAGGCATCCCAGCCGTTCTAAGAAACTCCGAGATTTTCTAGATTAACTTTTTTATTAAGTCTCATAATTTCCGTATATAAAGCGGCTATCGTAGTTCAGTAGGCGTAGCGTAATGTTGACCGCCCACACGAAATAAACTTTCAAACTGCGGTCAAAAAAGCCAAATGGAAATCTTGGGAGTCCTATAAAGTGCCAGAAGGTCTAACGCTACTTGAAATTTTACTATTAACACTAGCTGTCCTTGGAGGATCGACGGCTGTAAGTTCGCTAGGTTTCGGCGTCGGTATGGTGGCAACACCTATTCTACTCTTAGCCTTCGAACCACAGGCTGCAATCGTCACATTAGCCCCCGCTGCAACCCTCATATCCGCACTTACAGCATGGAAACAGAGACATCACATTCCATTTAAGACAATTTCCCCGATACTTCTATTAGGTGTTTTGGGTTCTCTGACGGGAGTCTATATACTCTCTACTTCAGATGAACAATTACTGAGAATCACCATAGTGATTCTCATCATCTTACTTACATTTATAACCGTACTCGACCCCTCTTTAATAAAAGATAAAATACCCTATCCAAAAATTGTCGGTCCCATAATAGGATATGTAGTTGGGTTCATGTTAGGATCCATGGCCATTGGCGGACCACTTATAGTTCTTTTCTGGATCATGAGAGGATGGAATAGTAATGAAATACGGGGCATGGCGGCTCTCTTTCTACTATGCATCATAGGTACCGGAACTATAGGCTACATACCGGCCAATTTATATACTGGAGAAAGACTTACGATGTCTCTTATAGCTATAGTACCGGTCTTTGCTGGCTATTTTTTAGGAACTAGAATAGCCGGCCTAATGAATGAAAAAGTATTCCGAAAAGCGGCAGTAGGCTTGATTGTAACATCTAGTCTCTTAGTTCTCCTAAGAGAGTTGATCTAGGGAGACCACATGTTGACCACGACTCGCTATACCGCCTATAATTTCAACCTGACTTCAAGCTGTTTATAGCACAATTTCAGCCCTTTATATATTATCAATCGCATGAAAGGTGAATAAGAATATGCCAGATCGTACAATAGGATATATAGGCCTTGGACATATGGGTGGTGGCATGGCTGCTAATCTTTTAGCTAAAGGACACTCCGTAATGGTTTATGATCTCGATGGAGCGGCGGTGCAGAGGTTGGTTGATCAAGGTGCAAGTTCCGCAAAAAGTCCAAAAGACCTTGCCGCGGCATGCGACATCATTATCACTTCGCTACCCAATTCGAAAATAGTCGAACAAGTGGCAACAGGACCGAATGGTATTACTGAAGGGATCACATCTGGGAAAACGTATATTGATATGAGTACTATCGACCCCGACACAACAAGAAGGGTTGGGGAAGCAATGAAATCCAAAGGGGCTGAAATGCTGGACGTGCCGGTAGGTAAAGGACCTCCTCAGGCGGCAGACGGTACTCTAACACTGATGATTGGGGGTGATGCAGCAGTCGTAGAAAGTTGTAAAGATGTTCTAGACACATTAGGGAATGAACAATTCTACTGCGGTACATTAGGTACTGGCATTACAACCAAAATCGTTAACAATCTCGTTTCATGTACAGTCGCGACTTTGCTCGGAGAAGCATTTACCATGGGATCAGCCGCAGGACTTAATCCTTCTAATTTACTTGAAGTTATGCAAAGCACTGCTGCTGGAACGGCTCACGGTAAAATGTATGACAAAGTTTTAGACCGAGATTTCGAACCCGGATTCAAAGTAGCTCTTTCACATAAAGACCTAGGATTAGCCTCTCAGTTAGCCGCGTCTTTAGGTGCTACTAACTTAATAGGCTCAGCTGCATATCAAATACAAACAATGGCAATGGGCATGGGACTTGGTAACGAAAATCAGACTGCAGTAGTCAAAGTGCCAGAAGAGGTTACAGGAATAGAAGTTAGAAAAGTGGATTGAAATTCCCATCTGGTAGATTTTAAAAGGGACTAAGTATGCTTACTATAACGAAGGATTTAATATTACCGACAACGATCACAGGATCCTATCCTAAGCCATCTTGGTACAATCAAGGTCTTAACGGCCGTGCTTTCAAATCTGCCATGGGGGATACAGATTTCAGGGAACAATACATCGACTGCGTTAGTAGTATTCTTACGGACCAAGAGTCTGCTGGCCTTGACATACTGACAGATGGCGATTCGCGATTTGATCTCAGCGTGGGAGGAAAATCGTGGTTCTTCTATCCAATCGAGCGCATTAACGGCTTCGAGGGACACCGAGACTACTCTCCAGGGTGGTCGGGAGAATTCGGAATTAGGCCGGGACACATTCTCTGGGAAGTCCAAGAAGCCTACCGACCGCCTATAGTCAAAAACAAATTAACCAGAGGTTCGCTAGAATACACCGACATATGGCGCACTGCTCAGCGCATGACAGATAAACCTGTCAAATTCGGATCAATAAGCGCCCAGCCTATGAGTCGTATGATGTGGAACGAATTTTACGACACTGATGAAGAACTCCTTATAGCACTGTGCGACATTATGAATGCAGAATATAAAAATATGGTGGCTGCCGGTTGTAAGTTGATTCAAATTGAAGAGCCCCGAATACACATGCTCGCCCAAAGCGGACAAGGTAGTGCAGCAGACTTTGAATTTCTCATAGAAGCATTTAACAGAGAAATACAAGGATTAGAAGCGGAAGTCTGGGTACATACTTGCTGGGGCAATCCAAGTCAACAACGAATGTTCTGGAACATACCCTCGTACGAAAACGCCATGGAACATTTACTCAGACTAAATGTAGATGCTATTACTTTGGAGTGCGCAAGCTCTGGTGGAACGGATTTGTCTTTTCTATCAGGTATAGAGACGGAAAAAAAGATCGCCATTGGCGTTATAAGCCACACTAATACAGTTGTTGAGCCACCCCAGATAGTGGCTTCTAGAATTAGAAATGCTCTGAAATATCTACCTCCGGAAAGGTTAATCCTATCAAGTGATTGTGGATTCGGGAGGGAAGGTTTATCCAGACGAATCGCTTTTTTTAAGACCGTTTCGCTGGTACAAGGTACCAACATAATTCGTAAAGAACTAGGCCTACCGGAAGTAACAATTCGTGCAGAAAACCCTAAATTCGCGTTTGGACAAATCCCTCTGTGACTACATTTCAATATTGGCTGTTATTAGTATTACTCCTTCCGAGCTTTGCCTGTACGTTTTTAGAAGAACCTCCTCCAACTCCATCTTCATCTTTCCTTCATGGTTCATTTGAAATAGACACTTTTGACACGGAGCAGGGTCCTCGCTCCTTTGCATTTGACGGAGAACATTTATGGGTCACTCTCTATGGAGTGCAAAACGTATCCAAATTTGACCTACAGGGCCGAAATAAGGGGACATTTAAGGCAGGCAAATATCCTAGAGCCTTAGCCTATGACAATAAGAACATATGGGTAGGCAATAGTGGAGAAAATACAGTCAGCAAACTTTCCCTAGATGGGAATCTCCTCGATACGATTCAAGTGGGAAATCACGACACAGCCCCAGCAGCACTTACATTTGATGGTAAGCACATATGGGTAGCTGCGTCTTGGGGAAATTCAGTATCCAAAATACAACTTGATGGTAGCGTTGAAAAGACTATCCAAGTACCTGGATTCCATCCATCTCCATGGGACATAATCAGTGAGGGTAACTCTGTTTGGGTTGCTAGCATGGGGAGTAACTATGTGGACAGGTTTGATCAAGATGGTAACCTAACAGGACATTTCAAAGTTATGGAATTCCCAGAAGTACTCCCCGGTGGTGCAGGATGGGGTGGGGGAACATCTGCTTTAGATTTTGATGGAGAACACATTTGGGTCGCATTGAGTTCTTTAAACACAGTAACAAAGGTAACACAAGAGGGACAGGTGATAAAGGAAGTACCGGTTGGCGAATGGCCATCCGCGGTATTGTACGACGGTCTTGAAATATGGGTAGCAAATTTTCTTGACGATTCCGTAACTAGAATAGCAAAGGATGGTACTGTACTAGACACTATCCAAGTGGAAAGAGGGCCACACGCTTTAATCCTTGCAAATCAAGAAATATGGGTGGGGAATTTTCAAGGCGATTCCATAACTAGAATCAGGAGGAGATAATATATTAATCTCTCACACACCAAATCTTTAGCAAAGCGG
>CAZQPS010000030.1:0-13173 GCA_964595285.1 uncultured Dehalococcoidia bacterium | reverse complement strand
GGCACGCACTAACAATGCTGCTCTGCCTATATTAAAAACAGCGTCTTCCCTGCTAATTTCACTCGATAGCACACTTCTGGCTTCAGATGTAGGCATGGGAGTATTGGGTATGAATAGCACGGTTTTCAAATCATTAGGAAGAGGTATATGAGAAGTAACAAGGACATCGTGGTCTTTTACAACTATTTGGCATCCACCTAGTATGGCGGGTGCAACATTGTCTGGATGCCCCTCAATCTCAACTGCTATATCAAGAAGCTGGCCCGAGGTAAAATGAGATCCAGAAACAGTGTTAGCTAGTAGAAGACCAGCCACAACTGCTGCTGCACTACTTCCCATACCACGATCTAGAGGTATTTCGTTGTGGCAACGCAATAGGGCGGATGGGGGTGATTTCCCAAGAATATTGTAAATTTGAGAAAAGCTCTGATAAACAAGGTTGGAGTGATTTTTAGGTAGGTCGTTAGATCCTTGCCCAGTTATTTCGATTCCTGACCCACCAACTTCAATCTCAACGGTATTCCAAATATCCAGGGCCATACCGAGACAGTCAAAGCCCGGTCCCATGTTGGCAGTGGTTGCTGGAACTTTTATAGATGCCTTTTGCATAATTTCTCAAGTCAGCTGCTATGCAACTCATTTATTTGGGAGTTAGGTTACTGGGTCTATAATTAACCGCCTTGGTAAAGACGATTGCCTGATCCTTCTTCACATTGCGTGTTTACACAGAACCAGAAGATTTTGGGTGCCGGAGGACGCCTTACGCCGTCATATTCTTTGCGCATGAGTTGGTCACATACAGGGCATGTGACTTCCTGATCAACAAACGGTGGGATCTCCGTCTCTGGCGGAGTTTCTTCGAGTTCTTCATCGGGAATTTTAAGATAGGCTGGTGGTTCTAGATGCTTTGGTGTGAACAAATATAAATATGCCAATAGAGCTGGCACACCTGTCATAAGTAACCACAGTGGACTGAGTATGACTCCCACCAAGACCACGTAGAACGATAATTCAGAAAATGTCATCACTTTTCACCTGTCGGTACAATGCATTCGCAGAATAGCCATGTGTGAATATAGCAGACGAGTTCACACCTTCATACTAATTCTATACCTCAAAGCGGATATCTGCCATAGTTAGGTACAGCAAATTGAGCACACCACTGTTGTAGAGTGCTCAATCAAATGTTCCTAAGGAAAATCCTTTCCGGATTTTGTTAGGCCGCTTTGGGTCGGCGTCCCGGTTTACCACGACTCTTAGCCCAATCGAATTCTCTCTTAGGCTTGGGCTGTATGTCCCGAGTGTAACCGCATTGCAAACACTCTTTGTATTCACCATACATGTCCCGATTTTGCTTCAGGTCTCCCTGGCAGCGTGGGCATGCTCTGTATTGAACCATCGAACTAATTCCTATCCTTTCAAATTTAATTTAGTGACCAAGCAGCCCAATGTTCATTACTTCCACATAGAGAATATTTAGGCGCCTGAACCAAAAGGCACGCAACATTAGCATAGTGGAACACACCATGTCAACAAATATATGATATTTAATATAAATAGTATTGAGTTTTGGAATAACAGGCCCTATATTTGCGCTATTTATGCGAAGCTTGGATATAAACAAAGTATTGGTATGAGCAGAATGGCTTTGCGGTTCTTGAGTGCGACAGGTTTTCGCGTTTTTCAAAAAGCCGGCTCTTAGGATTGTGACTGGTTTGTTTGATAGGTACATCCATGTACCACGTGCTAGAATAGGCCTAACATAAAACGATGTTCAGAATAGGAACTGATATGGCAGATTTTGAGGGAGTTTTCCCAGCAATAATCACTCCCATGAATAGAGACAACGGTCGTCTGAATGAAGAAGCTTATAGAACAGTTATGGAATTTAATATTCAAGCCGGTGTCCACGGATTTTGGATAGCTGGGGGTTCAGGTGAGAGTGTTTTATTAGATGACAAGGAAAACATGAGAATAGCTGAAATATCATCTGATCAGTCTGGCGGTCGCATAAAAAATATTATGCATGTTGGTGCAGCAACAACGGAAAAAGCGGTATCTCTGGCAGAAAATGCAGCAAGAGTAGGGATTGAAGCGATATGTTGCGTTCCTCCTTTTTTTTATTCGCAAAATGCGGAAGCAATTGTAGAACACTACAGAGTTGTTGCAATGGCCGCGGATTTGCCACTTTTTGTATATAACCTACCCTCGTCAACTGGAGTAGAGATTACTCCAGAATTGATGCTTAGAATTCAAGATAAGGTCCCTCAGTTGAAAGGACTTAAACATTCATCAGTAGGACTGTTTCACAACATAAGGGATTTTGCCCATATGGGACTTGAGTGCTTTGTTGGGCACAGTGTTTCTATGTTGCCTGGAATGACGATAGGAGCAGTCGGAACCGTAGATGGACCTCCGAACGCCGCTCCAGAATTATACTTGGATGTGTGGGATGCGTACAATGAAGGTGATATTAAAAGAGCGGAGGCTGCACAAGACAAAGCCAGTGACGTAGCAAACATGGTATATAAGTATGGTTTCCATGCGACACTTAAATTCCTTTTGAGTGAACGTCTGAGCATTGATTGTGGTGAACCTAGAAAGCCTACACCAGATTTAACGTCGGGACAAAAATCTATAATTGCCGCTAAGGCTAGAGAATTGGGGCTCGATAAAGTCACGTTGGGGTCCGTTAAGAACTAGACGTCTTGCTTTTTATTTGGACAAATATGGATCTGTCTAGGCGACAGATCTTGAATAGTGATTGCTTTAACATTAGAGTGGAGTATATATATGATTCAAAGTCGATTGACCAATGTCAGCACGCTAACCTTTGATCTTTTTGGTACTGTATTGGACTTGGCAGGGAGCCTTACACCTCATATTGACAGATTTCTTTCCAATAAGAATACGGCAATAGATGGAATTTCTTTTTGGGCGCAATGGCGTAATAGGCAGAGACTTGAACAGTATCAGGATACTATATTAGGGATGGGTCATAGTGGGTATTTGACTGTTTGTAAATATGCTTTCCTGTATACATTGAGAGCCAATAAAATTGAATTTACTTATCCCGAAATTGAAAAATTCATGGAAGTTTGGCAGGAACTGAATCCTTTCGATGATGCTGTGGCAGGTTTAAATCGCCTGAAGGAAAAATACAGTTTGGTTGGGCTTTCCAACGGGGAGCCCTGGTATCTTGAACATCTTGCAAATGATCGCATTAAATTTGAATTTAACAACATAATATCGGTGGAAGCAGCCGGTTACTTTAAACCTCATCCTGGGGTGTACAGGAAAGCAGCTCAAATTCTGGGTACTGAGCCATCAGAACTGATGATGGTTGCGTCACATTCCTTCGATATTATGGGTGCTAGAGCCTGCGGTTACAGAGCTGCGTACGTGGATAGATATGACTTGCCCGTCGAAGAAACTCCACATCAGCCTGATGTAATTGTGAATGATTTTAATCAGTTGGCAGACTATCTATTGCAAGGTGTGATGCCAACAGATGCCTCTGAACTTATGCGGAAAGAGGAATGAATCACAGCGGAGATGCAGTCGTGGTTGGAGGAGGAGTGATCGGGACTTCGATTGCTTATTATTTGTCAAAGAAAGGCGTCAAGGTGACGCTATTAGAGCGAGGTAGAGTAGGAGGGCAAGCTTCTAATGTTGCGGCTGGGGCTTTATCTCCACCCTTGGCCAGAGATCTGGATCCTTACTCTAGAATGGCATTGTTGAGTCTTGCTATGTTTCCTGAGCTTTCATATGAGCTCTATGAAAATTCTGGAATCGATATTGAATTTTCCAGATGCGGTGAGCTTTCGTTGGCTCTAACTCAGTCAGATGCAGATTATTTTCACGATCTTCAGGATAGCAATAATGAGGGGCATATAGAATGGATCGATACTCTCGGTCTGAAAGAATATCAACAAGGGATTTCTTCCACTGTTCTAGGTGCCTTATATGAGTCAAACGGCGGCAAAGTCAATAACCAGAGACTTAGTGAAGCATATGCGAAAGCAGCCGTTAATTTGGGGGCTGACATCCGTCCGTTTTCGGAGGTTACAGGGTTGCTGCGAAGCGGCCTAACGATCACAGGAGTACGTACTGTAGACAGTGAATTTCATGCAAAATATGTGATTCTTTCAGCTGGTCCGTGGACGAGGTCGCTTGCGGAAAATGTTGGAAGTAACTTTCCAATGGAGCCAGTCAAAGGGGTAAATTTGTGCGTTAGGCCAGATAATCTGCTCGTAACTCGGGTTTTGCACGCAAGTTGGGGCACTTTAGTACCACGGAATGACGGGACTCTTATTGTAGGCGGTACGATAGAGCATATGGGCTTTGACGATCGAGTGACTGCCTCTTCTGTGCGGGACATAATCGAATTGATGGTGGCAATGTTACCTTCGTTAGAAAGTGCGGAAGTTAATTGGGCTCTTGCGGGTCTTAGGCCGAATTCGAGCGATGACTTGCCGCTGATAGGTAATGTTGTACCTTGGGACGGGTTGTACGTTGCTACCGCGCACTATAGAAATGGAATACTGTTAAGCCCGATCACGGGCAGACTTTTGTCGGAATTCGTTCTGGGAGAAGAATCGGAGCTCATTCGACATTTCAGCCCGAGGCGGTTTAGAAGCACATAATAATTTGGCACGTTTTCACACTTGCCATAAGGCCGCGAATAGGGCTAAACTCAGCCTGGAAGCGTACAGGGAGTCAAAGCTTTTTTTGATAGGAGCGATCATGTCAATAAAAATAGGTGTTGGGTTTGGAGGTTGGCCGTTCCCTGAGGATGACCCTGAGCTCTTGTGGCGCTATACAGATACCTGCGAAGAACTGGATATTGATTCTATATGGCTAAGTGACAGAGTTGTTTCAGAATCATTAAATATGGAAGTTGTAGTTGCTATGTCCTTCATAGCCGCTCGAACTAAGAAATTGAAGTTCGGGACAAGTGTTTTTGCTTTACCGTTAAGACATCCTACGGTCCTAGCTAAGGAGGTTGCTACTCTTGATTTTCTTTCTGGTGGTAGGACCCTTCCTGCAGTGGGACTTGGGGCTGATGACTTGGCGGAATATGAAGCTTGTGGGACTGTAAAATCACAGAGGGTAAGTCGGACGGAAGAAGCTATCAAAGTAATGAGATTGTTATGGTCTGAAGATGAGGTAACTTTTCATGGGAAACATTTCACGTTGAATAACGTAACTATACAGCCGAAACCGGTCTTCCCGCCAGACGGGATGCCTCCTATCTGGATAGGAGGCCGTAGTGATGCCGCAATTCGTAGAACGGCTAGAATAGGTGATGGTTGGTTGGTATCTCAAGCTACACCATCTGAGGTGAAGTCGGGTATTGCGCATATCAAGCAATTAGCAATAGAGCATGGGAATGAAATTGAAGATGATCATTATGGTGTGTTATTCAGCGTGTGTTTCGCTGATACGCCACAGCAGGCCGAAAAACTCGCGGCTCCCTACATGCTTCGACGAAGAGAAGATGTAGACTGGAAAGAATTTTCAGCTTTCGGTACTCCTGAACAAGTTCGTTCTGTCATAGATCAGTATTTAGACGCAGGAATGGGGAAATTTGTGGTTCGTCCAGCTTGCCCTCCTGAGATGACTCAAGAACAATTGGAGATACTGGGCACGGAAGTTGTTCCTCATTATCATGTAAAAACTACCGCAGGGTACTGATGGAACTTGTACGGAGGTAAGCCAATTCATGTGTCAATCACATTGTACTGAAGGCATCCTCGATTTTGTAAAATGCGGAATATAAACTGCTTTGTATACAAATTCTTATGAAAGGAATTACAAATGCCAACTAAGCAACCCAACATAGTACTGATTATGTCCGACGACTTAGGTTATGAGGTGATTGGAGCCAACGGAGGAACATCCTACAAGACTCCTCGGTTGGATGAAATGGCTGAGAAAGGTATGCGCTTTGAGGAGGCTCATGTGATGCCTCTATGCACCCCAACGAGACTGGCACTTATGACAGGGAAATACAATTTCAGGAATTACATAGGATTTGGATTGATCAAACCCGAGGAAGTCACTTTTGGTCACTTACTATCTGGGGCGGGCTATAACACGTGTATATCTGGTAAATGGCAATTGTATTCGTATAATCCGCCAGAAGAATTCGCTGAGGAACGAAATACAGGACAGAAAATAGAAGACGCAGGATTTGACGAATTTTGTGTCTGGCACGCCCATCACACTGAGGATAAAGGTTCACGATACAAGAATCCTGTTATATATGAAAACGGTATATACCGTGACGACACCGAGGGGAAATATGGAGAAGACGTTTTTTGCGACTATATCATAGACTTTATTGAACGTAAGAAAAATGACGACAAGCCATTTTTTGTATATTGGCCTATGGCTGCTACTCACAAACCGCACGAACCGACTCCGGATAGCCCTGAATGGGATTCTTTCGATCCTCCCTCAAATAGTAATTTGACGGGAAGGACTTGGGATGAGATAGGAGAATGGGATGATGACAGACCGAGGTTCTATCGTGATATGGTTGAGTATCACGACAAAGTAATCGGTAGATTTTTGGATTACTTAGACGGGCAAGGTCTTAGTGAAGATACGCTAGTGATATATCTAGGGGATAACGGAAGTCCACATGATGTTTGTTCCATGATGCATGAGCATAACGAAATTTGTGGTGGGAAAGGGAAAACCAATGACAGTGGCACGCATGTTCCTTTGATTTGTAAAATGCCAGGTACCATTCCAGAGGGCAGGGTGCAGGGCGATATGATAGAAGCAACTGATTACCTCCCTACCATCTTCGAGGCAGCAGGTTTGGAATTCCCTGATGGATATATAGTTGATGGGAAATCTTTTTATCCCCAGTTAATGGGTGAGAAGGGCATTCCTCGGGAATGGATGTTCTTTCATTTTGAGCCTATGAATAGAAGAGGTATAACACCTAGAATTCGCTTTGTAAGAGATTATGAATGGAAGCTCTATGAAACTGGGGAGTTGTATGATCTTAGAGCAGATCTAATGGAAGACAACCCCATTGATGTTTCTAGCGACAACGTTGAGCAAAATGCTGCTAGAGAGCGACTGAGCCCCATTTTTGCAGATATGAGGCCTTAGTGTAGGGCTAAAGTTATTAATTGGGACTATGTGTGATTGTGGATCCATTTTAAATGACAGCAAGGTATGAATAAGCAAAAAATAAATATTGGGAATGTAGAAATCCTATCTTTGTCTGACGGACGGCTTAGTTTTAGGCCGGATGATTTTTTCCCAGACGTACCTTTGGGAAGTTGGAATGTATATCCTGATAGTTTAGGAGAAGATGGCTGTCTAGTGATGAACATGGGGTGTTTCATCTTAAAAAGTGAGAACAAAACCATTTTGGTTGATACAGGATTGGGGCCGTACTCGCATAATCTGGACACCTTGCAGGAGTCGCATGTTTCGCTTGAGAGTGGGCTCCTTAAATCCGCATTCCAGTCCATAGCGCTCAAGCCTGAAGATATAGATTTTGTTGCAATTACTCATCTGCACATGGATCACGTAGGATGGAATTTCACACAGGAAGGCACTGGACTGGTGCCAACGTTCCCCAATGCCAGATACCTGATTCCTTTAGCGGATTGGCGTCTTTTCAAACGATCTGCATCCAATAAACGCTTCAGCTATATTGAGGAGCAAGTGATCCCCTTGGAAAAATTGGGGTGTCTGGAGTTATTTGAAAGTGAGAAGGAAATAACGGCAAGCATTACGGCGATACCTACTCCCGGCCACACGCCAGGGCACACTAGTTATCTAATAGACTCAGACGGAGAGATGGGAATTGTCTCTGGAGACATTATCCACGTACCAGCTCAGGTCCAAGAGCCTGAATGGAGTCCGCGTGCGGACATGAAACCGAATTTAGCAGTTAAAAGCCGTATGGACATACTTGAAAAATTGGAACATGATACTGGCTTATTGATTTCTGGCCACTTTCCACAGCCCGGATTTGGGCGCTTGTTGAGACTTGAGGGTAAGAGGTATTGGCAGGCATTGTAATTGCGAAATGCTGTTAAGTTAGCCTGCATTGCTGTTTACGATAGACTTTTTCACCACTTATACTTTCATAGTAGACCTGGCTACAGAATAATCGAATGAATTTGAACTGAGGAAGTGAAATGTATCCTATTGAATTGGAAGGTAAAAATTGTGTGATATTTGGTGTTGCAAATCATCGTAGTATAGCTTGGTCTATTGCCCATATCCTTAACAAAGCGGGTGCCCGGATTTGTCTAGCATATCAAAATGAAAGAGTTCGGCAGACCGTTGCCAAGCTTGCAGATCAATTGGATGGGAATACTGTCCTTGTTGAGTGTGATGTGAGTTCTGATGATAATGTCTCAGAAGCGTTCGACAATATAAAAGAGAGTATGGGGAATGTGGATGTAATCGTTCACAGCATTGCCTTTGCAGATAGAGATGACCTTGGAGGAAGATTTGTAGATACAGAGAGAAAAGGATTTGCTCTAGCCCTAGATATTAGTGCATATTCGCTACTTTCCATTGCCAGATTTGGATCGCGCTTAATGCCAGATGGAGGCACAATACTTACGCTAACATTTCAGGCCGCAAATCGAGTATTCCCAGGATATAATGTTATGGGCACCGCAAAGGCTGCGCTAGAAAATGAAGTTAGGCAGATAGCCTCTGATTTGGGGCAAGATAATGTTCGTGTGAATGCTATTTCTGCAGGGCCTCTAGACACGTTGTCCTCACGGGTCATAAGCCATTACAGGGATATGAAGAGGGTTCATCAGGAAAGATCTCCGATGCGTAGAAATATCACGGCAGAAGAAGTGGCAAAAACGGCTCTTTTCCTTTGCAGCGATATGGCTAGTGGCATTACCGGAGAAATCCTACATGTTGACACCGGTTACAACATTATGGGTATATAGCGGAATTTTGAGATTCCTACAAAAAATAAAGGAATATGGTCCGTAGGAGTGGGAGATCAAGGTATGAATTGGGCTGAAACGATAGTGCAAGCTTTGAAGCAAAATGATGTTTCGCTAATAGCTTATGTGCCAGACGTTAGCATATATCAAGTGACGAGACTGATGGAGGATGATGAATTCTTTCATGTAGTATCTGCGACTCGTGAGGAAGAGGCGATTGGTATTGCCTCAGGGGGGTATGTTACTGGTAGAAAATCTGCCGTTTTCATGCAATCTAGTGGATTTGGTAATTGTATTAACGCTCTTGCTAGCTTATGTATACCCTGTCGTATTCCGATCCCGATGTTCATAAACTTAAGGGGTGAAGTTGGAGAGTTTAATATAGCCCAGGTGTCCATGGGTAGAGCCACTAGACCGATACTGGATGTTCTAGGTTTGATTAACCACACGTTGGATTCAAATGAGAGATTGATGGAGCGTGTTGGAGGAGCACTGGAACTGTGTTATTCGTCTAGAGAGCCCTTAGCACTGTGTATGACTCCTCTTCTTCACGGAGGTAAACTTGCATAGATATTCGGCTACTCAAATACTGTTAAGACACGTGAAAAATGCGGCAGTTGTTTCTAATCTTGGTCCTACCACGGATGAGTTATGGCACGCTGGTCATAGAGACCGCAATTTTTACACCTATGGATCCATGGGCTTATGTTCCTCTATAGCACTTGGCATAGCTCTTTCTACTGATGAGAAAGTAATTTCTCTTGATGGTGATGGGTCGCTGTTGATGAACATGGGTGCTATTTCTACAATTGGTAGGGAAAACCCCAAGAATTTGGTAGTGGTTGTATGGGACAACGAACAGTGGGCTCAAACAGGATATCAGAGAAGCCATACAGCTTATGGTACGGATTTGCAGAAAGTAGCAGAGAGTTGTGGTCTGACTAAGACAATCACTGTGAATGATGAAGAGGAACTAGAGGCTGTTTTTATAGAAGCCATGTCAGAAGATGGCCCATGGTTTATTGTAGCGAAAATAGAGGAAGAGGAATATCTTCCTGTTGGACCGATTGAGCCGGAATTAACTGTATATAGATTTCGGGATACATTTGATAAGTAGCTGTCATTATTTCAATTCTAAATTATAGTTAGGACAGAATAGATGGCAAGTTCAATATATATAGAAGTTGAAGAAAACGATAATTGTGATTACATGCCCCTTATGCTTTATGAAGCACATGGTGAGCCTGTTACAATTCGTAAAATTATTTTGGATGATCCGGAAAAGGACCCCGGTACATATGATGTCGTGGGGTGGAGCAGCGCAGCAGGAGGGTCACCATGTGAGGCCTTATATGTTCCCGTTTCCGATTCAGGACAAGCTGTAGTTCATTTAGTCTATGGCGGTGATTGGGGGATAAGACTGCGAAAGGAAGGTTCTAAGGATGGCTGGGATGTTGCCAATGGAAAACAGTATGGGGAACCCTATTTAATGCTGATGGATAGTGCCGCTATAATTCTGGTCGATTGAATCTGATGAACGGGTTACGAATATGTTAATCATTGGAGGATTCGTCAGTTATCATAGGACCTCTGATGGAGTTATATATCAAACCTACTAAACCTACTGTAGCTAATCCTATAATGGAGTTTACGCCTATAGCGGTTGGTGCACTTGTAATGTCAGCCATGGCCCCTATAACGAGTGATCCTAAAGGACTAGCCCCTATACCAAGAGTCACTATTCCTAATGCTCTGCCTCTCATATCTTCGCGTGAGACCAACATCGCGATCGTTCCTTGCATAGTTCCAAAACACGCTGCACCTAATCCCAAAATGAATAGAATGAATAACGATGCTTTGTAGACGTCAGATATTGATAGTATAGATAGCATGACCAAGGCTAGAAGTGAACCGTAGAGGTATATTCTTCCATGGTAGGAAATCGTTCTACGTGAAGCTATAAATATTGCTCCTACCATTGCACCTAAACCCTCTGCAGCTAGAAGGAGACCCATTAATCCTGCGTCTACATTGAGAACACGTTCGGCTATTACAGGAATCAGTTGTTGATATGGGAACAACAGAAAATTCATCAGAATGGTTATTAATATTAGTGCGGAAAGAGTGTTATTACTCCTAACGTAACCAAATCCCTCTACCAAATTACGTAATATGCTCGTTGTAGTAGATTTAGTAGCCCTAGAGACTAAAGTTATCTGAGGAATACTAACGATTATCATAAAAAAAACAGAGAGCGAATAGAATATCGTAGCAACTACATATCCTCCCTCAATTCCGACAGCTGTAATTAGCATACCGCCTAGGGCCGGTCCTATCATACGGCTGGTATGCATCCCAATAGAGTCTAGGGCTACAGCGTTTGTTAATCTGGCTCTACCCAGTATGTCTAGGACTATTGATCGTCTCGATGGGAAATCTAGTCCCCAACCTATTCCGCTGACTACGATGACTAGATATGCATGCCAAAATTTAACCTCGCCAAAATATAGCAATGCGGTCATAAAAGTGGAAGCAATAAGATTTGCAGAAGCTGTAATTACGAGTAATTTGCGTTTGTCAGTTTTGTCTGCTAAGAGGCCTCCTACCGTTCCCAAAATTAGCATGGGGCCCATTCCAAAGAATCCCACTAACGTTACCAATAAGGCTGAATCAGTTAGTTGAAATACAAGCCAACCAAGCATGGTCATCGCCATCCATCTTGATACAAAGGAGAAGAAATTACTTGTCCATAAGAATCGATAGTTTGGATTTTTGAAGGCATCGAATGTTGGTGGCAACGTGAAGTTAAGTAAAGTCAAAACGTTCACTTGCACCATTCTTGGTTCACTGACTAAACTCCTTCATTGCCTGTATATAGTGTTTGCTACGGTATAATAGCACTGCGTTCTGCATAGTTATCGATATTAAAGTGTCGCAGTCTATATACCACTTACGTTACAGAATGCGACAAATTTTACTTATTAAATTTGCTCTCTGTATGAAGGGTCAATTTCTATGCCCAATCCCGGTCCTTGTGGGAGGTCTATCCAACCTTGTTTTACTACAGGCGGGTCTGAAAAAATTGAGAAGTTGTGAGTATAGCATCCTATGGGCGGATCGTTTAAAAGCTCTAAGTAAGGAGCGTGGTGCCATGATGCCACTAGATGTAGATGTGCAATAACGCCAATGTCGCCACCGCCATGATGAGGAACTACTTTTTTATTATAAAAATCTGCGAGAGTAGCAATTTTCCTTAGCTCTGTGATGCCGTCTAGAACCATACTTTCTGGCTGTAGTACATCGTATACATTCTTTTCTACCATAGTTTTGAATTCGTGAGTCCCTCGATTGTTTTCTCCACCCGCTATCGGCAGGGCCACTGATTGGTTCAGTCGCGCGAGATCGTCATATGCGTACCTAGGAAGAGGTTCCTCCAACCAATAAACTCCGAGATCCTGTAACTCTTCGGCTGTTTCAAGTGCTCTTTTAAAATCCCAAATCACACCTGGTTGCCATTTCCCTGATGATTGAGCCTGGTTAGCATCCACCATTATGTCCATGGAATTTCCAATAGCGTCCCGGACCAGTTCTACTGTTCGTATATCTTCTTGAATAGTCTCATGGTGAAGTCTTATCTTAATTGCTTTCCAGCCCTCATTCTTGAGTGAAGCTGCCATTTCGGCACGTTCCTCCGGCGTAGAAAGTAGAATCATACTTGCGTAGGGAGCGACTTTATTTCTGCTTCCGCCCCATAGCTTATACAAAGGGAGTCCGGCCACTTTCCCAATAATGTCCCAAAGTGCCATGTCGACTCCTGCTGTCCCCTTATAGGGCAAAGTGTCTACATAATATTTCAGCCTTTGGGTAATCTGTTCAATTTCAAAAGGATTTTGGCCTCTAATCAAATCTTCAACAGAGTCAACTATCGAAAGATCCATTCCGGGACCGATGCCAGTTATGCCTTGATTGGTATAAACTTCTGTGAAGGTTCCTCCCCCCTTGGAGAATTTATATTGTCCTCCGACATCCCATGCTGGTTCTAGGCTGCCAGCAACGTCCATTTGTTTCAATGGAATCACCTGTACACCCGTAATTTGGATGTTTGAGTCTGCACTCATAGATGTCACTTCTCCTTTAATATTTACCTCTAATATTTTCTGCCGAATCCGATTTAATCGAATGTGTTTTCTGTAGTCGGCAATTGTTGTTATGTGCTGGATTG
>CAZQPS010000029.1:0-15331 GCA_964595285.1 uncultured Dehalococcoidia bacterium | reverse complement strand
ACAGAAGGACAATATTATCTAGAGGGGACACATCTTGATACCCTCAATAACTTGGATAATGAAATAGTAAATGCCGTTGCATCTGAGAACGACAGTGAATTCCGCCAAAAACTTACAAACTTGCTGGAATTGGACAGAACGAAAGGCGCAACAGATCCGCAAGAGGAAATTTTGGTATCTGACATTGTGCTCCCTGAACCAGACATCACTCTTTTGGAAGCAGAAGAACAGTTTGTAGGAGAAGGACTCGTTCCCGGCTAAATAGTTCTGCATCCGAACATGAACTTCATCCCTAGACAGGATATAGCAAACTTTACTCTTTGCGGATGCGGATAGTTTCCTCAATAATTAAATCGGGACATCCCATAACGAGTACCAACTCTCTAACTTCCGCTCAACAGGGATTCCTTCCTCTTCCATTATGGCAGCTAGTCTCATCTCAGACGCATTGTCTCTTGAGTGAATCCCTGAAAGCACCATAGGGTAAAACTTCCCCCGCTTGTAATCATATATCCAATATGCCTTCATGGAATCGAATTCCAATCCGAAAACAGCTGCAATAAGTCTCTCCCCAAATCCATGCTCTATGATAACTTCTTGTATTAAATGAATGGTCGCTACCATATCCTCAAAATCAGGATCCTCTAAACACACCCATGTAGTCCCGTGGGTATCTCCGACAATCCTAAACACTGTGCCCGTTTCATTCCCACTAATTTTTAGAAGATTATTTATTTCTTCATCTAAGTTGCTGAAAAAAGATGAATCGACTGGATTAAAGACTATTCCAGCTTTTGCCGTACTTTTGATATCGCTCCGTTCTGAAAGAGCAATTTCCGCCGATATCACGCTAAAAAATTGCTCTCTGTTTGGTCGTTTCAGTCGATTCTTACCAAACAAGGTTCCCAATATACCCATATATACACCCTCCAAACCCGGCGCATGATTGCTAGATTAAATAACTCAAATCATAAATCTACCCAAGCCAGAAACACCTCTGGCCCGCAAAGTTATCGCTCCATTTCACGCTGTATGTTTTGTAACCGCTCAATACGGTTTTCCAAAGAAGGATGGCTGGAAAACAAATTGGCTATATTATTGCCCTTAATAGCCGGAATAATAAAAAAAGCACTAGCGTGTTCTACCTGCCGCAGGTCTTTCTCAGGGATCCTATACATATCATTGCTAATTTTTTGTAATGCCGATGCAAGTTGCATCGGAGCTCCAGTCAGAATTGCACCCCCAGTATCTGCAGCATATTCTCTGTAGCGTGAGAGTGTCATAATCAACATTTGACTTACGAAGTAGATAACAATAGTGCCAACATATACCGCCATCATTACCATGGCAGCCTGCCCCCCATCCCTACGACCTCTACCTCCGCCGAACCCTCCAAACAAACTCATCCAAAAAAGCATCTGCAGTAAATAACCCGCCATAATTACTATCAGGCTCGCCCAGGTAAGCACCATGACATCTCTATTTTTTATATGACTTAACTCGTGCCCAAGAACTGCTTCCAATTCTCTTTCATTCAACCGATTCATAAGTCCACGAGTCACAGCTATAACAGAGTTTTTTGGGTTTCGTCCGGTAGCAAAAGCATTCGGAACGTGTGTATCCATAACAGCTATCTTTTTGGGCTTAGGCATATCCGCAACAGCTGCCAGTCTTTCTATCATAGCGTGTAGTTTGGGCTCCTCCTCAGGGGTGACAGTCTTGGCTTTAGTCGTAGCCAGCACAAGCTTATCGGACATAAAGTACTGAAAGAAGACCATACCTACCGCAAATAGACCTATGATCTCCCATCCAAATCCAGCCCAAGATAGAAGTCCCAAGAAAATCATATATACAAAAATCAACATAAGCATCGTCAGAATCATTCTGACAGTTAAACTGGTATCCCTACCGTAGCTACGTTTTCTCATATATTTCCCTCTAAGAGGTAGCCTTACATACCTTTCTTGAATCAACTACCTAGTAAGGACTAATTATACTACATGGCTCGCCAAAATCTCATTTCATGTAATCCTACTGATTTGGGCCAATTCATAGGACTATTAAGCCAGCATTTTACAAGTCTGGTATTATCGTGGCCTAACTGCTAATTCATTAGACTACTCCGTAAGAACAGAGAACCAAATCAGATAGGTGTAGAATTGACAGAACATTGGCAAACAATAGGTCACAACGATATTATTAAGTCATTTTCTAGAAGTCTAAAGTTCCAAGCAACTTCCCATGCATACTTGTTCTTAGGGCCATCAGGAATCGGGAAAATGACGATGGCGATAGATTTAGCTAAAGCACTAAATTGCCCTCAGCCCGAACCACCTTGCGGGACGTGTGCGTCATGCAACAGAATCGCACAAGGGCTACATGCAGACATCCGCGTTCTTGAACTAGCAAATACGGAAAGTAATAATTCTAGCCAAACACGTATAGGAATTGGACAAATAAGAAGTATCCAAAAAGAATGCGCGCTTAAGCCATACGAAGGCAAAACCAGGGTTATCATAATTAATAACGCCTCTCTACTAACCGAAGAAGCCTCTAACGCCTTATTAAAAACCCTTGAGGAACCACCTAATAACGTGACATTTATAATTCTAGCACCTGATAAAGTCGACGTTCTACCCACAATATTGTCGAGGTGTAATGTGATTTCCCTCCGCCCTGTTTCCACATCATTCCTCGCAGAGCACCTTTTAAAGAACTATGAGGCAACGGAAACCCAATCACTCGAAATCGCTAGAATCTCCGGAGGCCGTCCAGGTTGGGCCATAAATGCTGCGACCCGCCCCAATATAATGCCTGAACGAAAAGCCTATATAACCAAGATTCACTTACTTCCATATCTTGATATCGGAGACAGGTTTTCTTTTGCTCAAGAAATGGCCAGCCTCTTTTCAAAAAATCGAACTTCAGTATTTGAACAACTTGTAATGTGGGAAGATTTTTGGAGAGACGTTTTAATCACTTCTATAGACGCCAGAGACTACTTAATAAACATTTCAGTATTAGAAGATGTGGAGTCGGCTTCTAGAGATTTTACTCTTACAGAAATTATAGGCATATTAAAAAAAGTAAAGTCTACAATAGAATTACTCAGGAGCAACGCAAATCCTCGCTTGACCTTGGATTCATTAATTTTATATCTGCCGCACCCTAGAAGTAACTCCAAATACTCAACAAAATAACTACGCTAATGGACACTTTGTTGGAAAACTTAAAACCGCACTTCAAAATATTTTGTAATACCACCAGGCTTCAGGTCGCAGAAATACTATAAAGCACTATAAGGCCTAACAAGCCTCTATCATTAGTAGATTCCGGAACCTACTCTCTTAGCTGTTAATCAAAACATCACAAATAAGCAGATGTCCTGCCCAAAAAGGGTAGGACCAAAATTCTGACTAGCCTATTTACTTATCTAAATCTTCGGTAACATGACCGTTTACGGAAGTACCGTTTGCAGACGGTCCCTTAGATTTATCATCCGAACTACCAACGTCAAGATCGCTAACACATGCGATAGAGGATACAGCATCACCTTTTTGTGGTTTAAAAATAGTAACTCCCTGAGTGGCTCGGCCCATACTAGAAATTTCCGAAAGACTAGTCCGAAGAACTTGAGCCTGTTCGGATACTACATATACTTCTTTACTGTCATCCACTATTTCTGCTGCTGCAACAGGACCAGTTTTTGAACGAATATTGAACGTTTTTATTCCTTTTCCACCTCTGCCTTGTCGCCTGTACTCGCTAGTTGGAGTGAGTTTACCGTAACCAAGTCTACTTATTACTAATAATCGACTGTCACCATCGGGCTTTATAATATCCATTCCAACCAGCCGATCTTTGGCAGACAGTACCATCCCTTTCATACCACCAGCAGCTCTTTGCCTAGGAGTTACATTACTCACAGGAAACCGAATTGACATGCCCTGAGATGACACCATTATGATGTCATCTTCTGTCTTGGCTAGCCTAACTCCTATAAGCTGGTCATCTGATTTAACATTCATTGCTATAAGTCCGGACAAGCGAATGTTACTCATCTGACTCACTGCCATTCTTTTGACATTGCCTTTTTCAGTACCCATGATGAAATATGTATCTTCTTGGTCTAGATTCTTTAGACCAATAAGTGCGCTAACTTCTTCGTTATCTCCTAGCTGTATCACATTCACAAGAGGAACGCCTCGAGTATTCCTAGAAGTGTCGGCCCGCAATTCATAGGCCGTCAGCTTTAGAACCCTACCCCTGTTAGTGAAAAAAAGCAAAGTGTCGTGGGTATCTACTACAAGTATCTGCGCTATCGGATCATCATCCTTGGTGTTCATACTAACGACGCCTCTACCACCACGATGTTGATTCCTGTAAGTGTCTGCTGGAATCCTTTTAATGTACCCACCTTTACTCAGAGTGACAACTATTTGCTCATGAGCTTCCAATTCCTCCCTACTAATGTCATGGGCATCCAGGCTTATTTCGGTCCTTCTCGGCTCTCCGAATTTCTTCCGTAATTCTTTGGTTTCCTTCTTTACTTCCTCAAAGACCTTAGCATCATCTGCCAGTAGTTCCTCCAAGCCTTTGATCGTCTCTTGCAGTTCCTGATACTCATTCTCCAGACGTTCTCTTTCTAGTCCCGAAAGACGACGCAACTGCATATCAAGAATAGCTTGTGCCTGTGGCTGGTCTAGTCCGTAACGCTCGATTAGACCATTCCTAGCACTCTCGGTATCTTGTGAGGCTCTAATCAGCGCAATTACTTCATCTAAATTACTAACTGCTATTCGTAATCCCGCTAGAATATGAGCTCGTTCTTTCGCTCTTCGAAGTTCATATTCTGATCTCCGGCGTACAGTAACGCGGCGAAACTCCACGAATTCTTGCAAAGCATGTTTTAATGTTATGACTCTCGGCATACCATTCACTAGAGCAAGCATATTTGCAGAAAAACTAGTTTGCATAGACGTATGTTTATAGAGATTATTCAATATCACCATAGGCTGAACGCCGCCCCGAAGTTCTATAACAACCCTCATTCCTTCCCGATCAGATTCGTCACGAACCTCAGATATACCTTCAAGACGTTTGTCTTTAGATAAAGCCGCGATTTTCTCAACAAGTGCAGCTTTGTTTATTTGATATGGCAACTCGGAAACCACGATTTGCATACGGTTAGAACGTTGCATCGGTTCTATTTCCGCCTTCGCCCGAACGATTATTTGCCCTCGACCAGTGGAGTAGGCATTCCGTATCCCTTCCTTACCCATAATTACAGCGGCGGTCGGAAAATCAGGGCCCTTCACGTACTTCATTAAAGTTTCCACGGTTGCATCAGGATTATCAATAAGATGCACCACAGCATTGCATATTTCTTTGGGATTATGAGGAGGAATATTCGTGGCCATCCCCACGGCTATGCCAGACGCCCCGTTTACCAATAAATTAGGCAATCTTGCAGGCAGTACTGTAGGTTCAATCAAAGCCCCGTCAAAGTTCTCTGCAAAATCGACGGTCTCTTGGTCAATATTGACCAACATCTCCTCGGCAACTGAGGCTAACCTTGCTTCTGTATACCTCATTGCCGCTGGAGGATCATTATCAACACTTCCGTAATTACCTTGACCATCGACTAGAGGCAGGCGCATCGAAAAAGGCTGAGCCAACCTAACCATAGCCTGGTAAACCGACTGATCATTATGAGGATGATACTTACCTAGCACCTCCCCGACTAATCGAGCGCTCTTCTTATAGGCAATATTGGGTCTCATCCCCAATTCATCCATAGCATAGAGAATACGACGTTGCACAGGCTTGAGGCCATCCCGCACATCTGGTAGCGCCCTAGATACAATTACGCTCATTGCGTAGTCCAAATATGAACTCCGCATTTCATCTTCAATCTCTGTGGGCCTTATGAATCCAAATTCTGTCTTCGTACTCACCATATTTGGGCACTCCCTACAATGTCGTGATCGGCCTTTAATTGTCTAATAGTATTTATTAATTCTGAAATTTAACTCAGAACAATCAAGAACATGCGTACTATCCCTCCACTATAGCAGATTTCGGCACGAAAAACCATAGTGTCAAGATCGCAGTTACTCCGTTTTCACGCCACGCAGATACTCCGTAGATCTTTCAACAAGTGATTGAAATAATCTCTGAAAATGTGGAGGCAGCTCCATGCTCAAATCAGGACGAAATTGAACCCCAATAACCCATTTATGGGCGGGACTTTCCAATGCCTCTATTACCCCATCTTCCAAAGAATATGCACTTGCCAGGAGTAATTGGGATTTTTGTGCTTCTCGAATCCCTAATTCGTGTCTACTATTGACACGAACGAATCCGCCAGACCCAACTACAGCAGCCAATTTGCTTCCAGGTGATATATATATCTGATGAATAGCTGATTCCTCTTCAACAGAACTATGATCAGAAATTCCCACAGAAGCCTTCCCACCAAATACTATGTTTAGTAGCTCCAATCCCCGTCCAATAGCTAGTATAGGCAAATCTAGAGTCAAGGCACGCTTTACTAGAGAGACAACTGAATCATCATATGTGTTACCCAATATATCGTTACGGCTTCCATCACTATTCATGTTAAAGGGGACATCACCAATAATTAGTGCCCCTATCTCATCAAAATTAAGCGCCTTTGAATAGAGAGTACTTTCGGACAATATTTTATAATCCGCATCACACCTTTCTACGGCGTATCTAAGTGCATATGTTGCAGAGTACTCACTTTCTAATAGCGCAAGCTTAGGACGAAACATAGATCAATTACTCACAAAGGACCCATGATAATTGGGCTCCCTCTTCTCCCTAAAAGCCATCAGAGCCTCACTGTGTGCTTTTGTCCTCGCAGCTTTCTTAAAAATATCATTTTCATGGGTTACAATTTTTCTCGTGTCATTCTCGAGATAATTTTCATACATTAGTCTCTTAGTCATTCTAAGCTGCCAATCGGGGCAATGTCCTATTTCAGCGGCCAATGCCAGACTCTTTTCAAAAAATTGATTGTCTGGATAAACATGGTTAACAAGACCTATTTGAAGGGCTTCATCTGATTCCACAAATTTTCCAGTCAGCATTAGTTCCATACCCTTCCCCAAACCTACCAAATTGATGAGATAGTGAGTACTGGCAAATTCAGGAGTGAGGCCTATTCGTACAAAGCGAAAAGACATACGAGCCGTTTCTGCTGCCACACGAATGTCACAAGGTAAAGTAAACGTGATCCCCATACCAACAGCAACTCCATTTATAGCACAAATAATTGGCTTAGACTCCTTGGCTAAGGTTATCCATTCAAATGCGTTAGAAGCAAAATTTGATCCTTCAGATGTTGCATTTGCAACATTAGCCTCAAATCTGGCAATGTCAGCTCCCGAACTGAAGGCTCTACCCGAACCGGTAAACAGAATGGAACCCACCATACTATCGTCATTCCATTCCCTCACCTGCTCCATATATTCCTTCTGCATTTCTCCCGACATAGCGTTCAATTTCTCTGGCTGATTCAAAGTGATAACACCAACTCTGTTGCGAACCTCGCTAAGTATATATTTGTATCCCACTGAACCCTCTCAACTCTACTGATATTTAACAGATAATAGATCCTTGGTCATCCCCACGAATTGAGCCCATGATAGCATACTGGATAAGTAATTTTAGAATTTACCCTTAGGGATCATACCGGTGTTTATAATGGTCTAAGAAAATTTGTCGTACTGTTTTACAGGCCTTTCTAAAGGACGAATGGAAGCTTATAGAATATAATGGCAAAAGGGCAAAGCACACCCAACTGGTTGATATTGGGTTATGCTCCTTTAACTCTAAAGATCTAGCACCAGGCGGTGATCGTCGTAAAAGAATTGAATACCTGAAAAAGTTAGTGCCGCAAGTCAAATCAGACTACAATGGCAATTTAGCCGATTTCAATGTTTTTGGGGAATATTTATAGTGCGTGGGTGAGGATAAAAATGAAAATAGTAGACGTTAAGGCTATATACCCTAAGTATAAACATGTACAGACCTCGTGGAGGACGAATTTCTGGCAAATCGTGGTACGTATTCAGACAGACAGCGGAGATGTTGGATATGGCTATGGAGGAGGTGGTATAGCGGGAGTCGATATAATTAATAGACATTTTAAAGAACTTCTAATAGGAAAACCTTTAAACGAAATATCTGACATTTCCTCTCTATGGGACATGCTCTACGAAGCCTCCCTACCTTACGGCCGTAAAGGACTTGCCATTATGGCATTAAGTGGTGTCGATATAGCGTCATACGATCTGCTAGGAAAAGCCAAAAAGGAACCTGTGTATAATTTAATCGGAGGCTTAAAAAACTATAAAATACGTTCCTACGCGACCGGAGATGATTCCGAACTGTACCACAACCTGGGGTACACAGCACATAAGTTCCCACACCGATGGGAGGGAACTGAAAAGAGCTACGATACTGCTGTGTCAAAAGCTGCCAAAGCTCGCGAACTCTTTGGAAAAGACGCTCTTATAATGACGGACGTGTACATGTCTTGGAACACAGCAGTTACCGTTGAAATGGCGACTAGACTTAAAGAATTCAATTTATTTTGGTTTGAAGATATTTTGACACCGGATGATCTTGAGGGACAAGCAAGTCTAATATCTGAGATTGCACCGATTCTAGTGGCTGGAGGCGAACATGAATTTACCCACCATGGTTTTTCATCCATAGCAAAGGCCAATGCCTTGGGTCTATGGCAACCCGACATAACGTGGTGTGGAGGAATAACATCCGGAATTCGAATCGTTCAGATGGCAAACAGCTTAGACATTCCGGTATCACCTCACAGAGGCGGAGAAATTTGGGGTCTCCACCTTATGGCTGCTACAGATTGTCTTGATCTGGCTGAATATCATAGCGACCATATAATCGAAGATAGAGACTATCTGTGGCTAAATGAACCAACTCCAAAAGACGGGTATATTTCTCCAACCCACGAACCAGGCTTTGGGGTTACTTTAAACGAAAAAATGCTATAACTGATATCGATAGTCAAATCCGAACGATATACGGATCAATTTGAACCATGCTCGGTCTTGGTTATCTCCCGTAGAAGAACTGTCGCAAAGGAACCCTTAGGAAGACCAAATCTCACAGAATATCCATCGTCTTCAGATTTGCTTGTAATATAGTCCACCTTGATCCTACTAGTCCTCCGAGCTCCATGTGCCATCCTGAAACACTCCCAGGTTAGTCCGTATTCATCCAAAATGGATTGTTCTATCACTCCTGCATTCCCAGTACTCTTTTTTATCTTTTTCCCAAACATAGGAATTACAGCGCTAATATCCAATCCTTTGGCTCTTCTAGAGTCTGTATGAGTATCCTCTACCACGAACATTCCTCCTGTATCATGTTTTTGAGCCATGTCACCAGACAAAATAGCTCTGTAATGACCATGAGAAAATCGCATTCTAAGAATATGATTGAATACATGCGATTGCAAGGCTGAAAGAAAGAACTTGTGCATTCGCCTACCGCCCTGAACATTAAGACCGTTAACCAATCTCATCCCATCAATTGCATTTGTATTGAAATGCCCGAACCTTTGGGGGCCGAAATAATTAGGAAGGCCCCATTCATATATTCTTTCGCAAATTACTCCAAGCCTTTCTTCCCACGACTCATGAGCTCCTCGAACCCTTATAAGAAATTCATTTCCCTTTAAATGCCCTAAGCGGAGCTTGTTTTTATGCCGTGACATCTGAATAATTCTAGCGCCCTCCAAATCTTCAACAGCGTGAATCTTGTCTTCGTGTTCTCGGTGTACACTAAACCACTGTCTAGTCACGGCTCGTTTATCTTTCCGCCCGGCCATGCCGACATCTCTCTCTGATACTCCATGCCTTTTCAAGGCGTCGACTATGTCATACGACGTGAGATCACGTTTCTCAACATAGAGGTAAATATAATCTCCATTGCCTGAGGGTAGGTAACTTGGAATCTCCGTAACTTGAAAATCATCTATCTCAACCCTAACCCTGCCTCCCGTACCTTCCATATCATCAGACACTACAGGCAACTCATCCCAATCAAATCTAAATCTCTCTGTATTAAATGGATCAGTGGTTATATTCACAAATACACACTAATTCAATTAAGAAGAAGAAACGCCGTAAACCCATACTTGGCCTAGTACATTGATTTCTAATGAATTCTGCAAAGTAAATCCATCAGTAATACTCATAAGTTGCCAAAGTCCCTCTTCTTGCATATTGCGCACTTTGGTTTTGAGTCGCTCGTCCAAATAATGCCCGGGAAGAGTTGCGAATATCACGACTCCCATTCGCTTTGTCACTCTTGCCATTTCTAACAGCAAATCAGGGTCAGAATCCTCAGTGAGGAGACCAGTCGCACATATTACTGCATCAAAATGATTATCCGGAAAATCTAATCGGTGCGATGAAGAGGATTGCATCAATTTCCCATAAACATTCCTACGTCTCGCTTCATCAATCATAAATATTGAGTTGTCTACTCCCTCAATATTCCAATATCCTAATCTGGTTAAATAATCCCCACACAATCCTGTCCTTGTACCTACATCCAGTATCTTGCCTTCTTTGGCAACGTGCTGCGCTAATTCCTCCGCGGTGGCTATAGAACTCTGGAGGGTTAATTGCTCAAAGAACTCAACATTTAGATTGTCATTCTCATATTTATAAACTGCATGATTTGTGCCAGTCTCATTCTGCTCGTAGGCTCTATCTCTCTGAAGCATTTAGTCCCTCCTTCCATTTATACATCTATTTATCTAATTCTGATCAAGATAAGGACGTTATTTTATGTGCATTAATCCAATCCCAATCAACTTCATACCCAATGCCTGCTTTATTGGGTGCTTCAATCATACCAGACGCAGTCAATCGCACGTCTTCCTTAAACCCAAATTGATGTGCTTCTTGCGGCATCCAATATTCAAAAAAATCACAATTCTCAACCGAAAATATCACATGCAAATTGGCAGCATTCATATAGGAATTCTGTGCAGTTCCAATCTCACAATTCATTCCAAAACCTTCTGCCAATGAACACAATTTTTTGAGGCCGGTTATTCCCAGTTTGTAGGCAGTGCCCCTTACAAATCTGAGAGAATTATCTTTAATCATAGCGGCCCCATACCGAAACTGATCTGGTGCCGTGTCACTCATGCACAAGGGGACCCCAATAAGATTTTTTAACTCTGATATCGCCTCCTTGTCCCACCAAGGAACTGGATCTTCATACCAGTAAAACCCATTCTCATCAAGCGAACGTCCAATAGCGAGCGCTTTCCGAAAGTCATAATTATTATTGGGGTCGAGCATTAGTTTAATTTCCTTGCCAACCTCTGCTCTTACTGCAGTAACCATCTCTTTGACATTCTTTTCTGACATAACTCCCGGATGAATCTTGTAAGCCCTGAATCCGGAAGAAACTATCTCTGACGACTCAGCCACGTATCCATCCATTGAATTGTGACGCGGAGGATATGTTGCGTAAACCTCTGTTTCTGATCGCTTCTGACCTAGTAATTTATAAATTGGCATGCCGGCTAATTTGCCTGTGGCATCCCACATCGCAACGTCCACCGCAGCCCACGCCGTCATGCTTAGACCTTTCCTCCGTTGAAGTATGCCCAAACGACTCCAAAGCCATTCTCTATCGGTGCACTCTCTTCCCAGTATCTCCGGCTTAATAATGGCTATAATCTGGCTAATGTCAGACTGACCCCCAGTACGAAAATTACCCACGAAGCAATTTCCTTCAATCCCCTCGTCAGTCAACAACCTAAGCACACCCTGCTCAACTTCCCCACTGAACCTTCCAAGGTCGGACTCTAGCCCAACTGCAGGCACTTTCCGTCGGACCACATCAACAACTACATCTATAATCTTCAAGCAAACACTCAGCCTTTATCGAACTATTTAAATGCTAATGTACCAAGAGACTAACAGTTAGTCTAGAGCCCTTAACATGTTGCCTATTGAACACCTAGGTCGTAGTTATTCAAGTAAGTCCGGTCTGCGCGCTGCAGTCCGCGCAATGGCATTCTGACGTCGCCATTGCTTAATGGCAGAATGATTACCAGATAAAAGGATCTCTGGCACCTCCCAACCACGAAAATTCGACGGCCGTGTATACTGAGGATACTGCAAAATCCTGCTGGTAAAAGAATCATTCCTAGTAGATTCTGCAGATCCGAGGACACCTGGAATAAGCCTTGTCACCGAATCGATTAATACCATAGCAGGCAGTTCTCCCCCGGTCAGAACATAGTCCCCAATGCTTATTTCATCAGTGACGAGGTGTTTTCTAATCCTTTCATCTACTCCTTCGTAATGCCCACAAATCAAGATAACATTATTCTCCAGAGATAAGTCTTCTGCCATTGGTTGGGTAAGCAAAGTACCTTGAGGGCTTAGCAAAATTACTGGTGCCTGTAACAAAGACTCATCAGAGGCGTACAAGCTCTCTACAGTTTCGAAAATAGGTTCTGCTTTCAAAATCATCCCTGGACCACCACCAAAAGGATAATCATCGACGGTACCTCTCTTATCGTGCGTTAGGTCCCTAATGTCGTATAGCTCTATATCAATCAAGTCATTTTTGACTGCCCTTGACAATATGCTTTGAGACACTGGACCCTCGAACATCTCAGGAAACAACGTCAATACATGAAAATTTATAGACAATTTTTAGTCCCTCTTTATCCCTGTAGTTTAAAATTGCTTTAACTAATGAATACGCCAACCCTTAAGCATTTGGAGGGCATGACCAAGCGCGGGTAACACGGCCTGTAAAGTCTCTTTCACCGCTTTCTCACTACCCGGGAGATTTATAATGAGGCAACCTGAACGAACCCCAGCCACTGATCGACTCAACATAGCGAAAGGTGTGAATTTCAAAGTCTCTAATCTCATGACCTCTCCGATTCCTGGCACATCAAAATCTATCACCTTTTCTGTGGCCTCCGGGGTAACATCGCGAGGACCAAGTCCAGTGCCCCCAGTAGAAATCAATATGTCTATTGAACCTGAGTCCGACCACTCAATCAATTTGCCAGATATCAAGTCCACTTCATCCGGAACTATATCCCTTTTGCGAACTTCAAATCCATTTTCACGCATAATCTTTGATATAGCCTCTCCACTTGTGTCTTCGCGCTTTCCAATAGATCCTAAATCACTAATGGTTAGAATTCCCAATTGAAATATATCTTTGTTCTGATTGCTCATATTGATTAATCCATCAAACTCCTTGACCGATTTTGCGTCAAACAGATATCCAAAAGACCTTGCATCAGCAAACCACCCTTTGGGAAACTCAATTCATGGTGTAACCCTGTGGGACTCTTCAGGCCTGAGAAGCAAGTCGTATCAGCTGTTACACGACGCAGCCTTCATATTACACGATGGATATAAGAGACCGCATCTTGGTAAACGTTAAAGGATGCTCTCTAGCAACAAAGTGTTAAGCAATACTGTGAGGTGCGTAAGGCATCCGGGACTGTGTTCACAAAGTGAATCAAGGGAACCAATCAGTGGCCCCAAAAGGATCTGATAGACCGTGGTGAAATTTAGTCACAAGCCCGTTTTAGTGAAAGAGGTACTAGAGGCACTACAAGTGAAAACGTCCGGTGTTTATGTAGATGGCACGGTTGGTGAAGGAGGACACTCCTATGAAATACTTTCCTCCACTGTCCCTAGTCCTCGAATGTTATGTCTAGACTTAGATGAAGAATCGCTGGATGTTGCCAAGGTGCGACTGAGATCCATGGAAGACAAAGTAATAATCATGAAAGCGAACTATAGTGACATGGGGACAATCTCAAAATCTGTGGGATTTATGGTTGTAAACGGCATTTTGCTTGATTTGGGATTATCGTCGCGTCAAATCGAAAACCGCCGGAGGGGATTCAGTTTCATGTTAGAGGGCGCACTAGACATGAGATTTGACAAAACAGATGAAACGCTGACAGCGCGTGACGTAGTTAATGAATATCCTGAAGAGGCGTTAGCAGATGTCATTCGGAAATATGGAGAGGAACGAAAGGCTCGTAGGATCGCAAAGGCGATCAGGGGAAATAGACCTTTAAACACCACCATAGAACTAGCAAATGTAGTGGCCCGTGCCGCGGGGGGAAGGAATACTGGAGCCAAGGTACACCCTGCTACCAGAACATTTCAAGCAATTCGGATAGAAGTAAATGATGAATTACAAAACGTTTCCAAAGGAATAGACGAGGCTGTAAACATTGCAACGTCGGGGGGCCGAATAGCCATAATAAGTTATCACTCGATTGAGGATAGAATAGTGAAAAATGCATTTCGCCAAAGATCTGCAGACTGTATCTGTGATCCTCACGCACCTGTATGTGTGTGCAACCACGCAAAGGACGTAAAACTAGTTAACAAGAAGGTTATTAAGCCTTCCTACCTGGAGATTCGCAATAATCATAGAAGCAGAAGTGCAAAATTAAGAATTGCGGAAAAATTATGATCTTAATAGCCATATGATAATTACCAGTCAGTAGCCAAGGTTACATAAACTGAAATCTAGCCAGAGGAAGTCTTACATAAATGACGGAGCAACCATTATGAGATCAAACGCCCAAGTCAAAAAATTGATAGCGGCAATAGACATAGGGACAAATAAAATCTGCACTCTCATTGGAGCCCAATCTCCTCTAGGTGTAGACGTCATTGGCTGGGGGATATCGCCAAGTTCAGGAATCTCAAAAGGCAACATTGAGAACATACCCTTGGCTATAGATGCCCTAAAGGCATCGGTCGAAGCTGCGGAAGCACGATCAGGTGAAAAAATAAAATCCGCGTACGTAGGAATTACAGGAACTCACTTGAAGTTTGAAAATAGAAAAGACAGGCTAGATTGGGTTGGAAAACACGGAGTAATCACGTCAGAGGAGTTAATGAAAATCCCTACGGAATTATCTTCTAGCCTCTCCTCCGCAACTCAAGAAGTTATACATACCATACCTGTCGGTTATTCAATAGACGGGAAAAACGGGATTCGCAATCCCCTAGGCATGCACGCGAATAATCTCGCAGTGGAAACTCATATTGTTTCGGCTTCAACCTTAATGATCAATAAGATGAAGGACACTATGAAAGGGATAGGAATCGAAATGGATGGCTTAGTTATGGAGTCATTCGCTAGTAGTAAATCAATACTCACCGAGGAGGAAAAAGCACTCGGAGTGGCACTCATAGATATCGGTGCAGGAACGACAGATATCTCAATACATGTAGGG
>CAZQPS010000028.1:0-6333 GCA_964595285.1 uncultured Dehalococcoidia bacterium | reverse complement strand
TCTCCACTTGTTACCCGAGGGTTCGTATCGTGTACGTTGTCCACCGTAAGGAGCATTTTCCATTTTCCCTGGAGACCAGACCTTGTAGGTATAACCTATATGGTATCCCTTGTCTTCGAGCATGAGGGGATAAGTAGGAATAGATTCATCCCAACGAGCGCCTTCCAGAATGGCGCCTAATCCTGTTTCCCAGAAATATGTTCCCGAGAGAATAGAGCTTCTGCATGGAGTACAGCTGGGTACGGGGACATGGGCATTGGTGAATATAGCACCTTCTGCTGCAATTCTATCGAAGTTAGGGGTATTAACTATTTGATTGACCGTGTTATCTCCCTGGAACTTTCGATATGCACTGGCATATCTACCCCAATCATCTGCAAATAGAAATACTATGTTAGGTCTACCGTTTTGATCTGCCATACATGTTGCTCCTTGCTCAAATTTTAACTTGGGTAGATTTGCCAATTGTAATATCTGGCGTACGTGCCATGTATCAGTGGTGACAAATGGGAATCGTAGGTGTCGTGTACTTCACCATTTGCTGAACCGAATTCTTGCGAGCTTTACGATATCTGGTTGTATATTTGGATCCTATGTCTATTGCTATCTACGACAAATAAGCGACCTTCGCCATCAAGTTCGACGGACAGAGGGGCCCAAAAAAACTTTTCTATGTGAGCTGACTCCGCATGTGGGTCATGGGCATCAAGAAAGCTGGTGTCCGGTTCCAAATTAGCAAGTTTTCTTGCATCTCCTTCTTCACTATTTGTATCTAGGAAGTGCGCTGCCCATTTGGAAAGAGACGATTCCCCTCTAAGTTTTTGCAGAAAAACGCCTTTTTCATCAAGAACCTGAACTCTTTCATTTCCCCAATCTGAAACATATATATATCCGCGATTATCAACGGCAACACCCGATGGCCTTCTGAATTCACCATCACCAATACCAGAGCTCCCATAATTTTCTATGTAGTTGCCCTCTAGAGAGAATCTTAGAATCCTATCATTTCCCCAATCGGCGACGTAGAGTTCTCCGGCGGGTGAGATAGTAAGGCCCCATGGCAGGTCCATTTCCCCAGCGCCTGAACCTTTATTACCAATGGAAAGTATAAAATGACCATCTTCAGTAAATTTTTGAATACGGTGATTCCGAGTATCAGTTATGTAGACATTGTTGTCATGATCAGTAACTATTCCCGATGGTGTGTTGAATTGACCATTGCCATCTCCGTATTCTCCCCACCGCATAATAAAGTTACCGTCATGGTCAAAAGCACTTACTTGATTCGAGTATTCGTCAGTAACGAGGATTCGTTTAAGTTTGTCTTCAGTGATGGCCATAGGGGCTATCAGTTGTCCTTCATCATTTCCGATCAATCCAAATGTTCCGTAATATTCACTAGCTTCGTCCAAAACTGTGATTCGGACCCCACGCTGGCCAGCGTCACGTGCCCTGTTAGGAACGTACAGCCTGCCATTGCTTGCGATGGCAATATCGGTTGGGTATTCGAATCCTCTGCCTTCCATAGCTAAAATTCCCAGGCTGAAGCTGTATTCCAAAACATTGTTTTCGTTTTTGGTGAACGTCTCTGTTTCGCTCGGCATACGTTCCCTTTCTAATTCTTCTGAAGTTCTAGGCCCTTTGGAATTCTTTTGAGGCGGCAGTCAATCTCAATAATTGAGTTAGATCCTCCTCTGTTCTATCGCCCTGACGTGCATGGTTGAGTAATATATCACGGGTTTGTTCGGACACTGTAATCGCGCCCATTTGATCTAAACATTGATCTACCAGACCTTCAGCATCATCTTGATCGGTAGAGTTTTCTATCACTGACTTGACTATAGCCTTTACTCCCGGCTTATTTATATCCCCGAATTGTTCAGAGGCGAAGTTTAACCGTTCAATTAGCGTACCAGTGTCAAGCCATTCTGTGCCTTGATGCCATCCTTCCACACTGGGTGGATTGAGAAGATTCTGCCCCATCCATCCGATTTGATTGTAGGTCATCAACATTTCCCTTTTTGGAGTTTCGAATTCTTTTGTCATCTTTAGGATACTGACGACAAATTCTGCTGGACTTTTAACCTTTTGGTACTGCGCATCACTCGCTTTGAAAAAATTAGAATTAAAGAGAACTCGTAGCATTTCTCTAATGTCGAAGTCACTGTCGTAGTAACTTTTAACAAGTGCATCAATCGCTTTAGGATCTCTCGGAGGTATATATGGCCATGATGGGACTGGTGGCTCGTCCGCTACAAAGAAATGGTATAGATGTCGCGCGATGAATTTTGCAGTCGATGGTTGTCGGCATATTATTTCTATAATATCTCCGCCGTTGTAATTACCTGTGTGTCCAAGAAATGTTTTATCACCTTCGTCGTGGTCTTCAGGTTTGTATTCGTAGTGGTAAGCGATTCTTCCATATGGCCAGTCAGAATCCCTTTTGGATCTCACCATCATGTATTCTGTATTGGCAATAGACCAGCCCGTGAAAGCCCTGGCACACTCCTTGATGTCTTCTTCAGAATAGCTGCCGACACCCATTGAAAATAGTTCCAGAAGTTCTCTTCCCCAGTTTTCGTTTATTGCACCGTTGTGGTTATCTTGGTTGTCTAGCCACACAATCATTGCGGGGTCTCGAGATAATTCCAGTAACATAGTATCTAATTTGGTGAGTCCAAATTTTCTAAACATACTGATTTGGTCTTTTAGCACCCTGCCGTTGATCACTTTAGGCACGCCTGTTGCAAAAACGCTGTGCCAGAAGAGAGTCATTTTTTCCTGTAACGGTGCCGTTGTAGTAACCATTTGATATATCCAGCTTCTGGCAGCACCTGGGGCATTTATTGTTCCAGAGGCTTCCAAGTCGAATCTCCGGACCAGAAAATCACCTATCCATGAAGTCTCAGAAGGGTTCAGTAATTCTTCTACAGTTTCTTGGTATCCTTTATGTACATATTGTTCGATTTCTTGACGTGTAGCACCAAAGCCCGCACGACGTAATAAATGAGCCATTAACTGTACATCTTGTTTTCCCATTTCTACTCCTTGTGCACCTGTAATTTTGTGTTGACAGGCATGAGGCGATCAAATCACCGATGATTTACGCTATACATCAGTGTATATTCGCATCCCAATTATAGACACAAAGAAAGGATTAGTCACCTCTCGTGGTTGTGGAGGTGACAAGTTGGTCTGCTTCAGATAGTTCCGTATAAGATTTATGAAAATATGCGAGAACAGTACCTGCAAGCAACGTGAGTACTACGACGAGTGAGGCAAGTCTAAACCCTTCAATATAAAATGGTTGTGCTTCTAGGCTTGAAAGAAGAGCTAGATTTAACGGAAGAGCGACTGCAAGCACGGTGGCAGATAGATTTCCACCTAGAGCATGTCCCATTTCTCTAGATGTTTCAAGCATGCCTGAGGCGAATCCTCTGTTAGTTAATGACAAAGAACTCATAACTGCGGCATTGTTGATTGGTGCAAACATCGAGGACCCGATTGATATCGGAATCATGAGTATAGGGATGCCCCATATTGGAATATTCCCCGCAAGCGTTCCCAGAATAAAAAACCCGATTGCTATCGACATTATTGATAAAGGCCTTAACAGCTTCGGATTGTATCTATCGTATATCCAGCCGGCGATAAACGGCATTATGATTCCCATAACCTGATTGGGAAACAATACGAAGGAAACCCACACAGGATCTTTGCCAAAGCCACGCTCGACTAGTACCGGTACCAGAGTAAGTGTTGCGAGCATCGACATGTGAAAAATTGCATTAGAAACTACCGACAGAGAAAAGTATTTATTTTTAAAATGTTCCAGTTCAACCACTGGATTGGAAACTTTGCGTTCTAGAAGTATAAACACTCCTACCATAAGCAGGAATAATGCGTGCATTGGTAGGTGATATCTCAGTCCATCCTCACTCACAAAAGACTCTTCTCCGCCGTGGAGATGATTACCTGAAAGAACAAGCACGGCACCTGTCGCTATGAGAAGTAGGCTTCCTAAGTAATCGATACTTCCCTTTGTTGTTTGGGTGTCCCGTTTGATAGTTTTTACCATTGGGAGAGCGAGAATTATACCTAGAATACCTATGGGTAAGAAGGACAAAAATATTAATTTCCAGCTAAGGAAAGTGAGAAAAACTCCAAATAACACTAGCCCAGTAAGTGTCCCAAAGCGAGCACCGATGAATGGCACACTGAACGCTCTACCTCTCTCTTCGGCAGGAAATACTTCTGCAAGTAATGCATTAGCATTTCCCATGACCAATGCTGATCCCAGGCCTGTAAGAGCTCTCCACATAATTACTTGAAGGAGACTTGTGGAAGTGACCATGAAGCCCGCTGCTATTGTGGATACTATTAACCCGGCCATGAACACTCTAGAGTGGCCATATCGATCACCTAGTCGTGCTGCTACTAGGACGAAACTTCCTAGTACTAAAAGGTAAACTATTATTACCCAGGAAGCACCTTGTATGTCGGTGTTAAATACGTCTGCCAAGCTAGGGACTGCCAGAGCAACTGGCAGAGCCGAAAGCTGGACGAGGGTATAGGCAGCCGTCACTGCGAGAAGTACTGTACGGCGTTCTTTCGTCGATACGAGAGGCTTTATGGCATTTCCAAAACCCATTACTGTTTCTATAATTCCTTTCGTATCGGCTAGCTCTCTCGCATAGGAGACTATAACATTCATCTTAGGAAGTTAAAACTAATTAATGGCTAGAGATATACCTAATATGTGTGTGATATTTTAATTGAAATTAGTAATTATTCGATCTTTTGCCTACGGTTGAAAAGTGAAATATTACCCTTTAAGATCCCTTACGAAAAACTCGTCAAGATTTGTGTGATGGCCATGTCAACTACATATTCCTTGCCAACGTTGCAATCGTTAGCACTACATACTCAATGTCTGGCAGAATCTCCTTCACTTCATCCTACGAGAGAATCTATATATTCGATCTTGAAAAATGTCGGATGGATTCAGATTGACACTCTACAGATGATTCAGCGTAGTCAGTATATTGCGATGTGGAGTCGCATTGGATGTTACGACGTGACTGACTTTGATTCAATTATATATACCGATGAGATCGTGCCAGCAAATAATAGTCGACTTGCTTTTGAATATTGGATGCATGCTGCGTGCATCATTCCACTGGCTGAATTCAGGTATTGTATGCCAATGATGCGGAAGTACAGGGATCATATTATTGGGGGACAAAATAGCAAGAATTGGGCTAAGAATCCTGAAAATAAGAAGATTTTGCAGACTGTGATGAGAAGTATTCGAGCTACTGGAGGTAAAAGATCGTCTGATTTTGCTAATCCAGATCAAAAAAGAGGCAGTTGGTGGGATTGGAAACCTTCCAAACGTGCGTTAGAACGCCTCTATAACACGGGAGATTTGGTTATATCGAATCGAATTAAATTTCAAAGAGAATATGACCTACCTAGTCGGGTTATTCCAAGTGATGTCAACCAGGAGATGCCTACCGTAGCGGAGGCAATATTACATCTCCTAGAAATTTCTATGAAGGCACTTGGTGTTTGTAGGCCTGTTCAAGTGGGTGATTATTTTCATATGAAACGCACGCAGTCTAGGTCCTATATAGAGGAGCTAATCCGGAAAGGGATATTTCTTGAGATTGAAGGTCGATTAACAGATGGGAATGTGCATAACCTTTTGATACATAAAGATAATCGCGTATTGCTGGAGAAGATAGCTGATGAGGCTATTACTCCTAGTCACACGACGTTTTTAAGCCCATTTGACAGTTTATTTTGGGCGAAACGACGAGATCAAGAAATGTGGTCATTTAATCAAGTTCTTGAAGCGTACAAACCTGTTAGTCTACGTAAATGGGGATATTTTTGTCTTCCGATGTTGTACAAAGGAACACTAATAGGTCGTTTTGACCCTAGGTTAGATCGCAAATCCAAACAGTTACATTTGCGCAGTTTGCATTTGGAACCTGGGATCGATTTAGACGATGATTTGCTTTGTTCAGTGGCCACTGCTATGAAAGATTTCATGGATTTCCACGATTCTGATGAGCTGAGAATTAGTAACAGCACCTCAAAGGAATTTGCAAAAAAACTATTAAAAGCTATTTGAATATGTTCTGTAATAGCCGTTTTTAACGACATCTTTAATCGCTTCTATGAATATTAAATCTGTGAGACATGCTGGAGAGTATTAAGAACTTTTGATAGGAGTGTCTTGTCTCTACCCAATAGTCTAATGAAATCCTCTCTTTTGCAGTGTGACGATAATGTGGCATTTGCTTTAAAGATCTGCGATGTG
Source organism: uncultured Dehalococcoidia bacterium (assembly GCA_964595285.1). Classification (GTDB taxonomy): domain Bacteria; phylum Chloroflexota; class Dehalococcoidia; order Lucifugimonadales; family JADFKI01; genus CAZQPS01. The sequence continues at coordinate 5 of CAZQPS010000028.1, read as the reverse complement.
TTGTC
>CAZQPS010000027.1:0-13100 GCA_964595285.1 uncultured Dehalococcoidia bacterium | reverse complement strand
TCATCACAATGTTTTGAAGGATCATTCATCTGAATATTTGGTAGACTACGTGATTGCTAATAATACCTATGCAGAACTGGGAGAAAGATTTTACGGTGCACTTGTGAAAGATGATGGTGTGAGGTTAACTGGTGCAGAACTTCTCCAAATGGATTTGGTTTCAGAAAATCATCCTGTTAGGCATGACTCCCAAAAGCTGGCGAAGGCTATTATGGAGGTGTATGATAAGAGTGGTGCGTATTAATCTATATCCTTGGCAGCAGGGGAAAAGGGGTATGCCGGTATGGCAGTCCTAAATATAGTACAAATAGTAATATCAGTAATATTGGTAGCTGTGATACTTGTGCAAGTGAGAGGACAAGGCGGCGGGTTATTGGGTGGTGGGGGAGAGAGTTCATTTCGTACAAGAAGAGGTCTAGAGAAGACGTTATTCCAGTTCACCATTTTCATGGTAGTAGTTTTTATAGCCATGTCGATACTAAGTGTTAGGTTTGCCTAGTTGAATTATCAAGTGATTGATTCTTAGGGTACGTACCCTTTCCACAGATAGTTTACCGGGTCCATTTCCATTTTGTTCCTGATGGGGAGTCTTCAATCGATATATCCAGCTCTGCGAGTTGATCTCGAATTACATCAGCCATAGTGAATTCTTTTTCCGAGCGAAGATTATCTCGAAGTCTAACCAGTAAATCTATAAAAGGTGTTGCGGCTCTGTCACTTTCAAAGCTTTCCTGTTGAGTGTTAATTCCCAGGATAGAAGTCATATTTAATAGCGCCATGACTAGCAATGTAACATCGTCATCTTCGTCGTTTCTCTTGTTGATTTCTCTGGATAAATCAAACATAACCGCAAGTGCACGAGGAGTGTTCAAGTCATCGTCCATAGCAGCGTGGAACTTCTCCATATATTCTTCACCAGAAGGTGGACTGCTAGAGTTCCCTTTTTTACCGACAATATTCGCACTATTTTGCAATCGCAGTAAAGCACGTTCTTGTGCACGTAGGTTTTGCTCACTGTATACCAGTGGATTGCGGTAATGTGAACTCAGGAAAAACATCCTTAGCGCAGCGGGAGAAAAGCTTTCCAGTGCCTCTTTCACCGATATAACATTACCAATTGATTTGCTCATCTTGTCTTCATCAAGACTTAATAGTCCGTTGTGCAGCCAGAATCTAGCGAAAGGTTCTACCCCGCTATATGACTCGCTCTGAGCGATTTCGTTTTCATGATGAGGAAATATCAGGTCTTGCCCGCCACCATGCAAATCCAAAGTGGTGCCTAGGTACCGGGTTGACATAGCACTGCACTCGATGTGCCATCCTGGTCTACCTTTACCCCAAGGGCTGTCCCACGAGGGTTCTCCTGGTTTCTCTGATTTCCACAGGGCAAAATCGCGAGGGTCTTCCTTGATTTCTCCTATTTCGACCCTTGCACCTGCTAGTAAATCTTCTTGGGTTCTTCCACTAAGTTTCCCATAATTATCGTCGCTTTTAACTCGGAAGTACACATCTCCATCTATAGCATAAGCGTGGCCCTTTTCCTCTAGGACCGATATCATCTTGATTATCGAATCTATTTCCTTCGTTGCTCTGGGGTATTCATGTGCACGCATCACGTTAAGTGCATCCATTTCTGACAAATATTGCGATATGTTCTCTTCTGCTAGTTCTTCTACTGTAATTCCACGTTCATTTGATGATGCTATCATCTTGTCGTCAATATCCGTAAAATTCTGAATGTGACGCACAGTAAAGCCTTTGTGTTCCAAATATCTTCTCACTACATCGAACACCACTGAAAACATAGCGTGTCCTATGTGAGATGCAGAATATGGAGTTATTCCACACACGTACATACCAACAGTGCAGTCTGCATTTTCGAAGAGTTCTTTTTTCTTTGATAATGAGTTATATAGTTTCATTGATTTTTTCAAGTGTCGCGATAGCTAAGGCCCCGATTCCTTCTTCGCGACCAATCAATCCCAATTTGTCAGTCGTAGTAGCCTTGATGTTTATATCTGTATCGAGGATATTCAAAGCATTTGCAAGGGATAATTTCATTTGATCTATGTAGGGCGCCAGATAAGGAATTTCAAGCATTATTGTAGCATCAACGAATTCCACGCGCCATCCGTGAAGCTTTAACAATTTCACAGTTCGGTCTAGTAAAACCAAACTTTTTATGCCCTCTAGGGTTTGATCGCTAGAGGGGAACTGCTTGCCTATGTCACCCAAACCTGCCGCACCTAATAAAGCGTCAATCACGGCATGTGATAATACATCACCATCGCTATGCCCGTGTATGCCTTTTTCAGAGGGGATATTAACACCCCCGATTACCATGGCTTTATCACTGGCTAGAGGATGAATGTCTATCCCTAATCCCGATCGGTATTTCATGCGTTCTTACCTACTTTTTAGTTGCAGAATGGCTCGCGCAAGTAGTAAATCTTTAGGTTCTGTAATTTTCAAGTTGTAAATGGATCCTTCGAATATTGTTACTGTTCCTCCAATGCTTTCAATCATAGCTGCGTCGTCTGTCACGTCGAATTGGACAGTTTGATGGGCATTCATTATTACATCATATTTAAATATCTGGGGTGTCTGCACTGACCAGAGATTTGTTCGGTCTAAGGTAGCTGTTACGGAGCCTGAATTGTCACTTCTTTTGATTGTATCTCGGATTGGTATTCCAGCAGTTGCAGCACCGAATTTGCTGGCTGCTATAACTCCCGAGGCAAGCATATTGTCATCTATGAAAGGGCGAGCTCCGTCGTGTATGACAACAAGATCGCAAATAGGGAAAGATTTCAAGCCCTGCCACACTGAGTCTTGTCTCCTATCTCCTCCGATTACAATGTTACTAACTTTATTCCATTTGTAATCATCTACCATAGAATTTAGTTGCCGTACATTATCTTTAGAGGAAACTATTATAATTTCGCTTATTAACCTGCTGTTATGGAGAGTATCTATGCTTTTGGCTATAACGGGATGTTGTCCAAGGGGTTCCATTAATTTATTCAAACCATTCATACGTGAACTCGAACCGGCCCCTAAAATTATTGCGGTTACTTTGCCGTAATCCATTTAACAAATTTCCAATCTGACACAAGAGTTAACGTTTTGACATGGAGATAGCTAGGTTTTTATGTAACGCTCAAAGATAATTTAAATAGTGATCCGAATTAGTGTTATGTTTTGCTAGCTGGTATTTTGGAACCGACAAATGCAGTATTGACTAAGAGATCAAAATGCCCAGAATTTCATTCACTTCGCCAGAGAATGCCTTTATTCGGTCCTTCTTTCATGGTATAAACAGACACGTCTTCAGGTGATTTTCAGCGATAGGAGAAAGAGAATAGCAGTTTGATGGAATTATTGTCAAAAATTATTTGATACTGTATCTGAATATGGCAAACGAGCATGACAGCCATAAGGCCTGTAATCTGGAAGCTTTGTAAATGATTATTAGAACTCTTGCGTCTCTTGCAGTGTTACTTGGGTTTGCTTTGACAGCTTATTTCACTGTACCTCAAATTAAGTCGGCTCTGTTAACAGTAGGTTTTATTTCTGAAATGATACCGGATATACCTGTTAAGCCACTTTCTTGGTTTTCGTCAACTCCAAATAGAGAAAAAGTCATTTATGGTGGAAAATATGAGCCACTTGAGGCAGATTTGTATCTTCCAGGCGAGATAGATCAGCCGAAAGGGGCGATTTTGCTATTTTTGGGTGTTAATCCGGCGGGGAGGGATGACCCCAGAGTGATTTCTGTTGGAGAGTCATTGGCTCGTATTGGTATAGTAACTATGATTCCATGGTCAACAGAAATGACGTCAAACAAGGTCACTGAATCAGAAATTGAAAACGTGGTGGCAGCATTCGATTTTCTAGTCAAGCATGAATTTGTAGATTCCAACCGAGTTGGATTGGCAGGCTTCTGCGTCGGGGCATCAATTGTTTTAATGGCTGCACAGCAAGATTCGATAAGGAGCAAAGTACAGCTAGTTAGTTCTTTTGGAGCTTATTATGATGCTAGGTCTCTGGTAGTTTCTGTTATTAGTCAAACTGCATCGTATGGTGGTGATGTAAGAACTTGGGAGCCCAGTAATTTATCAAATGAAGTGGTTCGTAGTCATATGATTGATTGGGGGAGCCTCGCCGGGGAAAGAGAATTGTTGAAGCACGCGTTGGGTGAATTAGACAACGGGAGTAATTTATTAGGTTCCCTTACCTCTGAAACAGTATCTACTTATAAATTATTGACTGCTCCCTCAGGGAATCGTGCTAGAGTTTTGTCTCTTATGGAAAGGATGCCGCCTCGTGCTGATTATTTCATGACAAAAGTGTCGCCTAGTGTGGATATGGAATTTCTTGAAGCCAACGTCTATATAATGCATGATGTAGAAGATTCAATGATTCCAGTGGAAGAGTCTAGGATGATAAGGAATGCGATTGATCCACTTAAGATAAAGAAGTATACAGAATTCAGATTATTTGATCATGTAGATCCAGGAAGGCCATTGGGACATGTGGAATTTCTCAAGGAGATATACAGGCTATTCCTTCATGTGAACGGTATTATAGGGGAATTGACTGAATAGTAATCACAAATAGAGTTTTGGTATCCCTAAGGACGCGTACTTTAGATGGATAAATGTTACTATATATCAATAACTGTATAAGCGTGGTTGTATGCTTCATAACAAAGCAGGAAGATTGTTAAAATGGGTAGAAATTATTGGATGGTGGTCTCCTCAACGGAGGACTTTGAAACAACTAGAAGTAAGGGTTTTACTGTATATGGCGTGAGGTCCAAATACAGGCGACGTGCCCAACGCATGCAGCCGGACGATAGGATGCTTATTTATGTGACTGGTATGCGCAAGTGGACCGGTACAGTGACAGTTACGTCAGAATATTTTGAAGATAGGACACCAATTTGGGCCCCGGGAAGAAGGAATGAGGTGTTCCCTTATAGAGTGTCGACAAAACCAGACATTTTGCTTAGAGAAGAGGATTATATAAATGCCTTACTATTGGCGCCTAGACTTGATTATGTAAAACGTTGGGCGCCTGAGAATTGGCCATTGGCCTTTTTTGACACTTTACATCTAATTCCACAAAAGGACTACCGGTTAATAGAGGCTGAAATGAAACGTACTATCAGATTTCGCAGGACTCATACCAACGTTTCGAATTCGCGGTATAGTGATAGAGGCTCGTTATCTCATAAAGATGAGAACTACTAGTCTGGTTCGTGGAAGTTAACATCGTGCAGTTCTGATAGCTGCTGTAGAAAGTCGTGAGGTATTTCCTCTGTTTCAGATGTTAGAGTAAATTCTTCCAATTGTGGCAAGTTAGTTATGTTGGGCAAAACAGCTGACACTTGTGGTCCGGAAAGAGCGAATTTTATTGCAATCTGCCCTATTGTTGAGCTCATATTTTCCAATAGAAAGTCTAGGTGACTTACTTTTCGAAGCGTTTTTTCTAGCCATTCTTGTTTGCGGTGGCTGCGATGATCACTGTCGTCAAATACGGTGTTTTTATTATAAGTACCGTCGAGCATTCCAGAAGCATGGGGGACTCTAGTCACGAATCCTGTATGTTCTTCCTGTGCTGGTCCGAACCATTGTTTAGTTGGTTCCTGCTCAAGTATGCTGTATATGATTTGCATGGCATCAGCGTGACGTTCAGTAATTGCGAATCGCCCTTCTTCTTCCCACCCTATATCTGGTCCAATAGCGAATCCATAATATCTGATTTTCCCCTCCCGAACTAGGGCGTCTAGTGTTTCATAGATTTCATCATTTTCCAAGGCATCCATCTTAGGATTATGTAACTGATATAAATCTATATAGTCAGTATTGAGTCGGCGCAGGCTTTGTTCACAAGCGTAGCGAATGAATCCAGGAGTCCATTTTTGAGGTCTCTCCTTATGGCCTTCTCTTTCTGTGTGAGTGTAAAAATCGTATCCAAATTTAGTGCCAATTATTATTTCGTGACGCTGATCTTTTAAAGCTTTGGCTAGTATTTCCTCACCGTACCCTTGACCATAGGTATCTCCAGTGTCGAAGTAGTTTATGCCCAAGTCGAACGCGCGCTTAAGGAGTGATAGCCCTTGCTCCTCCTCTATTTTACCCCACCAATTTGTTGACACTGTCCATGCGCCAAACCCCACCTCTGACACTAATAGTTCGGTTTTACCGAGTTTTCTGTATTTCAAACCTAACTCCTTGGGAATTCTGACTTATGAGAGTATGGGAGCACCCTCTAACAGGCTCTGTATTTTTTCAACTTTGTATAAATATTCATCGGATTCAATAACTGGTTTCATTGAACCTAGTGGAACCTCTTGATTCAGGGTTACCCAGGATTTGCAACCCCCGTATTCAGGTAGTATATCCAAATATTGAGGTTCCCCTATTCTATGCACCCTTAATATTGCAACCGTCAGAGGTTGCTTCGGTCGCCAATGAAGTCGGCTAGAAGCATAATTGGCATCCCAGATATGATGCTCGTTCAGTCGTCCGAGCATTTCTGGTTCACTTACTTGAAATTTATGTGTGACTTCGCACCAATATGACAGACAGAGACGATCTTGTGATTTATTAGTTTCAACGGTTTCCCTCAATTTATCTTTTTGGTCAGATTTTACCAGCTCTGTTTTTTGATGTTCATAAGTCGGGTACAATAGGAACTCAGGGTGTAAAACCCTAAATTCCTTGTCTTCACGGTGAATTCCACCTTTTCTTAAGATGATGATTTGATTACCGGAAGCAAGTGCTTCAATAGCAACTGCCCATTCCTTAAGTGCAATTCTAGAGTGCGTTTCTATAGTCATACCGTAGTTCTCCTACAACAAGGCGTAATTATTGCATACGGGGTTCAAATATTATAACGAACAACATAGGGGGAGTGAAGAGTTATGTCATTTTTGAGCAATCACATTGTGCATGTTATGCCTGAAGTAAAGTAATATGAGGATCAGAATTTGCACATAAGCAACGGTGAAAAATAATTGAAATCTGGAGCTTTAAATAATGCTGAATAGGGCAATTAGAGCGGCTATGCTCGATAGAAACTTGTATAAGCAGATCACTAATGAACCTCAGGAAATGTTTTGGTCTATTGCCGTAGTACTCATCGCTGGGATTGCACTTGGTTTGGGAGTGATGAATCTTGATAGTAATTTATCCTCAGGTTTTTCCGTAACTTTGGTCATACTCGTGGCAGCCAGCACACGAGTCACAGTTTGGGTTTATTGGACGCTGATAATACATATTGTAGGTAAAGTGCTACTCGGAGGAGCAGGAGATTTCAGAACCCAGTTAAGGAATTTAGGATTTGTTTTCAGTCCTGGTATCCTATCTATGTTTTTGGATGTTCCAAGCGTTGGGCCCGTTTTGTTTTCATTGTCGATTCTCTGGCTATTCCCCGCTGGATTGGTAGCAGTAAAAGAAACTCAAAAGTTTGACTGGGTAAAGACGTCCATAACAAGCATCTTAGGTTTCACCATAGCACATGCAGTACAATTATTTTTGTTGACGCAGATTGTTTCTCCCCCTGGTTGGTCACCAGGTGGATAGTGAGTTTGATTGTATTGTTTAGGTGGTTTGTGATATTAGGCGCCATTTCTCGTCTAATAAGGCTTTCATATTATCGGTCGTAGACTTTTCTATTTCAGATATATTGCATCTTTTTAGTAGGGCAAGTTTTTCTGCTATAGTTCTCGTGTGGCGAGGCTCAGTCCAATTCTCTCTTTTTTTCTTGAAAGGCTGGGGTGCAGAATCTGTTTCTAAAACTATCCTGCTCAAAGGGGTTTTTGTTGCAACCTCCTGCAAGTGCTGCAGCCTCAGCAGAGGGCGAGCAAGCGATATATAGAAATCTAGGTCTGCGATTCTATCAGCATCGTATTGAGTACCTTGGAAATAATGCATAATTCCGCCTACTTCGTAAGCCCGTTCTTCCTTCAGAATTCTGAATACTTCATCATGGGCCTCACGGCTATGAAAAATTATTGGCAGTTTTAGCTCTCGAGCCAAGCGAATTTGCTGTCTGAACGCGTCATATTGTATAGAACGATCAGGAGCTCCCTCCATAAAATCCAGACCAATTTCACTTACCGCTAGAACCTTTGGAGATGCTATAGCGAGAGACTTTAACTCTTCATATGTTTTTTCTGTAAATTTGTTTTCCAGATTCATAGGGTGTAAACCAATACCAGTAAAAAAATCTGAAAACTTTGTCGATAAGTATAGTGAGCGTTGACAGCTGGCCAATGTTGTGCCCGCTGATATGACAAATTTTACCCCTACTTCCCTCGCACGATACAGAATTCCATCTACTTCTTCGTCCAAAAAAGGGTCTAGATGAACATGACAATCCACTAACATTGCAAATATCCTGACTTAGTAAATACTATTCTTGTATATCTCGCTTAACTTTTTTGAGTATTTGAGAATGACTAGGAACTTGTATTATAGTTTCAAATGCGAACTGATTCCATAAATCTGTCACCTTACATGACAGGGAAAATTATTTTTGTGTTGTCAGTTAGGATATATCCTACAGGGCATGTATGCGCACTTATAGTAGATTGATAATTAATTACTCGTTTTCATATTTCCTTGGCACTAGCCGATGGTTGTGTGCCCTAGTTTTCATATTTCTACTGGGGTGCCAGAAAGAATATGCTACTTTTATCCCAACTCCAACTATTCAGGCGGTTGTTGATGTTGGCCCAGAAGAGACGGGAGAACGTCTAGATCAGACGTCAAATGAACATGTAGAGTCATTGGGACGAACAAAGGATCACGTGCCCGCTTATGGGGCGAGGCCAGAAGACAATATTTCGCTCACGAGGATCGAGGCCGAGCCCATAGAAATTGACAGAGAAGAACGACCTATTACTGGAGGATCGATAAATCTGGCTATTCCCCAGCGCGCTTCTCATTTAGACGTACACCTAGATGCTTCTAAGGTTCTTTCATCATGGGGTCCTGGATTGGCTTATAGTAGGCTTATGAGATCAGAGCGAGACGCAGTACATGGTACTGCGTCAGTTCGTTGCGATCTTTGCGAGTCATGGAGCATGTCAGATGAGACAACGCTCGACTTTAAATTGAGAGAAGGTGTCCTATGGCAGAATATCTATCCAGTAAATGCTAGACAACTGGAGACGGAAGATATTGTTTATAGTTTGGAGCGTCAAATCACAATTTCACCAATAGGATCGATTTCTTTAGATTCATTGAGCAGACTTGAAGTACTTGGTGATAGAACCCTGAGAATTAATTTGAAGTCTGCCAACGCAGACATTTTTTTCATCCTCTCAGACGGACGCAATAAGATAGTCGCAGAGGAAGCGGTAAAAGTGGCAGGGGATCTCAAAAGAGGTCCCACAATTGGGACCGGGCCCTGGGTTTTCCAAGATAATGAAAATGCTGCGGGTTATAGATTTGTCAGAAACGCCAAGTATTTTGAAAATCATATCCCATACCTGGATAATCTGAACATACATGTAATTCCAAGCCAAAATACTCGCAGAGCAGCTTTTAAAGTGGGGCGTGTGGATGTGCACAAGTTAACACATGACGAATGGGGAGAATTTAAGGGACGTAGTGAAACTTTTTTCCTATTTAAACAGGATGAAACATCTACTGGCATGGAAATTAGCCTTAATACCACTCAACCACCTTTTGATGATATTGCTCTGAGGCGAGCTGCCTTCTTTGCTATGAATCCCCAGAGATCAGTGAGTGAAATTTGGGATGATATGGCTTACGCAAGTACAGGCATGCCGTTACCATGGCCTGACAGGCATCTTGAAAAAGAGCTAATGCATAAAGTGTTCTATGATTTGGAAGCCTCTGTAAATATACTACGTTCAATTAATTACCCTAGGGAAATTAAAGTTAATGCTATTGTTGGTGATTATGGGGAAAGATATAAAACCCATGCTGCCAAGGTAGCCTCGGAGATGAGGTTAGTGGGATTTGATGTGGAACTAACTATCGTGAATAGGAAGGAATTTGGCGACAAGACCTTGCTTGGCGGTGACTATAATGTGATTATTGGGCCATCAGCACCTATTCATCCTCTCAATCATTATTTGTTTGGTGTTCTACATAGTGATGGTCTATTCAATAGTACAGGACTTAACGATCCTATATTAGATTCACTCATTGAATTACAGTCAACGGAATATGCTAATTATAAACGAATGGAAATAGTCAGAGATATTCAAATTCGCTCTATTGATTTAGTTCATAGATTTATGCCGGCTACTGAGGTGTCTGTGTGGGCGTGGTGGGACAGAATTAATGGTTTTTACCCTACCTTTACGAATTCCGAATATTTTCATTGGTCAAAGGCATGGGTTGAGCACTAGTTTCATATCCCGTACATTTTAGAGAGCGCGTCGTCTAGAGCTCTCAGGGCCAATAGTGCGCATTTGATTCGGATAGGATAATCCCTCACAGCAACCAGATTTAGGATGTCTCCATTCTCTTGAGAAAGGTTTATTTCTCCTTTTGTATCGCCCTGCATCATCAATCTTATGTTGTTGATAATATCTTTGACCTGGTTGGTATTTTTATGAATTATAGCTTCAGTTAGCATAGAGCCAGAGGCTACATTTATTGAGCATCCTTCGCTTTGAAGTCCTACGCACGTTATATCGGAGTTTTGACTAATTTGAATCTGTATATGGACTTCATCTCCACAAAACGGGTTTATGGCTCTTCCACATACAGTCGAATCCTTCAAATAGGCATTGTTTCTAGGGTTACGTCTATGATCGAGAATTACTTCTCGGTATAATTCATTAAGATGGTTGAGGGTCATTCCTGAAATACCTCAAAGCTTCTTTGACTCCATCTACCAGTTCGTCAATGTCATGGTTATCATTATACAAATAGAAACTTGCTCTAGCAGTAGCCGGAACTCCTAATGACCTGACTAGAGGCATTGTGCAATGATGTCCGGTACGAATCGCTATGCCTCGTCTGTCTAGTACCGTTCCCATATCATGTGGGTGGACATTGGGATGATGGAAAGAGACGATGCCTGATCTCTTTTCAGGATCTGCCGGGCCATAAATAGTTAATTCCTCTTCAAGTTCTTTAAATGCTTCTAGTGCATACTCCGTCAGAGCCACATCGTGGTCGTAGATGTTTTGCATACCTATTTTGTCCAAATAGTCTATGGCGGCTCCGAGTCCGACTGCTCCTGCAATGTTGGGCGTCCCTGCTTCAAACCGAAGTGGCACGTCGCTCCAAGAGGCATCTTGATATGTAACTTCCAGAACCATTTCACCCCCTCTGAGAAAAGGATCCATGGACTCTAATATTTCAGACTTACCATATAAAACACCTATTCCAGTGGGTCCAACCATCTTATGACCTGAAAAAGCAAAGAAATCACAATCTATATCCATGACGTCTATAGGCATATGTGGTGTGCTTTGGGAGCCATCAACTAATACTGTTGCACCCATAGAATGAGCCATAGCGGTGAGACGTTTGACTGGATTTAAAGTTCCCACTGAGTTGGATTTATGAACTATCGACAGGAGCTTAGTACTCTGATTGATTAGTTCATCTATGTTGCCTAAATCAAGTTGGTGATCATCGGTTAGAGGTATAATTCTTAACTTAGCTTCCTTTTCACGTGCTAATTGTTGCCAGGGAACCAAATTGCTGTGATGTTCCATAGCTGTAATAAGAATCTCATCCCCTGGGGATATATTAGCTTTTCCCCATGTGTTGGCCACTAGATTAATGCTTTCAGTAGCGTTTCTAGTCCATACGATGTTTTCCGAGGTAGGAGAACCTATAAAATCCGCAACCTTTTTGCGGGCGGCTTCGAAAGCATCTGTAGATTCGATACTCAGTGCATGCACTCCTCGATGCACATTTGCATTGTATCCTTCATAATAATCTACTATAGCTTGAATAACGGATCTGGGTTTTTGGGAAGTCGCCGCAGTATCAAGCCATATCAAAGGCTTCCCACCGTAAATTGTCTTCGATAAAACAGGAAAATCACTTCTGATTTTCTTTACGTCTAGCATATTTTTACCTTTTGCAAATATATTATTGGTATTGGTAGTTATCAGATATTTATTTCTATTATTTCCCCGTTAATCCGGATTTCATATACATTGACTGGGATAACGGCAGGTAGCTCCGTAGGTTGACCGGATGTTACATCGAACCTAGCTCCATGCCTGGGACATTCTATTTCGCAACCATCGAGTGCACCTTGGTCGAATGAAGCACCGTCGTGTGTGCATACGTCTTCTATCGCGTATAATTTTCCAGATACGTTGCACACTGCGATATCTTGATTTTCCACTTGGTACACTTTAGATTGTCCCTCTGGTATGTCTTCAAGTTTCCCTACAGGATGGAAAGTCATTTTCTCTCCTCTCTTTTTTCAATTAAGCAGCTTAGTTTATACAAGAGTGGTTACTGGAGTATTACTAGCTAAATCTTTTATCGTTGTGGATTCGAGGATATTTGAGACAGCGGCAGCAATATTTTGCCAGACTTCTCTTTGGGCACATCCCGGAAAGTGTACACAGCTACTTACGTCTTCCAAACATGATACGGGTTGCTCTCTGCTTCCTAGTGATTCCATAACGAGACTTAGTTTGATATCTGAGGGGTCCATTGCAAGTAAGTGGCCTCCATGAGGGCCTCTTGTGCTGCGAACTACACCATTTTTGCTGAATTCGTGTAGTAGTTGGGCAAGATAGGCTTCAGGTATAGAGGTACTCTTAGCTATCTCACTCGCCCTTACGGGCTTTTCTTTTCCGTATATAGCTAAATGGACCAGAGCCCTAACCCCGTAATCTACCTTCTTTGGAATGTGCATACGCTTGCTCCAACCAGTGTAAATCAAATTGTATTTGGACTATTCTGTGGTCACTTTTCCATCTGTGTCGTCGGCAAGTGCATCCTTTAAAGTGTGCCAAGAAAGAGCGGCGCATTTTATTCGAGCAGGATATTGGGAAACTCCTGCCATCAATTCGGCGTCTCCGAGAATTTCCGCATCATAGCCCTGATTAGTAATCATATGCCTAAAGGCTT
>CAZQPS010000026.1:0-16164 GCA_964595285.1 uncultured Dehalococcoidia bacterium | reverse complement strand
ATCCTTCGCAACCAGAGCAAGCATCTATACCTATGGGGAGGTGCTAATTTACTGAAGAGTACCAACAGCCTTTACTTTTACTCTCAATGCGTTACTTGGCAGATAAGTGAGTGGAACTTCCTCAATGTCCACAATCTCTATGGAACTTGGATCGGCACCAGCATCTGCTGTTTTTGACACCGCTTCGGTTTTCGCTTGATCAAGTGCTTCATCTCTTGTCATTTCAGTTAACGAATACACTTTCTCTACCTGCCCTCCAACCTGTGAAATTGCAGCCCCTATTGCATTTGCAACATCAGCGTTAGGTGGGCGCAAAACATCAGAAGCCCCATCAAATGCATTTTTAATCAAAACGCTACCACCACCCACCAAAACGACAGGAACCGGGTGAGTACTAACTTTCAACTGGTCAACAACATCTTCAACTCTCTTTTGAATTTCCTTCTGTACTTGTTTGGCAAAGAGCATATCGATGTTTTTAACTAGATCTGGCCTTCCTATTTCAACTAACCCATTAGCAACTGCTATGTCAGTTGAAGTAAGTTGGTTACCTCCAAATACAACACTCTCCTCAGAAAGTCTAAATCCGACACTCTCTGGTCCTATCTGGAGAGGATTAGACTTTATTATGCTCCCCCCACCCAGAGCAATAGAAAAAACATCCGGCATTCTAAAATTGGTTCTGACACCTGCAACATCAACTGCCACAGAAGCTTCACGAGGGAATCCATTAATCAACATTCCACCGTCGGTTGAAGTACCACCAATATCTATTATTACTGCATTAGGAACACCGGATAGAAAAGCCGCTCCCCTCATGCTATTAGTAGGCCCAGAGGCTATGGTGAACACTGGATACTGAGCCGCAAATTCCGACTGCATAAGTGTTCCGTCATTCTGACTAAAAAACAACGGCACATTCAACCCTACTGCCACCATAGCACTTCGAATTGCATCTATCGTTTTCGATGCCACTTCGACCAAACAGGCGTTCAACATTGCAGCGTTTTCTCTCTCCAATATTCCGACCTTACCTATCTCTGAGGATAGGGTAATGTTCATGTGTGGAGCTTCCAATCTTATAATCTCAGCAGCAGCCTTTTCATGAGCATCGTCTACCGGTGAAAATACACCACTTATTGAAACAGACCTGACGCCATCTGCATTCATTTTCTTAGTAATTTCACGTATTTCAATCTCGTTAAACGCAGAAATTTCGCGACCATCATATTCGTGGCCACCACTTGCCATATAAGATTGTCCGCCTATTGCCGTCTTTAAATCGGCTGGCCAATCCACTAGCGGAGGAAGCATAGTAGTGGCAGGAAGACAAATTCTGAGTGCGGCAGAAGGCGCTAATTGAGTACGCTCAAGTAGCGCGTTAACAAAATGGGTAGTTCCCAACATCACCGCATCCACAGTGGCACACTCGGGAGCAGCTTGCACAAGGTCGTTTATACATGTAACGATTCCGGAGGTAACATCACGGGTTGTCGGGGTCTTAATCTTGGAGACTAATACATCACCATTAATCAAAACAGCGTCAGTATTAGTCCCTCCTACATCAATTCCTATACGCATTAATACTAGCTACCTTCCTTCGACAATTTGATTCATATATCTTCTCGACCAAATTTTCTTCAAACCTAGCTCAACTCCAGGTCCGCATATTCGACATCGTACCCAAACGCAGAAGGTCCAGCAGTAGCTAGACCTTCTGGAGTCTTCCACAATTCGGGACCCGGGAATCCCAATACAGTAACTCTAAACCCGTAACGAAGAAGTTCTGTCGTTATTGGTTCTCCTCTTTCGGAGTCAACTATACATATCAAGTCTGGAACGATGCAGACCACTTCAGAATTCAAGCGGGCAATTAAATTCTCATTTTGAAATTCTACTGTTAACTTATCTTTCTGATATTCGTCCATACCTTCTAAAACAACCTGTCCCCTTGCGAAACCAGCTGTCGTTTGCCTATCCAAATCAACTATCTTCCCCTTGAACAACACACGCCCTGGATGGACTTGTAACAGGGCATCAATTGGGTCTTCATGAAGTGCCCTAGCATTTTTGACCGCATCTCCAAGCTTTTTAGTTAGGCTTAATGAATCTAGGACGGCGGTAGTTTTTATCTGATGAGCTGTCATGGGGGCCAAAGCGTAACACGCAACTCCACCCATTTGGATTGTGACAGCTCTTGCCATGCGTTCCACCCAACGGGAATCGACAGCTTCTGTAAAAAGTGCCGTATTACCCTTTTCGTCAGAAACTGCCATTGGATAGGCAGGAACACCATATACGAAGTAGGTTTTCATTTGCACTTCGGGAAATGCGCGACCCATACCATCAGCATCCACGATAGGTAGCCCCAATAACGATGCAGGAACGATCGGTTCTAAGGAATTACTTCCACCTATTTCGTTAGAAATTATTGCCGTAGCTTTAGTACCTGTGTAGTCTTCAATTGCTTTCAATGCGTAATAAGATTGCTTGCCCCGCAGCTTCTCTATGCCGACGGTAGGTGCTCCAATTCCTCCGACACAAATGACTTTATCGTCTTCGCTGAGTTCATCAGAAGATAAAACCTTAATCGGACCGTGCTCCTTGATCATCTGTTTAGCTCGAAGCATACCAATGTAAGGATTTCCTCCACCACCTGTTCCAAGTATGCCTGCCCCAATAGCTATCGATTCAAGATCATCTTCCAGGATATGCCACATATAAATCACCGTATCTTTAAATTACAAAATTCCTTGCACACTGATGTGTGTTGTATTTTACATAGGACTGCACGTTAGTGTTACGATCAGGTTAAAGTTCTTATAAGCAATATCCCAAAAGTGAGGAAGTTCAGTTGACAACGATAAATCTGGAACAGGCAACAATAAATCGGCTAAGTCAACAAATTAGGGAAAAAGAAATTTCACCAATTGAGTTGACTGTAGAAACATTAAACAAGATACATGATGTGAATGCCTCTCTGAATGCATTCACAACAGTCACCGAAGAATATGCCATGAAAAAAGCTAGGGAAGCTGAAAACGACATTATGTCAGGAAAATACCTAGGGCCCTTACATGGAATCCCATATTCACTAAAAGACTTAATAGATACCAAAGGAATATTAACGACTTACGGCTACTCTAGTCACCAAGACTACATTCCCGATTCCAACGCTGCCGTTTACGAAAAAATGGAATCCTCTGGAGCAGTTCTTATAGGCAAAGTAAATTGTCATTTCCGTCGTAGCGTGCCTGTAGAATGTAAGAATCCGTGGGACATAACCCGAACCCCAGGATATTCTAGCTCAGGGTCAGGTTCTGCTGTAGCAGCGTCTCTGGGTCTAGTGTCAATAGGCTCTGACACAGGAGGATCTGTACGAATTCCTGCAGCCCACTGTGGAGTCGTAGGTATGCGCGCAAGTTTTGGCCTCATAAGTAGGCACAACCTATTCGGCCCCTCATGGTCTTTTGATCAGGCTGGGCCTTTAGCGAAGTCTGTGGAGGATATTGCCATAACGCTCGATGGTATAGCAGGACACGATTTCAGAGATCCAGTCAGCATACCCAATATCGTGCCGAGATACCAAGATGAGATTCCCAAGGGGATAAAGGGTGTGAAAATTGGTCTTCTTGAAAATGTTCTGACAGAGGACTGTAGAGAAGATGTGGAATCCGCAATCCGCGCCGCAAGTTTACAATTCCAAAAACTAGGCGCGGCTGTATCTACAATATCGATACCGGATCTAGACAAAATTCCCTACATCCACAATACTATCGCCTCTCCAGAGAGCGCCAATTACTACCACAAACAGTTTCCCAGGGAACGATTTGAAAAAATAAACCCAGATATGAAACAGAGAATAGCTGAAGATGCAGCCATTCCTTTCCAGGAATACATGAATGCCAAAAGAGAACTTTCTTTTCTAAAACGAAATGTAAATCACGCTTTTAATGAAGTGGACCTGATAATTAGCCCTACCTCACTTACACCGGCTTTGAAAATAGAGGAGAATATTTCTCCTATGCACGTAATTTGTTGTATGCTAGCAAGCGATACAGGATTACCTTCGATCTCTCTCCCTTGTGGCTTTTCCAGTACGGATGACACTCCCATGCCTATTGGTCTATTGGTTATTGGAAAGCACCTTGCCGACGACTTGGTACTGAGAGCCGCCTATGCGTATGAGCAATCCACTGAGTGGCATACCAAACACCCGCCTATCTAAAGTCTTTTCGCCATAGCCTGTTTACATACGCTTTATGAAGGCA
The DNA here is from genome assembly GCA_964595285.1 of uncultured Dehalococcoidia bacterium. GTDB lineage: Bacteria > Chloroflexota > Dehalococcoidia > Lucifugimonadales > JADFKI01 > CAZQPS01. The sequence goes on along the minus strand of CAZQPS010000026.1, from coordinate 11,893 downwards.
CGTCAGGTAATGAATGAATTCTCTAGAACTTCTCCAATTATTAACTCTGCTATTTCATCGTCACTGAATCCAAGCATATCCTTCAAGATAAACTCATTATGTTCGCCAATGACCGACTGAGCGGAGTTAGGGCCCTCTGGGGTCTTGGATAGTGTAAACCTAGGACCGTCGTACGGCATGGGCCCCGCCTCAGTATGTTCCAACCACTGAAAATAATTGTAGTGAGAAAGTTGTTCGTCCTGCCACAGATCAGATTGACTCTGAACCGCCCCTGAAGGAATTCCCGCATCCTGAAGTATTTTCATCGCTTGATGGGCGGTTAATGTTTTGGTCCATTCCTCGATTATGAAATCGAGTTCTTTGGTCCTGGAAAGTCTTTGCTCAAAATCTATAAATCTAGGATCATCTCGGATGTTCTCCCTTCCCATCACCTCACATAGAGCATTCCACTCATCGTCAGTGGTGACGGCAATTACACACCAGGATGATCCCTCTCCCGTATATATACGCTTTTCAGGAAGACATTTATACACACCATGAGGCGCATATCTATCATCTCGATTTCCTCTACGATTAAATATACGGCCATTGACTGTGTAGTCTAATAATGCAGGCGCAAAAAATTGTGTGGCGCATTCATATTGAGACAAATCCAGAAACTGGCCCTTCCCCGTACGTCTACGATATTCCAGAGCACCCACTAATGCGGTAGCAGCATTTGCGGGATTTATCACATCTGTATATGGACCATGAGGACCTGCGGGAGCTCTGTCCTCCCAGCCAGTCATATGATAAAAACCCGATAAAGCCGCTGCGAAAAAACCAAATCCAGCGTAGTGGGAGCGTGGGCCAGTCTGTCCTTGCTGACAAGTGCTGAAGTAGATTATATCTGACTTAATCTTCCTAACCTCATCATATCCAAGACCCCACCCACTCATAACCCTAGGAGTAAAGCTTTCAGCAATAATGTCAGGTTGCCATTCCCTGATTATGCGCTTTATTAATTCCAGGGATTCGGGCTTGGACATGTTAATGCCTAAGCCTAATTTATTCGTATTATGATTCCCAGAATATTGACTGTTGTTTAAAGTAGGTTCGTCCCCCTTGTAAGGCTGACTGCTTCTTATCACATCCGTACGTGATGTTGATTCCACTCTTATAACTTCAGCACCATTATCAGCAAAATATTTAACAGTTGTAGGACCAACTACCACCCATGAGAAATCCAATATCCGTACACCTTGGAATGGCTTTCTTATCTCCATAGACATCTCAGTGTTGTCACTAGATTCTATACTATTACTGGAATCCGCCTCTGAATTTAATTCCTTAACTAGAATATCTTGATTGTGCTCTCCGATTGTAGGAGCAGGTCTGCGCAACTTTAATGGTGATTCACTGAGCTTGATAAAAGGACCAGGATATCGCAGCGCGGAATTCAATTCAGGGTGGTATAGATTGACCCAGAAATTTCTGGACTCCAGTTGAGGGTCACTATTAACATCTCTCACATCCTGGCAAGGAGCTAGGAATATTCCATGCGAAAGAGCTCTGTCATATAGCTCCTCTTTTGTTTTAGTAGCAAAGAAGCCTCCAACAATTTCTTCAATCTTTTTTAACTCTTTTATTCCATCCCCGGACTCATCCAGCGCTATGCTTTTTATGTCCCACGAAGCCCAATCCCGACCAGACATAAATTCAGGTAACAAGCCTTCCTCTTCCATCCACTGGGATAACGGATCCATAGATCTGCGCGCTATTGGGCCACCACTTACCAGTGCACTAACATAACCATCTTTACATTCAAAAACATTTTTGCGCGACATGCCTCCCATGTCCCTATAAACTCCCGCCCTTTCTACGTTAAGTCCTCGCAAAGGAGGGAATGTACTTGCATTAATAAGTGTCCACACAACGGATATCTGTATGGAAACATCAACATGCTGGCCAACTCCTGTCATCTGCCTGTGCCAAAAAGCGACCATGGAACCAGCTGCAGCTTGTGCCGCAGCATGAAGTTCCGCCTGTGGGAAACTTATTCTAACTGGAGGTCTATCTGAATCCCCGGTTATGAACTGGTTTCCACCCATAGCCCAAGACACCATATCAGTCGCCTTATATGAAGCATATGGTCCGGTCTGCCCATAAGGCGTCACAGACGTCATAATTAACCCTGGATTTAAACTGCTTAATTTAGCATATGACAGTCCCAAGGAATCCAGATACCCGGGAGGAAATGATTCTAATAGAAAATCTGCGGATGTAATCAGCTTGGTGAATAGACCGCGACCCTCTTCAGTTTCTAAATTCAAGGTCACTGATCTCTTATTATTGCAATACGCAAACCAAAACAAACTTTTATTTGGGTCTTCATCCTCTCCGAAGAAAGGAGCTCTTTGTCGAGTCGGACTCCCTCCTGGCGGCTCAACCTTGATAACATCCGCCCCTAAATCCCCCAATACCTTGCCGCACCAATTTATTCCGCCCTCCGTGAGGTCCAGCACCCTATACGAGGACAGAGGCATATCATTATTTTCTTCTTGATTCCCCATGTGCAATTAACCCCAATTGCCCAACATACCGATTTTATTACTAATATCACGCCTCGACTGGGCGAAACTAACTTACCCTCAATTATCGATTTAGTAAGAAGTCTTCAACCTGACCAATTGCTTCTTCAGCACGTCCTAATACTTCTTCCGCTCCCAATCCACCCATAGGGTGACTGATGATAGCGTATTTATACCCTGGCACACCCAACAAGCTGGTCATGGCCTTCGCTTGCGAATTGAAAGGTTTAGTCACTAAAACCACACTTGGTATACCCGCTTTCTCCAGGGCCACTGCATCTTGCATACTGCAAGACGTACAACTCCCTCATTCTGCAGTAGCCGTAACTACTACATCACATGAGGAGATTAAAGACGTTAAAATGGTCTCTGGCGCTGGCACTCGATGAGTGCCTTTGTTACTCTCAATAATCTCAGATACCCCATGTCTCTGTTTGAGCATCTCTGCGACGTTCCTGAGCAACAGTTCTGAATTAGGTTTATTATTGGACAACAGTCCCACTACAAGCCCTTCCAAGGATTCAGGGCAACCCGCGATATTAGTTGTTGACGAAAGTTTCCCAGGATCCCGCGGGTCTAGTGCCAATACTTTTGGATTTTTAACGTCCATAACTTACCTCTCATTTCACAAGTTACAATCATCTATATTTGAAATGGCCAGAGTGTTCTCAGATCTCTTTCGTTACAGAACTTACCCCACCCCAACAACCTATCACAGAAGCAAAAGGACCCGCTATGCCTCCCCCAGCCAGTATGGTAATTGATTCAGCATCTTTTACTACATGAATTCGTTCATTGGTCCTATCATCAGGAAAAAGAGCTTCTGTTCGATAAGTGGAATTCCAATCTCCCCCGCTCCTACCTGATTGTCGGAAAATAAATTCCTGGGCATCATATTTAGTCCAGTTTGACCTAGCGATATGTTGAAGTATTTCAGGACTTAGTACTACCACCATTTCAGTCCCTCCTGGTCCAAGCGCTTTGGCAGCATCTCCTATTATGGTAAAAATTTCCTCTGGTTCCCTATAGTTAGATGTAGTAACTTGCAATGGCCCACTTGCTGCAAAAGCTGTAACAGTACTACTTGTTTCAGAAAATCCTTTTTCAACCCTCAGTGGCTCCCAAGGTGACACATCCTCATTCTCTGCAAAGCAAAAAGTGTATTTACCGGGATGGCCCAAAGTGCTTTTATCCATCTCATGGGGGCGAGACCCATAGGCATTGATTTTGATTAATCCTAGGGCTCGCCCTATAGTCGCATTTGCTCTATTCCCGTGGCCAAATAGCACTGTGCCAGAATTCATCTCAAGTGCTTCGGAGATCTTTCCACTCACAACCGCTAGTATGCCAACACCATTTGTCGATGTACTATTGGCATGGAAATTAAAACTGGAAGCGCTGATGGCCTTGACGGCAGCAATTACTATAGGCATATATTCAGGCTTGCAGCCCGCCATCACAGCATTAATGGCAATTGTCTCAGCTACAAATCGCTTCCCACGAACCTTTTCATCAGCGATTAAATCCCCAGGCAATAATTCAACTGCAGCTAGCATATCAGCTACATTGGATTCCGTTGGAATCACAACGGGCAAACCATCAGTTAGCCCTTCGCTAAAATAATACTCCTGTGCTTCTTCAATCCCCGAGAATTCGAACCTTTTGGAAAGAAATTTCATGCACGCTCTTAATCAGTCAGCCGAAGCTACTCCAGCACCTAATTTTACCTGGACAAATTTACCCAAATTGTCAATTGCCTTCTTCCCATCAGGAACTTTTGAGGCAAATCTGTGCCACACGTGAATCATGCCCTCCCAGACTTCAAATGTCACATCAACTCCAGCCTTAGTAGCTGCATCTCGGAGCCATATAGCATCATCATAGAGAGTCTCTGAAGTCCCCACCTGAATTATCAGAGGAGGCAGCCCAGATAGATCTGCATGTATAGGCGATGCCAAGGGGGATTTCGGGTCTGCCCCATCCAAATACATGCCTGCAAAGGCTAGTATGCCCGCGCGTTGCACTGACGGATCTAAGTGAGACCTACTTTCAAAGGAATCGCTTGTTCCTTCCATATCCACCCAAGGGGAGAGGCAAAGTCCAGCACCAGGAATCGGCAGTCCAGAATCTTTTATGGCAACTAACGCTGCCACAGCTAGTCCTCCACCTGCAGAATCCCCAGCAATTGCAGTATTTTCTGGTGTAGCCCCATTCGCAAGCAACCATTTATAGGCCGCCACTGTATCATCAACGGGGGCTGGAAATGTAGCCTCGGGAGCCAATCTATAGTCCAGGTTCAATACACGTGAATTAGAAGCCTTGGACAAATCTGCTACCAAACCTCTATGACTGGTAAGGGAACCAATGACGTATCCTCCACCGTGTACATAAAGAATCGTTCTGCTGGAATCAGCATTGTCAGCCACTACCAATTCGGCTGGTATTCCCTCTACATCAACAGATGTAACTGTCACACCACTGAGATCTTGAAGTTGCTCTCCATCGGCATCCATCATTCTGCGCCGATCATGGAAAGTTACTTCCTGTCCCGCCATATCCGCGGCTCTTTTATTAATCATATCTATAATTTCTTGTATTTCCTGACCAGCCATTTCTTACCCCCATCCATAAGCATTATCACATTGGCGACATTATAAACGGCGTTTAAATATATGCCAAGGAACTGGATTTTTTGCGAGATAAACTTATAATCTCACGTGTAGTCTTAATGACCTCGGGAGGAGAACAAAATGGAACTTCAAATTAATGGTAAGGCAGCGATTGTTACAGGAGGAAGTCGCGGAATAGGAAAATCTATAGCACGAGAGTTGGCTGCCGAGGGAGTAACTGTAGCTATATGCGGAAGGGACTCGACATCAATAGAGGAATCCGCCAGCGAGCTCAGACGGGAAACAGGCGGTAAATTAATTCCGTTGGTATGTGACACAACTGACGCCGGTTCCGTAAAAGCCATGGTAACTGAAGCCAACCGCCAGATGGGGAAGATAGAAATTCTCGTGAATAATGCTGCTGCAGTAGGCGGGCTAGTCGGAGGCTTGGAGGGCGCCAAGGAAGAAGATCTGCTGCTTGATATAAACACAAAAGTTTTTGGATATTTCAGATGCGCACAAGAAGTAGCGCCTTACCTTAAAAAAGCGGGTTGGGGGCGAATAATAAACATAGCGGGAACAGCGGCCAGAAATGCGGGAACAATAAGCGGGATGCGAAACCTCGCTCTTGTTCATTTCACAAAAACGCTTTCGATGGAGCTCGGCCCATATGGCATAAACGTAAATGCAATACACCCTGGAGAGACTATCACTGAGCGGTCTCTCCCAATGTACGAAGAGCAAGCGCGAAGAGAAGGCGGCTCCGTGAAGGAGATTATGGAAAATATTGGAGGCCGCCTTGCCATAGGCAGGATAGTAGACTCAACCGAAATAGCTCATATAACAGCTTTTTTGTGCTCACCAAAGTCCGTCGCTATAACCGGAGAAGCCATAACAGCTAATGGTGGGGTAGGGAACTCCGTATTCCAGTAATAGTCATCTTGTCTGATATACAAATGCTAGGAAAGAGCGAACTTCTTCACAGCGCTCTCGTCGAATTCCAAGCCAAATCCTGGTTTCTGTGGCAAAAGCATTTCGCCATTCTCAACTTTTGGAATATCTTTAAAAAGTGGATATGCCCAAGGCATTAATTCTACTGTAAGACCATTCGGCACGGCAGCAACGGCATGTACCAAAAATTCCGGAGCTAGATGACTCACTACTGGTAGATTGTAGGCCTCTGCCATGTGGGCAACTTTCATCCATTGTGTTATGCCACCAACCCTGAGAAGGTCTACCATCACTATATCTATCGATCTGTGTTCCAGCAAATAGCGGAAAGGGATTATCCCGTAGTGGTACTCTCCTGCAGATATGGGGGTGTCCAAGGCATCAGCTATCCTGGAGAGACCTTCATAATCCTGATGATTTATGGGATCCTCAAGCCAGTATAAATTATACTGGCCTAGTTCCTTTCCAATTGAAATGGCCGTATTGACATCCCAACCCTGATTTATGTCAAGCATAAGATCGACTTCATCACCAACCGATTCCCTCATCACCTGCATTCTTGCTATTTCCTTAGCCGCCGTATCTTCACCACCCATTCTGAATTTCATCGCCTTGTACCCATCTCTAACTAACTGGGAAGATGCCTCGGCAAGCTCTTCAAGTGAGTACGGTCGCCATAATTTCCCGCTATAATAGGTAGGTATCTTGTCTCGAAAACCACCCAAAAGCTTATAGACAGGCTGCTGGAGTGCTTTCCCTTTTATGTCCCATAGAGCCACATCAATTGCAGAAATTGATCTGGTGACTAACCCTGCAGGTGCACCAGAACCTGCAATTGATGAAAGTTTGTAGTTCAGTGCCTCCACATTCATTGGGTCTTCGCCTATAGTTAGTTCGGCCAAGCCATCGACAGCTTCCTTAAGAGCTTTTAGCATCACGTAGGTGCTAAATCCTGCATAACTGATTCCTTCAACGCCAGAGTCAGTTAACAAGGTGAGCAAAACGAAATTCTCTGCGGCAGATCCAGGGCCTGCACCTAAAGGACCGGCCTCTCGCGGAACGCGTGCAACACGGGTAGTGAATCCAGTTATTTTCATGAATACATCCTTTTAATTTTTGCTAAGCAACCCCTGGCTAAGGGTACCGTTCTATAATTTAGGAGTCGATATACTTTCTCAAGTCCGATATAGGTCTCTGCAAATACAATACCACTTACGCAGTTTCCAAACACAAAATTAATGGCACCTCTTTGGAGCTCAATCATATCAGGATTTCACAGACGCCGGATGATCAAGGGCTAAGTTTATGTACCTTGGCGTGTGCAAGACAAATTCAACCCTTAGCATCACTTGGACAACCAGCCGAAAGTTGCCCTTAAAACTTAACGACTGTTAAAGACATGTCGCAAATGGTACAATTAGAGAGCCGGGCTGCTCAAAAACAGCAAGCCTGATAGTAACAGTATACGTGTAAAATCGTTAACAATATCAAGAGGTGGACAATGGCAAAACAGTTCCAGTTTCATGATGATGCCTGGAGCCAACTTATGGCAGGTGTAGATACTCTGTCTAAAGCAGTTGGTGTAACTCTTGGCCCAAGCGGAAGGACAGTAATACTTGAGCAAGAATTTGGGCCTCCACAAGTTTGTAGTGACGGAGTGACAATAGCCAAAGAAATCGAACTTGTAGAGCCATTTGAAAACATGGGAGCCCAGCTTATTAAAGTGGCTGCGAGTAAGACAAATGATGTTGTTGGAGACGGAACCACTACATCAACTATATTAGCTCAACACCTGTTGAAACAAGGTTTTAAAAACATGGCGGCAGGGGCGAACCCCATGGATCTCAAGAAAGGCATTGATCAAGCGGTAGAGGCCATAAAAGCCGAAATAACTAACATGTCAAAACCCGTAGAAGGAAGAGAGCAAGTCGGGCAAGTCGCGGTTTTGGCTGCACATGAAGATGAAATGGGCAATTTTATAGCTGACATAATTGATAAGGTCGGGAGAGAAGGGATAATCACAGTAGAGGAATCCAAAGGGCTCGGGTATGATGTAGATTATGTCGAAGGTATGCAAATTGACAGAGGATTCGTTTCTCCATATCTGGTCACAGACCAATCGAAAATGGTGAGTGAAATTGAAGACCCGTACATACTTCTAACTGACGAGAAAATTTCCTCTATGGCAGAATTAGTACCGTTGTTAGAAAGCATAAGTACAGTTAGCAGAAACATAGTTATAATTGCTGAAGACATTGAGGGTGAGGCGCTTGCTACTTTAGTCGTGAACAAACTCAAAGGAAACCTCAATACACTTGCTGTAAAGGCACCTGGTTTCGGAGAACGTAGAAAAGCGATACTGGATGACATGGCAACACTATTTGGCGCAAATGTCATCAGTAAAGACATAGGTCGAACTATAGATTCTGCAACTGTCGAAGACCTCGGCAGATGCAGGCGCGCAATCTCCAATAAAGACGATACGACTTTTGTCGAAGGCGGGGGAAGTCCGGCAGACATCCAAGCAAGAATAGGGCAAATTCGTCAGCAAGCTCAAGAAACTACTTCTGACTACGACAGAGAAAAACTGGAAGAGAGAGCGGCAAAATTAGCCGGAGGAGTTGCCGCATTGAAAGTAGGCGCGACTACAGAAATAGAGCTGCGTGAAAAACGTGAGCGAGTGCAGGACACTCTGGCCGCTACAAGAGCAGCTATGGAGGAGGGGATAGTCCCTGGTGGTGGCACAACGCTAGTACGAGCCACTCAAGCAGCAAGAGCAAAACTTTCTTTAACCAAGAATGAAGAAACTGGTGCAAATATAGTGTTCACTGCCACAGAAGCCCCACTACAATTGATCGTAGACAACGCCGGTTATAGCGGGCAGGTAGTGCTGAACGAGGTGCGCGAAGGAACAGGCGATTTTGGATTTGACGCTGAAAAAGGGGAATTTGGAAGCATGTATGAAATGGGAATTGTCGATCCCGCAAAGGTTGTGAGATCGTCTCTCGAAAACGCAGCCAGCGTGGCTGGGATGATATTGACCACCGAATCTCTAATGACTGAACTTAATCCTGTCAAATTACCAGCACCATACGATGACTAAAAAATAAGTGACTTGCGACACGAAGGGGCAGACAAAATTTCAATGGTCTGCCCCTTTAGTATAGGGATCGTTTTCACATAGACTCACGTACAATCAATGGGATAAGAGGTTGTTGGATAAGTTAATACGCCAGCTTATAATCTGGCCCTTACAAGTAAGTACCTTACCTTTCATGTCAGCACTGCAAGTATTAGAGGATTCAAGATGGTTGAAGCTAAAGCAGAAAATCACGAACCTAACGACCACTCAATCAACGTTCAAGGGATCTCCAAGTTCTTCGGCAGCCTAGTTGCCGTAAACAAGCTTTCATTTACAGTGCGAAAAGGTGAAATAGTAGGATTTCTAGGTCCAAATGGCTCCGGCAAAACCACAACCATGCGCATGTTAACTTCTTTCTACTCCCCAGACATTGGACACATAGAAATTGACGGCATTGACACCAGCGAACAAGACATGGAGACTCGCTATAGAATTGGATACTTGCCAGAAAACAATCCGTTTTACGCGGACTTGCAAGTAAAGGAATATTTAGACTTCGTTTCTGACCTAAGAGGGCTGTCTAAGGAAGACCGTCGTAATAACTTGCCTAGCACTGTCGACGAAACTGGTTTGAAGGACGTTTACTATCGGCCTATAGGTCAGTTATCAAAAGGCTATAAGCAAAGGGTCGGGTTGGCACAGGCTATTCTACATCGACCTTCCATATTAATTCTTGACGAGCCAACTGAAGGGCTAGACCCCAACCAAAGACTTACCATACGGGAACTAATAAAATCACTGGGCAAAGAACGAACGGTCCTGATAAGCACCCACATCATGCAAGAAGTTGAAAATACCTGTGAACGTGTTTTAGTGATAAATCGCGGGAGGCTGCTCACGGATAGTCCGGTGAACGAACTCTTGCTCAGAGCTGAAGGCATCCGAACAGTCCATATAGAGATTGAAGGCAGAGATGTGGAACGGCATCTCAATAATCTTCCAAACCTGGAGTCGATGGAACGGCACGATGCAACTGATGGACGAAAGAAATACACTCTGTCTACCAGTGCAGATGACGACCTAAGACCCAAGGTATTCAACCTAGCCAAGCAGAACGACTGGATACTTTATGAACTGCGAGAAGAAAGGGCACGAATGGAAGATATATTCTATGACTTGACATCTCAGGAGCAGAATCAAGATCAAGTTGAAAAGAATTAGAGAGGAACATATTTGGATGAACCAAAGCAGTCAAGAATCATATCTGTCAAATAACAGGGACCTGATCTGAGCATGTTATCTTTCATCGCGTTGGTAAAGAAGGATTTAAAAGGATATTTTGATCAGCCTACTGGATACATACTGCTGGTTGTTTTTGTCTCCCTACTTGCCTGGTCATTTTTCAGATCGGCATTCTTAACAGACGAGGCATCACTCAGACCACTATTCACAATAAATTTCGCTGTTGAAAATCCATCAATACCTTGGCTCTTAGCATTGTTCACTCCTGCGGCCACAATGAGGCTATTGGCGGAAGAACAACGTGATGGAACCCTTGAAATACTTTTAACACAACCAATTCAAGGCTGGATCATCTTAGTGTCGAAATTCACCTCAGGTTTGATTTTCGTCTCGTTGGCCATATTGACCACAATCGGAATACCAATTGCATTAGCCACGGCCGGGAATCTCGACTGGGGAGCTATCCTTTCTCAATACATTGGGAGCATCTTCCTCGCTGCAGCTCTCGTGTCCATAGGATTGTTCACTTCTAGCCTCACGCGAAACCAAATCGTGTCCTTCATCGTAGGATTATTCTTAACCTTGATACTGCTACTATTAGGGCTTGATGAAGTTGGGATAAGCATGCCCGCACAACTCGCAACGCTTCTTCAAACCCTAAGTCCAATAACTCATTTTTCCAGCATTGCGCGCGGAGTAATTGATCTCCGAGACGTGTTGTATTTCGTCGCGATCGTATCTACATTTCTAAGCGCCACATTCTTGACAATCCGTAGCAGAACTCTAAGTCACAAATCGTCCCAATATAGAAATCTCCAGTTAGGGACAATTGCATTAATAATACTTAGCGTATTAATAGGTTGGTTCGGAAACTCAGTTCAAGGTCGCCTAGATCTCACAGCCGACAAAATATTTACACTAAGTGACGGAACTGATGAAATTCTGTCAGGGCTCAACGACTTTCTCACGATAGAATTATACGAATCTAAAGAGCCCCCTGTACAAGTAGGAATAGTCGCGCGGGATGTAAACGACTTCCTAGAGGATTTGGCCAATAAATCCTCCGGTAAGATCAAACTGGTAAAAAGACATCCGGACGTTGACGAAGAAGCTGCACGGAAAGCCCAACTTGCAGGAGTGCCTCCAGTTCAATTCAATGTACAAACTTCTGACGGGTTGGAGATCAAGAATGGATTTTTAGGCTTGACTATGACTTATGTCGATCGAAGGGAGGTTATACCCTTCATTAGATCCATAGATGGTTTCGAATACAGGGGCGCTACACTGGCTTATAACATGCTTCAAGAACAGTCCTCAAGGAAAACAATAGGGTTCCTCACGGGCTACGGAGGAAAACGTCTTGCCGAGTCATTCACTAATCTCGGCAATTTACTAAGCCAACAATATGACTTGCTTGAGCTAGAAGTTGAAGACGATGG
>CAZQPS010000025.1:0-10388 GCA_964595285.1 uncultured Dehalococcoidia bacterium | reverse complement strand
TCACATCTGAGGGATTACCATTGAGTCTTCAGGTAGTTGGAAAAAACTTATCTGAGCAACTTCTTTGCCGAGTTGGTTATGCCTATCAGCAGGAAACTGACTGGCATAATATCCATCCAAAAATGTAAATCATGTGATCTTTCTATGGATAATTACTTGGACTAAAGTAGGAAACATTTGGAGAATATTGAAATGTCTTGTGATTTACCGAAACTGTCAAAAGTTTATCAGAATCATCATATTAACAGTACAAGGTGGGAGAAGTTTAGTCCTAGAAAAGATGATATTTTTATAGTTGGTTCTTTCAGGGCAGGTACAACATGGATACAAAATGTAGTTAGACATCTCGTTTTGAGAGATTCGAATGAGATGCTGCCTCTAGGCCTATATTCCCCCACATTGGAGCTTAGATTGCAATCTATTGAACATGTCATCGATGCTCTGGAAGGGCAAAAACATAGGAGATGTGTTAAAACTCATCTTCCTGTAAATGGTATACCTTATTTCGGGGAAGCTAAATATATAGTTGTTGGTAGGGATCCTCGTGAGAGTTTTATGTCACTGTGGGACTATTATAGAGATTTGACAGATGACTTCTTAATTCTCATAAATGAAAAATTAGACGGGCCTGTAGAGAATCCATTGTTACCGTGCCCATTAGAAATCGGCTCTTTCTGGTACCAGTGGATTACAAAAGGTGCTTTCGAATGGGAACGCGAAGGATATCCTTTCGGTTCAACTATAGATCACATTCAAGGCTGGTGGAACTTTCGGAATCTTCCCAACCTACTGTTTGTTCATTATAGGGATATGCTTGATAGTCCTGATGGTGAAATCAGTAGGATTGCAGAATTTTTGGAAGAAAGAGTTACAAATAGCCAGGTTGAGTCTATAGTTGAACAAACTTCATTTGCTTCGATGAAGGAAGAGGCTGAAAGCCTACAAATTCCGCTGTCAGGTGCATTGAAGGCAGGTGCGACAGGATTCATTAATAAAGGCGTGCCTGAGCGATGGAACAGAGCTTTAGCACCTGAAGATCTGTCTCTTTACAAAGATACTGTATCTAGAATTATGTCGCCAGCGTGTCTAGAGTGGATAGAGAATGGATCTAACAAATCATAGAGGTTTATTTTCGGAGAACTATTAAACCTTTCTGATCGGTCCGTTTGGACGCAGCCTATCCAATAATGATAATGTTTTACAATCCAGAGATTTACCTTCATTTCGCTGTTTAGCGAGCATATCTAGCAGTAAATCTGATACTCCAGGAGTGATTCTGAATTGTTCAGGTTGATATCTTATGCATCTTCGCATTAAAACTTGTGCAGGTCGTTGCGTTTTTTCTGAACATCCGTATGCGTAGGGACACATGTAGGCAAAACATGTAGTGATTTCCCTATACATGGTTGGTATTCGGCTCTCAGATGGTGGTACATGCTTGCTTAAAAATTTATTTAAGGTTTGATTTGGATCGATAGATCTCAGCTTGGTGTTGGTTAATGTTGATGATTGACTTGATTGAATATTCATATACTTCGCATTCTAGGGAATCAGCACAATCAAATGACATTATTAACATGTGCCCACTTTAAGCTACGGATTTACGAAAAGCAATGCAAGGGTTTTTGTTGTTGTCTTCCATAGCATTTAGAACAATAGTACTCTTTAGCTAAGAAAAGCGATACTGTCCAGTACTATTAAGGCGTTGCTGTATAGTCTTAAAGCAAGCAGTTTCTAATTTGGGGGGAAGGTATCTTCGAGTTATCAGAAAGCGAAAAACTATGATATTATGCCGATTTTTGCTCTAGATTTGCTGATAACATTACAGATTTTTCCCCAGTTTCCATAACAAGAGTTACAGGTGACTCTCCTAGGATTGATGTCCCATTTACCAGACATTCCCGCACGCCGACCATACTTGGTAATTCATACATAACATCTAGGAGAGTTTGTTCCAGTATTGACCGCAGTCCCCTAGCTCCAGTTTTTTGTTTGAGAGCCTGGTTGGCGGCTTCCTCTAAAGCTTCCTCGGTAAACACCAGTTCTACTTTATCTAAATTAAATAGGTATTCGTACTGCTTAACGAAGGCGTTTTTGGGCTCTGTTAGAACCCTTATGAGGGCAACCTGATCTAAAGCTTTGAGACTTGCCACAACAGGTAGCCTACCTATAAATTCAGGGATGAATCCATAATCAAGGAGGTCATCTGCAATCACATATTGGAAAGCTGTACCGTCTGCTTCTACAGTGTCTGTGGATGCAATATCATTTCGCTTGAATCCAATTGATTGTTTGTCTTTGAAAACTCTTTGACTAATTATATCTTCTAGACCCTCAAAAGCACCACCACACATAAATAATATGTTGTCCGTTTTTATTTGAAGAAAATCTTGGTGTGGATGTTTTCTTCCACCTTGAGGTGGAACGTTGGCTACACAGCCTTCTATAATTTTAAGTAGTGCTTGTTGAACTCCTTCGCCTGATACGTCGCGGGTGATAGAAGGGTTTGGGCTTTTACGGGCTATTTTGTCGATTTCGTCAATGTAGATAATCCCCTGCTCTGCTTTGCCAATGTCATAGTCTGCCGCTTGAATAAGCCTTAGCAGAATATTCTCTACATCCTCGCCTACATACCCTGCCTCAGTGAGAGAGGTAGCGTCTGCTATTGCAAAGGGCACGTCTATAATACGAGCAAGCGTTTGTGCTAAATGAGTCTTTCCTGAACCAGATGGCCCTAACATAAGGATATTAGCTTTTTGCAGTTCAATATCTGATGAGTTTTCTTTTGCAGCAACTCGTTTGTAGTGATTGTAGACTGCCACACTAAGAATCTTTTTAGCCTGATCTTGGCCTATAACGTACTCTTCAAGTTTTTGAAAAATGTCCCGGGGGTTTAAAATGCTCTTAGGATGACTAGAGGATTTTGACTGCGAGGGACTCTCTTCAGCTATGATTTGATCGCATAATGCTACGCATTCGTCACATATGAATACTCTGTCTGGTCCGGCAATAAGGCGTTTTACTTGTCCCTGAGTTTTACCGCAGAATGAACAAAGATATTCTGTTCTGTTAGTAGTCATTTTTAAATATCCCCCTGGGTTTCACGCATCCGTCAAGGACGGCAGCTACAAGACTGATCTACACTGTGAATGTCGACTGACGTAGATCATTTTTTGACGATTGCGGTTACGCACCTGTTGATGTAGTTAACACTTCATCAATGAGACCGTATTCTTGTGCTTGCTCCGCACTTAGATAATAATCTCTGTCTGTGTCTTGAGCGATTTTATCATAGGGTTGCCCTGTGTTTTCAGATAAGATCGTCCTGATTTTATCTTGCATACGGAGAATTTCTCGTGCATGGATCTCAATGTCTGTAGCTTGGCCTTGTGCGCCTCCCAAAGGCTGATGCATGTGTACAGTAGAGTTTGGAAGTGCGAATCTTTTCCCCTTTTCCCCTGCTACTAAAAGTACAGTGCCCATGCTTGCGGCCAGGCCTACACAGATGGTTGAAACATTCGGACGGATTAGATGCATGGTGTCAAAAATAGCTAGCCCTGCACTTATGACTCCACCGGGAGAGTTAATGTACAAGCTTACATCACGATCTGGGTCTTCTCTGTCTAAGAATAGTAATTGTGCGATTATCGCATTCGCTACGTGGTCAACTATTGGGGTTCCCAAAAATATTATGCGCTCTTTAAGTAAGAGGGAGTATATATCGTAGGCACGTTCTCCCCTTGCTCCTGATTCAACAACCATTGGTATAACGTCTTCTGGTCTGGATACTGTCGATGGCCAACCACTAGAAAGAAAATCCTCGGGTCTGTAAAGCATATAATCAGTCCTCTCTAATCAGTTCGTAATTTCCATTACTTGTTGTTGGCCGTAATTAAGAGGCCAACAGGTTCCTGCGTTTCTGGGAATGTTATTGATCACTACCTTCGTTAGAGGCAGGATCATCGGATTGTTGCAAAGATGCGGTGCCTTCTCCCCCTGCAATAGCCAAAAGCCTGTCTATGGTCTTTTCACTGAGCAACATTCGTCTTACGGTCTCTCTCATCTCTTCTGTAAATTCTGGTTGAATCGGTAAGTTCTCCGGGTTACCGGAATTGCTCTCTTGGATTGACTCTATACGTGTGTCAATCTCTTCATCTGATATTTCTAGACCTTCTTCTTCCGCTAGGTTTGTTAGGGCAAAAGTGCGCTTTATCCGACTTTCTGCTTCTTCGCGCATTTCTTCCCGCATCGCATCTTCAGTTTGCCCGATAGATCTGAGGTAGTCGTCTACTCTTATGTTCATTTGAGCTAAGACGCGGGATCTTTCTCCAAGCATATGATCAACCTCATGATTGATCATCACTGGAGCAACCGCAATAGTTACACCTTCCAAGAATGTATTTAGCACAGAATCAGTGTATTCTTGTTTAGCACTAGTTGCTGCTGCTTCCTGCGCATCCTTTTTGATCTCAGCTGTAAGAGATTCTAACGACTCGTATCCATCTCCCACACCTTTTGCAAATTCGTCATTGAGTTCAGGCAGTGTTTGTTTTTTAATCTCACTTATAGTTACCGAGAAATCAACTGTTTTGCCAGCCAAATTCGTGTCGGAGAAATCTTGGGGAATTTCAATTCCAAATTCGCTTTCTGTTCCTGAAGCCATTCCCACTAAATGTTCCGCGAAACCTGGAAAGGGGTTGACCGACTCTTTATCGAGAAAATAATCTACATTTTCTTCGTTTATAATATCTTCCTCTTCCACTGTGCCTTTGGCGGTCATTGTAACCAGATCCCCTAGCTCCACATCTCGGTCTACTGGTTCCCAAAGGGCCATTCCTTGTCTAATTTGGTCCAGGCGTTCCTGTACATCTTCTTCTCCAACTGTTGGATCTTCTCGTTCCAATCGGATGTCCAGATAAGTGCCAAGAGTAATTTCAGGCCTGAGGGGTATGGTCGCCTTGAAAGTTATAGGATCTAATTCTTCGAGTTCAATATTTGGAGTACTTGCGGCGTCGATATTATTTTCTTGGATTGCCTTGTCTGTACATTCTGGTAGCATCGTGTCAAGGACTTCATTTAATAAGGCTTCTTTTCCTAGATATTGCTGGACTATACCACGGGGAGCCTTTCCAGGACGGAATCCGGGAAGTCTTAGGCGAGGAGCAACTTTACGATATCCCATTTCAAGGTAGGGATCCAAATCTGAGTCCTCTAATTCTATATTGAGCACGGTTTGGCGATCGACTTCTTCTTCTTGAGTTATTTTCACTGGTGCTTCCTAATCAATCATTTACGTGTGTCAATTATACCATGCACCATGTTATTTCAAAAGTAAACTGATTCATTAGGAGTTAATAACAACGCTAGACAAGCCGTCAGAGGATATAGTTATTAACCACTAATTGCATTATGTTTAATTCAGATGATTCTTTTGGACGTAGACTGCGCGACTAATCAATTATTATTCTTGCATTAATGCAAACTTGACACTCGAAGACTTACTTCAATACGATGGGCCCAGTATCCTGATTAGTGATCGCCTAAGTCCGCTATATCATTTGAAAACCGCACAATTTATGTTGATATCAAGGATATATAAGTGAATAAGCGTTACGTAGAAGAAATTGAGGAAATTCTGGAACAAGCTGATACTGATCAAGAACATGCTAAATATGGCGCTGATAGAAGCATGATCAGCTTGGTTGTGGCATATACAAAACAATCCCTGTGGCGGAAACCCTGGGTTCTGTCGCCAGGTGGCATTATGGTTTTCGCGCTGTTTCTAATGTTGGCGGCCCTGATTATGAGAGTTGTTATTCCTTCTCTTGTCGGACCTCTTGCCTGGCTAGGACTTCTAGTTTTTATAGTAGGCTACGGATTGTTTTTCGTGAGGTCACCCAAACGGAATGGGAAACGATGGCGAGGTCAAGACATCAGTGACGTTAACCATGATACTCAGAAAACTTGGCTTGACGGAGTCAGGCGATTCTTTCGGTCTTCTCGGTAGTGCGAAATAACCAACATAGTTTGGGTACTTATCGTCCTCAAACCGCGCACTCTCCCTCACCTCTTTCAAGTACATATTTGACGGTTTTATCCCAGTCTATGTATTGATCTAGACTTTCTCTGCTAAGTTCTGGGATTTCTTTGAAATCCGACAACATATTTTCGTAGTAGTCTGTGCCCACTCGTCTCACATAGTCTTTGAAGAGTTCGTCGTTATCGTGATTGCTGTCATAGTCAGATATCACTCTTTTAAGCGCGTCTGGTACACGCTTCGCAGGTACTTTAGTTTTCACTCTTTCTCCAAATCTTGGATCGTCTTTCTCGTAACTACCACCTAGGAATAGTTCATAGGCAGGTACTTGACCACTTGGCGCCTTTGCGGCCGCACCATGGAACCCTATGTCTGCTATGTGATGTTGGCCGCAGCCGTTAGGACAACCACTCATTTTTACATGCATTTTCCGGACAAGTGGATCAGACTGATCGATCTCGGCTAATGTTTCGGAGACTGCCCTTCCTAGACCCATGGACGCCGTTATGCCTAATTTACAACTATCAGTACCTGGACACGAGACAACATCTGTTATTTCATGGGCGCCAGCTGCACCAAAGCCAATTTTGTTAAGCCTTTCCCATACTTCATAGAGCGCTTTTTCTGGAATCCATCTGAAGGCCAAATTTTGTTGCTGGGTTATACGGGCCCTGCTGGCAGCGTATCTTCTTGATATATCTGCTAAGTCATGGAATTGTGGTGCGTTAATGTCTCCTAGTGCCAGTTTCAAAGTTATGACCTTGTATCCTTCTTGTTTTTGGGATTCTACGTTTGATTCCAACCATTTAAGAAATTCCGGTTCGTCTCCATACGCTTTATAGCTAGTTGTTAAATCAGGAGCATCTTTTTCTTCGTCGTCTATGAAGAGCAAATCTTTAGGATCAAACGATTGTTGTGCCCATGTATTTTCCATCTCTTCCTCGACTTCTTTACGGAAGTGGTCTATGCCTACTCGATCAATGTAGAATTTTATACGGGCCTTCATACGATTTCTTCTTAGTTCGTTAGTTCTGTGAAAAACCCTAATAACTGCCTCTGTAACTTTTAGGAAATCTTCTACAGGTACGAATTCATAAAGCGTGGGAGCAATACGGGGCATAATGGCAGTCCCTCCTCCAACCACCATTTTGAAACCTTTCCTTTCATTCTGAATTTTGGGCAAAAATCCGATGTCGTGAATCGGTGTTATTGCACAATCACTTCCACATCCTGAAATAGCCGATTTAATCTTGCGGGGCATGGCCTGAGTAAAAGGGTGTCTTACGAAATAACGGGCGTAAGCAGCCGCATATGGAGTTACATCGAAGGGTTCGTTGGCACATACTCCAGCCATTGCACATCCCGTGACATTTCTTACCGTGTTACCACAAGCTTCTCTCGTGCTTAGGCCAACGTCCCCAATTAAGCGCATTATTGCGGGCGTGAATTCTATTGGAATGTGATGAAATTGGAAATTTTCGCGGGTTGTTACATGACCCTTTTTGAGCGGGGCGTATTTCTCTGCAACGACTCCTAATGCGTCCAACTGATCTGCCGTCAGTCCTCCGAATGGGGCCTTTATACGTAGCATTTGTGCATCTGGTTGCCTCTGCCCATAGACTCCTTGTCGTAATCTAAAAGCCATAAAGTCATTGGGGTTCCATTCGCCATCTCTAAACTTCTGTACTTGCTCCTCAAAGTCTGATATTTCTTCGGGCAGAATTTCTATAATGCCCTGCCCTTTGGGTTTCCATTCTGTCTGAGTCATAGTAATAAGGCTCCTCATGTTGGGTTACTGAAATGATATTTAGTTTTTAATCGGTTTAGTTGCACCATAAATATTGGACAAAAAAAAAGCCCGCTCAACATACTAATTGGGCGGGGCACTTAAAAAAAGCTAAATGCAGTGCAACCCCTATGGGGGGCACATACAAGCGCAGTCTCCTACGAAAGTGTTTATATACATAGTCTACTTACTCTAGCAGCCTACTATCTTGAATGTCAATGTACAGAGAACTATTTTGCCTAGAACGGGCAACAGAGGATTAAATAATGTTGTATATAATGGGACTATAAAATGACCCGTTTGAGACAATATGTTGGTTAATCTTTTGAATTTGGATATATAAACAGGAAAAGGCGGCTTTTTTGAACTGGTATTTACAATTCGTAATTGAGAGGAATTTCTGGCTTCCGTTAGTCGTGATTTCTGTTGCTCTTTTTGCTGCAATAGGCGGGGGGTTTTTTGTACGCGATTTTACAGATACAGATGCAGTTAATTTTTTTGTTGAATCACTATCAGGGAACTCAGCATCATTTATGGGGACGTTAGGAAGCATTACTCCTCTTGGATTTTCCTTCGGGGCGGGTATGGCCGCGGCATTTAATCCTTGTGGATTTGCAATGTTGCCCGCCTACATAGGGCTGTTTTTAGGCCTACATGATGGGAAGAAGAATGGGCACACATTTCCACTTTTAGTCCGATCTGTGGTCGTAGGATTTTCAGTAACAGGGGGATTCGTACTCCTATTTGTTCTAGGTGGGATTTTTATTAGTCTGGGTGCTCGTTCTGCCTTAGGCATGATTTTGCCTTGGCTGGGATTAGTAGTGGGCATACTACTAATTCTAGGAGGAGCATGGATTATGGGTGGAAGAATTTTTTACGTGGCAATAGCCCAACAACTAGCCCAAAAAATTGAACTCGGAAATAAGCACGGTGTTAGGGGGTACTTTCTTTTTGGCGTAAGTTACGGAATTGCCTCTCTTGGGTGCACGTTACCTATATTTCTTTCTGTGGTTGGAACCTCGTTTGCCGTACACAGCCTGGGATCAAAGTTGACTCAGTTCTTGTTTTATTCGTTTGGTATGGGGTTTACTATCATTGTTATCACGTTAGGAATCGCTCTTTTTCAGGGTGCGCTTACAAAATTGGTGCAAAGATTACTGCCATACATAGAACGGATTGGTAGTTTCTTGATGATTATCTCTGGCATGTACATAGTTTTTTACTGGATTTCAATCGGAGGTATATTCTAGAAATACGCGGTCATTGACTTGCTCAGTTATGATCTGGTTTGTCAAATCGTGTCCTCTTCTATGGGATAGATCATTCTTCAGAACGCACTGGGTTACTTAAGACGCCAACACCCTCGATTTCTACTTCGACTGTGTCACCATTTACAATTTGACCTGGTGACCCAGGGGTTCCTGTCATTATGATGTCACCTGGTTCTAGTGTCAGCACGCTACTTACAAATTCCACTATTCGTTCAACGTTGTGAGCAAGGTCAGCTGTTCCGGATTGTTGAACGACATCCCCGTTAATGCGGCCTGTTAGCAAGAGATTATTGGCGTCGAGGCCCGTAACTATGTAAGGTCCAATTGGACTGAAAGTATCACTTGATTTTGCTCTCCACCAGGATAAATCTTCCCTCTGCCAATTTCTTGCGCTAACATCATTACCGCAGGTTATGCCAAATACATAATCCATAGCGTTTTCTTGATTAGCCCGTCGACACTGCTTGCCGATGACTAATGTTAATTCGGCTTCTTCTTCGACTCTAACGCCTTCTAAAAGTGCTTCTTTTGGGATAATGATAGGATCGTCAGGCCCGATTATTGAGGAAGGTGTTTTGAAAAATGGTTCGGGCACCTTGGGAAGATTTATATCTCCTCCGACTAATGAAGCAGAGTGGTCTAGATGGCTGACATAATTGCCCCCGATTGCTATTATTTTCCCTGGAATGACTGGTGCTAAAAGTTTAACATCTGATTCAGCCAGTTCTTTTCCAGTTTCTGAGTATGCGTGATAAGGGGCTGAATCAATTTCCTTTATTGTATTGTTCACTACTATGCCGAAGCTCACTGTGTTGCCGTCGTCGTACCGTACATATTTGGACATTTTTTTCCTCCCTGTAATTGGATTAAGATCTATATGAGTCAAAGAGATTCAAATTTTGAATCTGGACTGAGAATCATCTCTCTGGGATATTTATGTCTCTTTAGTCTACGTTGATCAAAATATACTACTACACCGCACAATATCATAGACAAAAACCGAAGGAATGCATATCTCTGTGCATGCAATTGACATCTGAGTATAGCGTGACTAGACTCGAATTTAATAGGAATTACTTAGTGAAAGGGCACGATGTTTTATGAGAATAACTGGGATTAAAACTTTCAATTTAGTAGCTCCAGTAGAAGTACCGTTTGGGTGGTCTAACGGCTGGATAGGCCATCGTGCTACAGATGTTATTAAGATCGAGACAAATGAAGGTATTGATGGGTGGGGTGAAGGTTATGTAGGGCCAGATGGTTCTGTGGCCACACAACTGTTTGAATCTATTTT
>CAZQPS010000024.1:0-12744 GCA_964595285.1 uncultured Dehalococcoidia bacterium | reverse complement strand
GCCAACCCGGGAAAGATTCAGGCATCAAGTTCCCCTATTAGGCCTTGCTCCGAATGGGGTTTACCTTGCCTGCACCGTTACCGTTGCAGCGGTGAGCTCTTACCTCACCTTTTCACCCTTACCCGAATTTAATCGGGCGGTAATTTTCTGTGGCACTTTCCGTCGGGTCTCCCCGCCCCGCCGTTAGCGGGCATTCTTCCTGATGGAGCTCGGACTTTCCTCTTCCCAGTGATTCAAAAACCAAAAGAAGCAGTCGCCCAGCTATCTTGAAGAACTATTGTAGCACGACATGCCTGTCGCTTGACAAGGAGTTGGGAAGCAATCGAGATTCTATTTCAATGGAGTCATCGTCTACCCTTATGCGTCGTATATACTCGAAAAGGAAATCCCTTTTTTGTTGGAAAGTTACGGACATCCAATCAGTCAGCAAAATACTCTCCCCAGATGGTTGCTCTTTGTAGCCGGAGGAAGACCTTGCTCGATCAAGTTCAAATATATATTCACCAAGTGTAAATATATCCATCTCACCCCTAGCAGCCCGCTTAAATGATTCATTAAATCTTCGCTCTGCGTTGCGCACTCTTTGGTCCCATATCAATTTCATCTCCTGCCGCCAATGGGATAGAACACCTTTATTTAGCGGTATAGAAGTTGGCCCGGAGATAATATGACGCAGTTGATTGGAAACTGTTGTTTCTAATAAATTAGCTCTCCAAGTGTGATACCCGCAGACACTCATATTGTTCCGTGACTGACATTGATAATATCTATATACGCCACTGGATCGTCGGCCATCCTTTTTCTTCCAGGTTTGTCGACGAGTAACTCCCATCATGTTTTTATTACAATTTCCGCAGTACAACAATCCTGACAATAAAAAAGGATCTACTTGCGATATTCGACCTAAAGGCTTTCTTGATCGTGTCACATCCTGTGCTTCACGAAAAACACTAGATTCAATAATCTGAGGGTGACTCTTTGGCAGTCTCAGCCCAAAACGTGTATAAGTTCCCATATAGGCAGTATTCTTGAGGATATCTCGAAGAGTGACCATATTCCACTGTCCACCTCTCCTTGTCTTTAACCCTCTTCCATTAAGTTCTTGTGCAATCAACCTCAATCCTATACCACGGTTTGTGTACAATCTAAATATCAATTCAACAACTGGCGCTTCTTCGTCAACAATCTCAAGATTCCCATTGATCCCATTTCGATACCCATAAGGCGGCTTACCAAGGCCTTTGCCTAAGAGCGCACGTTGCTTCATAGAATCTCTAATTTTCGCACTTCTCTCTTTTGAAACTCCCTTAACATTATGAGTAACTAGGGCATTTTGTAGGGGGTCAGGAAGTTCATCATCATCACAAATCACTTTTGATCCTTTTGACTCAAGTCTCAATAATGACCTTGTGACAGATTCTATATCAGTGCCGATGTGAGAAGCATCTGGAATCATTATGAGAAAATCGCTCTTCTCATTTTCCATGTAATCAAGCATTCGCTCAAACTCAGTTAATGTATTCTTTCCAAAACCTTCCGTAACATCACAGTAAACTCCAATTGGTTGGTGCAAGTATCTCTCGCAAAAAACAGAAAATAGTTGTTCGTAATCCGTTTTGGTAACCTGATGATCTATTAAATTAAAATACCCAAGTGCCCTCATCTATATCCGTTCCTCACTATACATACAAAATCCTTCTGCAACTATTGCACTGGACAATTCCTCCCGAACTTCGTACTTTCTGTAAGTCGTTGACAGGTATCATTATCCTGCATGCTTGACATATACCCCGGGCCCTATCCACTTCAGCTATCCCAATACCCCCTCGACTTTGACGCAAGGTTTCATATAAATTCATTGTCCCAATAGTAACTAAGGATGCCAATAAAGACCTTTTAGAGACAAATTCCTTAATTTGAGAAGAAAGATTTTTTTCCTCCATTTCAAGTTCTTTCAAACGAATACCTCGTTTTTGCTTGAGGTCTTCGAGTTGGACTGCAGTCCTATCCATAGTTGTCGTTAAAATTTCTAAGCTTTCCATGAGTTCTAAAGCTAAGTCTTCTTCAGTAGAAAGTTGCTCTTCTAAAAACTTTCCTTCGTCCTCAAGGGCCTCTAATTCTTTCGAATTGGTAATTTCCCCACCATATAATTTATCCCTTAGTGACTTCAACTTTAACTCAGTTGCAACAGCTGCATCATTTGCATCATTTTCCTGCACATTTATTATGCTGATTTTAGAAGATATCTCTATAAGTGAGGCTGATATTGATGTTATTTCTCCATCTTCCTTCAGTTCTATACGAACTTGGTTCAGTAATTCGCTTAATTCATCTATCTTCAGATCTATGTCCTGAATTTCCTGAAGTTGATTAAGATCAGCCATTTATCCCTCTCAAACTACTAGCAAGGCGGTTTAACAATTACTCGTGTCAATCCTAGTATAATCAGACCAATATATACCAAACAGGGTCATATACAAATTTATTCCATTATTGTGTAAAAGGTAAGACATATTGCTACATATATCACAAGAGATGGATATCCTGTATCATGGGTAGAGCCTTCAACAGTGTTTATAGGGAGCTTGAGATAGGTAAAAATGAACGAACGAACGCCTGAAACACAATCCGAATTCCCCAAAACTAAAATCGTATGCACATTGGGACCTTCAACGGAATCTACAGAAATGCTAGAAAAATTGATAGTCAATGGTATGAGTATTGCAAGGCTAAATTTTTCCCATGGCGATCTACGAACTCACTCAATGACGGCCCAAAGAGTGCGAATGATATCTGAACAACTTGGTATAGCTGTCGGTATAATGGTAGACGTCCCAGGGCCAAAATACAGAACTGGTGTTACGTGCCCAAGTGAAATTACCCTCTCCAAAGGCGACCGTATAACCTTGACCAGCGAGGCTATCACTGGTTCTCCTAAACAAATACCCGTGTCACCTCCTGGCATACACAGAGATGCGACTGTAGGACATGCGATTCTACTTGATGATGGTTTGATTAAACTCAATGTTCTTAAAATATCAGAAGGAAACGTAGAGTGTGAGGTTCTTATCGGTGGGAAGGTAACTGATAGGCGAGGGGTAACTACCCCAGGCAAAGCTCCGTCCCAGCCTTTTCCAGACGCGAAGGCTGAAGAAGCACTTAAATTCGCGACAGACATTGACGCTGATTTTGTAGCATTATCCACTGTTACATCGCCCGATGACATTGAAAAAGCGCGAGAATATATGAGGGCCTATTCTCCAAGAAGTTATATAGTTTCGAAAATAGAACGTGCTGAAGCGTTGAATAACCTAGATGACATCATTCGAGCTAGTGACGCTATAATGGTGGCCCGGGGAGATCTAGGAGTGGAAGTGCCAATTTCCCGAGTGCCCATAATTCAAAAGGATTTAATCGATAGATGTAATAATGTGGGTAAACCAGTTATAACAGCCACACAAATGCTAGAGTCTATGATTCATTCCCAAACGCCAACTCGTGCTGAAGTCACGGACGTCGCTAACGCTATATTTGACGGTACTGATGCGATAATGCTGTCAGCAGAAACTTCAGTCGGAGACTACCCGATTGAGGCAGTTTCTATAATGGCTGAAACGGCTCGCCAAGCGGAAGAGGCACTGCCATATCAAGAAATAATAATGAAAAATAGAACCAAAGTGGGACACAATTTCAAAACGAACGTTATTCAAGATGCCATAAGTTACGACGCTGTCCGGTCCGCGTTACAACTAGAGTCAAAAGTGATCGTCGCATTTACTGAATCTGGACAGGCACCGGGACGAATTTCACGATACAGGCCACACACTAAAATACTCGCCTTAACCCCCCACGAGCGAATAAGAAGGCAGCTGACGATTCGTTGGGGGGTGACCACCGTATTAGTCCAGGAAATTAAAAACGTGGATGAGTTCTTCGAAATTGGCTATAAGTACGCACGGCAGATTAATACGATTTCAAAAGGTGACACAATCATTCTTGTTGCTGGAGTACCCATTGGTGTGTCTGGTAGTACCAACTTATTGCGAGTTTTAACGACCTAATCATATGATTTACTAGAAACAAAAAAAAGAGTAATTTGCTGCGTTAGACACAGAGCCAATTCACTAGTAAAATTACAGCCAACAGAGAAATCCCGCTCCTCCTAACTCGCTCACGTCTAAATTAAGAGCACGGAGAGGTTACAATTGCTCAGGTTATATGACACCCTAACCAAAACAGTTCAAGAAATAGAGCCTATAACGCCCAACTTTGTCAAGATGTACACGTGTGGGCCAACAGTATACAGAGATGCCCATATTGGGAACTTACGGTCATACCTTTTAGCCGACTGGATTAAACGTAGTCTAATTTTCCAAGGTGTTAGCGTTTTACATGTAAAGAACATCACTGACGTCGGACACATGCGACAAGAAGTTCTTGAGCTAGGGGGCGACAAAATAATTGCAGCAGCCCTAGCGGAAGGAAAAACACCCGCGCAAATAGCTCAGTTTTATACAGACAGATTCCTGTCTGACGAATCAAAAATGAACATCCTTCCAGTTGATGTCTTACCTAAAGCAACCGACCATATAGATGAGATGTTAGAAATAATAGAACGTCTCATGGCAAACGGCCTTGCATATGAAGTTCAAGGCAATATTTATTTTGAAGTAGACAAGTTCGGAGATTACGGTAAACTTTCTGGAAACATTGGAGAAGCAGAATTACTCGAGGCAGTTCGAGTTGAAGCCGATCCGCTTAAGAAAGATCCACGTGATTTTACACTGTGGAAGAAAGCTGAGACAGGCCGTGATCTTAAGTGGCCCAGTAAATGGGGAGACGGTTTTCCTGGTTGGCATATTGAATGTTCGGCAATGTCACTAAAATATCTAGATCAGACTTTCGATATCCATACGGGCGGTGTAGACAATATATTCCCGCACCATGAGGGAGAAATTGCACAAAGTGAAGGATTTACCGGAAACCAGGTCGTAGGTGTATGGACGCATGGTCAGCATCTTTTAGCGGATGGCGTCAAAATGTCCAAGTCGATGGGGAATTCCTTCATACTAGATGATATTGAAAACGAAGGCATAGATCCCCTCGCGTTCAGGTATTTGTGTTTGACTGCGAAGTATCGAAGTCGCCTGAACTTTACATTTAATTCTTTGAAAGCATCTCAACGTGGTTTGGCTCGGCTTCGAAATTATGTTTGGCAATGGAATCTTGAAACACAAGGGGAAAAAACCCAAACAGATCATATTACGGATGATTGGAACAACCGATTCCTAGATAAAATTAATGATGACCTCGATATGCCAGGAGCTCTGGCCCTTACCTGGGAATTGGTGGGTGCAAATATAGCACCAATTCAAAAGCTCTGTATATTGCGTAATTTTGATCAAGTTCTAGCTCTTGATCTTGATCGGATTGATAGAGGCCCAGATTTGCCTCAAGAGCTTGCGAATTTAGATAAAAATCGTAACGACCTGAGACAAACTTTATCCTTTCAACAATCTGATACTCTCCGGAACCAAATCGGGGAGGCCGGATGGATAGTACATGATACGAAGTCTGGCAGCAGAATACGGCCCAAAACGGCTTGGGAAAAAAGAGAAGAACAATGGCATTCATTCTCATCTTCCGTTGAAGTTCCATCATTTATTGATGAGGAAAGTACGAAGGATATTTCGATTGCGATAGTGGCATGCAATTATATGGATGATGTAAAGCGATGTATTGAAAGTGCGCTTGCTAGATGCGAGAATATGGCTGCGGAAGTCGTAGTTGTAGATAATGGTTCTAGAGATGGTACAGGACAATGGTTAGAACAACTATCACTCACAGATTCGAGAATAAGGGTGATCCACACGGATCATGTGTTAGGGGAAGGTGCCGCCAAAAGCATCTTATTGAAGCAATGCTTGGGTCAAACCATAGTAATGCTGGACACTAGTGTAGAAATTTCCGGGGATATATATACCCCAATTGAAGCCCTTCTCAATAAGGAAGACACTGGTGTGGTCGGACCCTTCGGACTACGAACCGATGACTTCCACCACTTTCATGATGGAGAAGGTGAGTCCGGGGAAATGGATGCCATGCAAGCATACTGCTTCGCCTTTCGCAGGATACGACTGAAAGCTGTTGGGCTACCAAGAGAAACTTTCAGATTTTATAGGAACTTAGACTTAGATTATAGTTTCCAATTTAAAGATAATGGTTTTAAAGTCATAGCGGACGCCGACCTTCCGGTCACCCTCCACGAACACCGTGTGTGGACATCACTTGCAGAAGGTGAACGTGACGAATTGAGTAAAAAGAACTATGGACGCTTCCTTGATAAATGGGGGGAGCGAAGCGATCTACTAACTAACAGTGTGCCTCATTCACATTAATGTGTGAAACTCCTGCTAGCAATTAATTTATTGCGTTGGGGGTAATTGGGAACATAAAATTATTATCCGACCAACAATATGTGGAGTTACCTTGGAAATCACACTACTTTGGACACAGATGATTGCATGTGCAGCCATCATACTAGTAATGTCCAATTATCTCACCAAATCTGCCGACATCGTAGCAATCCGTACTGGGATTGGTCGTTCGTTCATAGGCATTGTGCTTCTCGCAACGGCAACTTCCCTCCCGGAACTAGGTACGGGTGTCAGTTCCATAGCGTTTTGGAACTCGCCAGACCTTGCCGCCGGTGATGCATTCGGAAGTAATATTTTCAATCTTCTCATAATAGCTCTACTAGACATTTATTGTAGGGACAAACCTATCTTAAGTGGAAGAACACAAAGCACGGCGATTATAGGAACGCTGGGGATTTTAATAATTTCCATCAGTATTTTAGGCATTATTACTCACAGCCTCGGATTTAGATTCAGCAATTTAGTAATAAGTCCCATATCAGTTCTGATGTTCCTATTTTTGTTGTCTTCTATGTATTTAATTTTTACCAGAGAAAAAAATCATGGTTCGACGGATCATAGAAATCAACCAGACTATTCCTCCATCTCTATGACGAAAACAATTGTAGTGTATCTTATCTCGTCAGTTGTGGTGATTTTGGCAGCTGTATGGCTGGCCAAGACCGGAGATGCCCTCACTCACTCCATGGGATGGGATGCTACTTTTATAGGAACTCAATTCCTCGCACTAAGCACTTCTCTACCTGAGTTGGCGGCATCCATTGCAGCGGTGAGAATAAATGCCCCAGAATTAGCCCTCAGCAATTTGCTGGGGAGTAATTTGTTTAACATGGGCTTCATTCTATTCGTAGATGATATAGCTTTGACAAGTAATACACTCTGGGCTTCAATTTCTGAATTACACTCAATAACTGCAATATTTGCCATAATGATGACAGGAGTCGTTGTCCTATGTTTACTTTCGAAAGAAAATCGGCGCTTAAATAGATTTCTCACTCTAGAAGCCCTAGTATTGATATGTCTATACCTTATTTCTAGTGGGATCATTTTCTATCTGGCTTGACACAAGCGCCGTATATTAATACTTTACTTGTACTTTAGTAATCTACAAGCATTCAAAAGGAGATATATATGTTTTTTGAACTGCGTGAATACAGAACTTTAAATGGTCAAAGACAAAACTGGGTCAAGTTCATGGAAGAAACAATAATACCTTTCCAAGTATCGAAGGGGATGGTAATCCTTGGTAGTTTCGTAGGTCAAGAAGAAGAAGACCTCTATATCTGGCTAAGGAGATTCGAAAATGAGGCCGAACGGGAAAGGCTTTATGACGTTGTGTACAACAGTGATACCTGGAAGAACGAGATTGCGCCCCAGATACCATCTATGATGGACCGAGAGAAAATAGTCGTCCGCAGAATAGATGCCTCTCCCCGATCAGCAATTCAGTAAGTTAGCACGACGCTTCGTTTGAATAGGCACAGTAATAGACCAGACATACTCTTAATCAATGGCAACGTGCTGACCATGTGTGGAAGTATGCCGAGGGCTCAGGCAGTAGCTGTCTCTGATGGATTTATTTCTTGGATAGGTACCAATCATGACGCTAGGAACTTGAGCCTAGGCGGGGTCCTTGTCATTGATTGCCAAGGTGAGACCGTACTACCCGCTTTTATAGACCCTCACGTACATCTCCTTCCTACTGCATCAACGTATTGTGACGTAGATTGCTCACCTGAGTTTGTTCAAACAGTGCAAGATATACAAACTGTAATTTCCAAGAGAGCCAATAAAACCCCTGAAGGGGAATGGGTCCGTGGATTTGGCTACGATGAATATTATTTTCATGATAAAAATCTTACCAAGTGGGATCTTGACCAAGCATCGCCTAGACATCCAGTAAGAATACGTCACAGGTCTGGCCACGCGTCTATCGTTAATAGTGTAGGTTTATCCCGTTTGAACATCACTCCCGACACTGACGAACCTCTAGGCAGCACAATCGACCGCGATCCGGGAACAGGTGAAGTGTCTGGATTTTTGATTGAAATGGAAAACTTTATCACCCAGCGCATGCCAAAGTTATCTGCATCAAAACTTGCTTGGGGACTAGAACAATCGGGCAAAGATTTTCTAGCAAATGGTATTACCAACGTGCATGATGCCTCTCCAAATAATTCTATTTCAGAATGGAACGTTTTCTCCTCTCACCTGGATACCTACCTACAAATGCCCAATGTTCAAATGATGATAGGAAGCAATCACATTTCAGAATTTGAAACCTTTAATAAAAATCCTAATAATTCCAATACTCCCCTCATTTTAGGACATTGCAAGATATTGCTCACTGCTCAAAATAACAAGCCAATTTTCTCTAGTTGCCAGTTGGAAGAGCTCGTATCCGAATCTTTATACAAAGGATTTCCCGTGGCGATCCACGCCGTGGAAAAAGTCTGCGTTGATCTAGCATCTAAAGTTTTAGCCAGTAATAATATTAAATCCTTAACAAGGGACATCCCTAATCGAATAGAGCACGGTTCGGAAACGTCGATCGAATCTATTAAACTTATGGCCTCGTCCAACGTCACTGTAGTCAGTCAACCGGAATTTTTAAGACAAAATGGGGACAGATATTTACACAAGATTCCCAGCCAAAAACTGCGATCACTGTACCCATTTAATTCCCTAGAAAGACAAGGAATAACCGTTGCTTTTAGTTCTGATGCCCCTGTCACAAAACCTAATCCCTTAAAAGGGATTTACTCAGCCACAACTAGAAAAACCTCTTCAGGACAAACAATTAATGATGGGGAAATTATATCTTTAGAACGAGCACTACGGGCCTACACAGTGAACGCAGCAATTGCTGGAGGACAACAAAATTTCAACGGCACTTTGGAAATAGGTAAACAAGCCAATATAGTCTTGGTGTCTGGCATGTCTCGACAATGCGAATCTACCTTGACTGCGGAAGTCGTGAAGACGTTAAAAATGGGGGAAATCGTATGGGAAAAATGACTTAGATTTCAGGATCTTCGAACCCTTATGTAATCAATTAGATTGGATAGATATACAGTACTGTTAGATTGGGGCAAAACATTTAAACATTCCATAGCTAGATCACAGTAATTATTGGCAATTTCATACGATTCGTCCAGGATCGTAGATTGTCTTATAATTCCCAAAGCATCACCCAAAAGTTTGTCATTTTCAGGATCTTTGAACAAATCTGAAATAAATTCTACGCCCTCATTATTCTGGATGGCTATCAAAGTTGGTAATGTTACGATTCCGTTACTTAAGTCACTCCCAACAGGCTTTCCTATTTCATCCGCACTACCCTCAATGTCTAATATATCGTCAATGATTTGGAAGGCCATACCTATATTGTAGCCATACTCTTTCAAAGCTTGAGTTTGGCGTTCAGGCATTCCACTCAATACAGCGCCTGACTCGCTTGCAGTCATAAACAATGAAGCGGTTTTGTTATATATGCGTTCTATATATTGGTCCATAGTTTGGTGAGGCTGATAAGTAAGGGAGCTTTCCTGAAGTTGACCAGCTGCTAATTCCATTATCGTCTCAGCAAATCTTTTTATAACCCGGATGTTCCCAGTGTCACAAACCAACGTAGCTGACGCCGCAAATATGAAATCCCCCACCAAAACTGCTGCGTTATCACCCCATATGCTACTTATAGTTGCTCTGCCGCGTCTCATTGAAGAATCATCGACAGTATCATCGTGAATTAATGTCGCTATATGAAGCATTTCTACTGCAGTGGCCATTGTCTCGGTCACATTTTCGTCATGTTCACAGTAGCCTGAGGCTAGCAATGTAAGTGCCGGCCTCACACGCTTACCAGGATTTGAAAAAACATGCTCCAGAAGAGCTCTTATAAAAGGCTGCTGCCCGTCTGACATTGCAAGCAGACGCTCACTTACCCTATTTAGTCTCACACCAACTGGATCGTAAAACGATGTCTTCTCCAAAGATCACCAACTCTTTACAAGCAAATGCTAATCTCAATCAATGCGGTCCCCCAGCTCTTCTTCAATCAATTTCTCATCTAGTTTTTGGAACAAGGGAGAAGAAGACAGGACTCGAGTTCCCGGAACTATCTCGAAAGGGTCCCACTCCCATGCACTGCTCTCAACCGACTTCTCAAGACCCACCAGCGCATGTAATTTCTCTGACGTAAAAGGCAGGAAAGGTGTCATTATTGTCTTAAGACAATTGATCACTGACAACGAAACCCAGAGCGTCCGCCCTGCGTCTTCCGGAGTTAATTTTATACTTTTCCAGGGTTCTTTCCGATCGAGATATCTGTTGGTCGCCTGAGCAAGACTCATGCCTGTGACCATGGCCTGCCGTATTCGCACATTTTCAATATTGGATCCCACTAACGACATGCATTTCTCAGCTTCTTTAAGTAGCTCTTCACTAGCAAAGTCCAGTTCGCCAGGCTCCGGTACAATAGAATCAAAATTTCTATTTATCATTGACAATACTCTGTGCACCAAATTGCCAAAGGTTGCCACTAATTCATCGTTGTTACGCCTTACATATTCCCGCCAAGAGAAATCTGAATCGGAAGATTCTGGCATATTCGATGCTATTACATACCTTAGCGGATCTGCTTCATATTTCAACAAATAGTCTGGAATCCAGACTGCCCAATTCCGGCTCGTGGAAAGTTTAAACCCTTCCAAATTAAGATATTCATTAGCAGGTACATTGTAGGGCAAATTAAGGCCTTCGTACCCCATTAACATTGCGGGCCAGATTACGGTGTGAAAAGGTATATTATCTTTACCCATAAAATAATAAGACCGGGTGGTATCGTCACACCAAAATTCCCGCCATTTCTCCTCTTTTCCATTGTTTTCCGCCCATTCAATAGATGCGGAGAGGTATCCCACGACAGCCTCAAACCAGACGTATAGTCTCTTGTCGGCATAACCTTCAAGCGGAACAGGAATTCCCCATTCTATATCGCGGGTGATAGCTCTGTCTTTCAGACCAGATTCTAAATATGACTTTGTAAAATTCCTCACATTGGGACGCCAATCACCCTTTGTTTCTATCCAATCTTTTAGTTGGTCTTCAAAATGACTCAACTTTAGAAAAAAATGCTCCGTTTCTCTGAAAATTGGGCTCTCATCACAGGTAATACACTTGATACCCACCAAGTCCTTCGCATCCAGTGTACGTCCACATTTGTCACATTGGTCACCACGGGCCGCTCCATCACCACAGTGTGGACAGGTACCCAAAACGTATCGATCTGCCAAATAACGATTATCTTTTTCACAGAAAGGCTGGATCATAGTACCTTTATAAATGAACCCTTTGTCATACAAACGCATGAACATATCTTGGGCAACTTTGAAGTGGT
This sequence comes from uncultured Dehalococcoidia bacterium, assembly GCA_964595285.1. Lineage (GTDB taxonomy): Bacteria > Chloroflexota > Dehalococcoidia > Lucifugimonadales > JADFKI01 > CAZQPS01. Next base: position 909 of record CAZQPS010000024.1, on the reverse strand, counting down.
TCCGGGTGTGTGTAGAAGTGAATAGATCGAAGCTAATGCCAAGCTTCTCCCAACCATCAAGAAATTCATCCTGATAATGTGAGAAAACTTCTTCAGGAGTAATACCTTGCGCTTCTGCAGTTAATGTCACTGGAGTGCCATGCGCATCACTACCACTAACCATTAGAACTTCGTTACCCTTCATTCTATGGTAACGAGCAAAAATATCAGCGGGGAGATATGTCCCGGCAAGATGCCCAATGTGAGCAGAACCATTGGCATAAGGCCAAGCTACCGCGACCAAAACTTTTTCAGCCATTTATTGTTTAACTCGTCTGTCTTGTATATATTCCTAATATGTTAACACTGATGGGGTGCTGACGCGAGTTAAGTTCCTTTGCAACCTTAGTGAGAATTCTTAATTTCTAACCATAAATTATAGGCATCTCTCCGTGAAAGCCCGGTGATTATGGACACCTTCTCAACTGCTTCTTTTGCTCTAATATCTTGTTCATATAATTTCAGCATCATATCCTTTGCATCCTGTTTCATTATTCTTTCATCTTTTTGACTGTGTACAGCTCCGGATAACAATATTATAAACTCACCTTTCACGACGTTGAAATGATCTATCGCCTCTTCAACAGTTCCATAAAATGTTTCTTCGAAGAGTTTCGTCATCTCCCTGCATATTACCAACTGTCGATTCCCTAATATTTCCCTTACATCGGAAAGAAGATCTCGAAGCCTATGTGGTGCCTCAAGAATAACTAAAACTCTTTCGTCCCGAGACAAGTCAGCCAGAATAGAACGTCTCTCACTAATGTGTCTAGGCAGGAATCCAAGGTAAGTAAATTCCCCAGGTCTCAAATTGGATATGGACAACGCAGAAGTTATGGCAGATGGACCAGGTACTGGCACTACGTCGAC
>CAZQPS010000023.1:0-53189 GCA_964595285.1 uncultured Dehalococcoidia bacterium | reverse complement strand
TCCGACGATCAGACGACTTCAACAAGGCTACTATTAGTAGAACAAACTGGTACAGCCCTAGATTCCTTTAGTCCAGTCAGGGTGCTGGATGAGGTAATTGAGATAGGTTTATTGGTCTTGAGATATAAGATCCCTTTAGCTCAAGTTCTCGCTACCATGGCGTTGCAAAGAACTTTCGAATTTTTGGTAACAATCTCTGTATTAGGTATCGGGGTTCTTACGATAGATTCTCTAGAGCCTTTTGCTTTACTAGTTGCGGTAGGCGTTGGATTTGGGATTTGCAGTTTATTCTTACTATTTTCGATAGGTCCTGTGCTTGCTAATATGCCAATGTTACGCGATATTACGATCGTTCAGCAATTTGGATCCGCAGTGCTTTTTCTGCGTCAAAGTAGGCGCTGTTCTCTATATGCTCTCATGCTTACCATATTGCAGGCAGGTATGATCGCAATGGCGGGATGGATAATCGGAATTTCTATTGGCCTACGCTTACCCCTGATTGAAGCGGCGGTAGTCACTATTGCGATTCTTTTTTTTAGCAGTACCGTGCCTGGTCTTCCAATGGCTATAGGTACTTTCGAGTGGTTCGCAATGCAGATATTAATACTGCTTGGCGCTTCTCCTCACCATGCTATCGCCTTTTCAGTGATTTTACATATTGTAGTTTTTGGCCCACCTATATTGATTGCTCTATTTTTTCTATCAAAAGAAGGTTTGCTTTCAAGTAGAAAGATTCTGGCTCTTGGTCAGGAATCTAAAGAAATAATTAGTTTGGGCTCTTCAAACCAATAGGCAGCTAGTTTGCTTCTATTGTTATGGCACAGTAACTTCTTGTAAGTTATCCTCTTGTATTTCTTCTTGGACTGGCCCCTTGTATTTACATGTCAGGCATCTTGCATTTTCTCTTCCAGATGCCACCAGCATTTCACCACATTCTGGACAAGGTTGAGGTAGCGGTTTTTGATTGACTGCAAAGGAGCAGTTGGGATAACCAGAGCAACCGTAAAAAATCTTGCCCCCTCTGCCTTTTTGTCTTCTCTCAACAAGTTCGCTGGCACATTCTGGACAAGAGACCCCCACCTTGATGATCAACGGTTTGGAATTTTTGCATTCAGGAAATCCACTGCAGGACATAAATCTTCCGAATCTTCCGGACTTGATAACCATTGGGCGTTCACATTTTTCACAAGATTCGTTGGTTTCTTCGTCAATTTGGTCTCTTGGCACTCGTTCCGCTTCTTTCATGGCCTTTTCGATCGAGAGATCAAATGGAGAATAGAAATCTTTTAGCATTGGTTCCCATTCCTGGGCGCCTTCGGCTACATCGTCAAGTTGGTTTTCTACTTTTGCCGTGAACCCCACGTCCATTATTTCTGGGAAGTGCATTTTTAATAGATCTGTGACAGCAATTCCGAGTTTAGTAGGGGTGAAACGACCTTGATCCTTGCTGACATAATCCCGGTCTTGAATTGTGGCCATAATCGGGGCATACGTGCTGGGCCTGCCTATTCCTTTGTCTTCTAAAGATCGTATAAGCGTAGCTTCTGTAAATCTGGCGGGGGGCTGGGTAAAGTGCTGGTTTGCCTTGAGATCGCTGGAAAGTAAATGATCACCCTTGGATAGCTCAGGCAGTGATGCGTCATCTTGGTTATTATCCTGAGACGGATCGTCTTTACTTTCCATGTACACTGTTCTAAAGCCTGAGAACACCATAACGGATCCTCTGGCTCTAAATATGTACTCAGCACCTGTACCGCTACTAGTGGCGAGTATTTCTACTGTAGTGGAATCAAATTCAGCATCACTCATCTGACTGGCAACCATCCGTTGCCAAATGAGATTATAGAGTCTGTATTGGTCATTGTTCAGATGCGTTCTTATGCTATCCGGATCCCTAAATACGGAAGTTGGCCTGATAGCCTCATGAGCTTCTTGGGCTCCCTTTACTTTTTTGGTGTATCTCCTAGGTGAACTTGGGCAGAATTCACCGCCGTATTTATCTTTTATGTACTGAATTGTTTCATTCAAAGCAGTCTCTGCTACGTTAGTGGAGTCAGTTCTCATATAGGTGATTAATCCAACGGACCCCTCAGAACCGATATCAATACCTTCATACAATTGCTGGGCTACTTGCATAGTTCGTCTGGCGGTGTAACGTAGTTTTCTCCAAGCCTCCTGTTGCATTGTGGATGTAATGAAAGGTGCGGACGGCTTACTGCGCGTACGGCGTTTTCGAATATCGGAAACTTCGAAAGTCCCATTTTTTAAATCATCCGTTACTGCGGTGGCTTGCTCTCCATTGGTCAATTCTAATTTATTTTTATGTCCCTTGACTGAATGGAGCAAGGCTTCGAATTTGGGAGATATATCTTTCGAGGCAAGTTCTTTTTCAAAATTTGCTGTTATCGTCCAGTATTCGATTGCCTGGAAGGCAGAAATTTCCCGTTCCCGATCTACAACCAGTCTAAGGGCAACTGATTGGACTCTGCCAGCTGACAGCCCTCGCCTAACTTTTCCCCAAAGAACAGGGCTGAGGCGATATCCGACCAGTCGGTCTAATATTCGTCGCGCTTGTTGAGCATCTATGAGGTCTTGGTCGAGATCTCTGGGATGTTCGAATGCTTCTTGTATAGCATCTTTCGTTATTTCGTGGAATATAACCCGCTTTACCTTTTCAGGTTTGATCTTTATTGCATTTAGTAGGTGCCATGATATCGCCTCGCCCTCACGGTCAGGGTCAGTGGCGAGATAAACAGTTCCTGCATTTTTGGATGCTTTGCGTAGCTCGGAGACTATTTTTTTCTTATCTGGCAATATAGTGTATGAAGGATGGAATCCGTCATCATCTATATCCACACCCATCTTGCCTTTTGGCAAGTCTCTTACGTGTCCCATAGAAGCCATAGCCTCAAATCGACTTCCTAAGAAGCGTCCTACAGTACGGGCCTTTGCTGGTGATTCCACTATAACCAAGTCTTTAGGCATATCCTACACAGCCGTTGAATAATCAACGGAATCCTCTCTTAAATTTGTGACATTTCCCAAATCGTCCATTAGGTTAGCATAATCCAACTGAATGTGAGAATGCAAAAGTAAATGTGATTGATTTTGAGGAAAAAAAGACTTTGTCAGTCTATTTTGTGGACGGGTGGCGGAGAGGATGGGATTCGAACCCATGGTACCGTTAAGTACACACGATTTCCAGTCGTGCCTATTCGTCCACTCTAGCACCTCTCCGCAGTTGAAAAAATGGGATTTTGGCTCTGGATCTTTACCAATATATAGATTGTCTGCTAGCTGATATGGCGGAGAGAGTGGGATTCGAACCCACGATGAGCATACACCCATACTGGTTTTCGAGACCAGCGCCTTCGTCCGCTCGGCCATCTCTCCCAGACGGAGGAAATTATAGCATATTAAAAGTACCAGGAATCAAACTCTCTGTAAGTGTGTAATAAATCAATCTGCATATTTACCAATTAGCAGAACAATTGGTACTGATTGCTTGATTTGTGACTATGTGACTAAGGGGATAACATATTCCTCTATCGCAATTGCAAGGCCGTCTCTGTCCACAGAAGGAGCTACATAATCTGCAATACTTTTGAGCTCAATAGGGGCTTCCTCCATTACGATGCGTTTCCCGCAGATTTTAAGCATAGACAGGTCGTTATAGCTATCTCCTGCGGCTATGATAGACGAGGTTTGGATCCTCAAAAAATCACCAATTCTCTTTGTCGCGGATCCTTTGTTTATTCCTGTATTTGTAAAGTCTACGGCCCATAGATTGTTGTATGGGAGAAAAGCTTTCACAACATTCAAAGTTTCGTCATCTTTGAATCGGCGAATTAGTTCTTCCGCATCGGACATTTGCATGTTTAGTGCTGATATCCTGGTGATTACCCATGTAGGAATGTCGTCCTGGTCTGTATATCTACCGCTTGGGTAAGTTGCCAAAAAGGTGTGCCCTCTCTCTCGCAGGTGAGATAAAACGATTTTCCCGGTTTCGTATTGGAGAGTTGATGACCATATGGTGTTTCCGGTTTGTGGATCAAGTATTAATGCTCCATTGTCGGAGATTTGGGGTCCCGAAAGTTCGAGTTCTTTGGAGAACCTCAAGACGTCCTGAGGTTCTCTTCCAGTGGAGATGCAGACAGTAAGATACGGATGCAGCGACTTTACAGCAGACGCAACTCTAGAAGAAATTTGTTGAGTTTTTCCAATGAGAGTTCCGTCTAAGTCTATTAGAAAGGCACCATAGCGTTTTGAGATTTGACTCACCTGTCTATATTTGCACTCGATTGTATATTTACACTCGACCTGAATAGGCTTCTATAATAGAAAACATTGTATCTAGAATTCCGGAAGAGTATCCATCTTCGTGCTATGTTCCCATTGGTTTACTCTTTAGCGCTTTGAGATTAACATTCTTCATCAGTTTAGACGTTGATTTTTTTGCTGAAAACGCACTTTATGCTAACAAACAAATTGCTATTTAAATCGATCTTATCTGAATGGCGCAAAAGAAGCCATAATTCTCAAGTCCATAAGCTGGCCTTAACCATAAGTTTGCTTTCGATTATTATTCTGATAGGGTGCATGCTACGGTTTCAGGGACTGAATTGGGATGAAGGGTTTGGGTACAGCCCTCATCCGGATGAGAGAGCGATATTATTCGTAGTTGAGGAGCTTTCATTCCCATCTTTAGGGAATTTATCGGATTTGCTTGACTCAGAAGAAAGCTCTTGGAATCCCAGATGGTTTCCCTATGGAAGCTTCCCGTTGTATTTACTAAGTCTGACGGAATCTGTTCTAGATGTATTTAACGGTGTTGGATCTGTAGATTTGAGAGTCCCCGGGAGGATCATATCTGGGGCAGCAGATTTGGTCACGGTTCTATTCATTTTCTTTATTGGGAGAAGCATCGGCGGAAGATGGATCGGCTTACTTGCTTCTTCTTTTGTAGCATTTGCCGTAATTCACATTCAATTGAGTCACTTTTTTGCAGTAGATACCCTTCAAACGATGTTCGCTGTTCTTGCATTATGGGTGTTGATCAGAGTCGCCCGTTGTGGAGGATACTTAAATTCAGCTTTGGCAGGCCTGTTTGTAGGATTGGGTATAGCTACAAAAATTAGTCAAATTCCTATACTTGCCGTTTTTCTTATGGCACATTTGATGTATTTACTTTCATGGAACGACGTTGCCTCAAAAAGCCTGTCCGAAGTACCGGCTTCTAGTGCTAAATATTTCGCACAACGCCTTAAGCAAACAGCGATCCTGACTTCGATAGGTCTGCTAGTTACTGGGGTAGTCTTTTTCCTCGCTCAACCGTATGCCCTACTAGATGCTACGCGTTTCATATCTGATTTGACTGAACAGTCAGAAATGGTCAGGCGGATCAGGGATTATCCGTACACTCGGCAATATATAGGCACCATGTCCTATTGGTATCAGATTACTCAAGTGTCAGGCTGGGGACTAGGATGGCCTCTTGGGATTACGGCTTGGTCAGGTCTATGTTTTGCTTCAGTGAGAGGGATGTCTAAAAATCACATATTTGTATATCTGGGGGTTGGTTGGCTAGTGCCTATAGTCATGCTGCTAATCTTTGACAATACTGTCGCGATTGTAGGCGCTTCTGTAATCGCTATACTTTCACTCTTATCTACATTGCCGGCCCGGAGTCCTGAGACGAGGATTGATGTACTCATCCTTTCTTGGGTGGTTCCGTATCTTTTGATAACTGGATCATTCGAAGTCAAATTCATGCGGTACATGTTGCCGGTTACTCCATTCTTACTCTTCTTCGGAGCAAGATTGATGATTGCAATGTGTTCGTATAAAGCAAGTAAATCTATGAAGTATCACATACCTCTCACTTTTGGTATCAGAGGTATGTTAGTAGTGGTTCTATTGAGTTCTGTTTTATATGCTTTTGCTTTTTCTAATGTGTACGAAGAAAAACATACTGCCGTCAGAGCGTCGGAATGGCTGCAAAATGAGGCGCCTCCTGGCGCATTTGTCCTGAAAGAGCATTGGGAAGAATCAATTCCAAGTTTGGGGAAGTATAGGATTTTCGAATTGCCAATGTATGACCCTGATAATCGTTCAAAAGAGGAATTATTAGCAACCAGACTCGCTGAAGCTGACTATTTCATACTGTTTAGTAATCGTCTGTATGGGACTATTCCTAGGATAAGTGAGCGGTATCCCGCATCTTCCAAACTCTATAAAGGGCTATTTTCAGGACACTTGGGCTATGAACTAGTTAATTATGAATCGGAGTATCCCAACCTCTGGGGCATTTCATTGGTAGATGATACTTTTACTCGTCCTGGCCTTCCGGAGCCAGCAGGATTAATGCCCATAAAGTCTGGGAGAGCTATTAATTTGGGTTATGCAGATGAAAGTTTTTCAGTATATGACCATCCGAAAGTACTCATTTTTGAAAATATTGAGAAATATGAAACAGCAGAGCTGCTCCGAGTTTTTAGTACATCTCAAGAAGTTTTAGGGAAACAAGATGCATTTAATGAAATAGGGGATCCTTTGATGTTCTCCAGCGAGGAGTTTGAATTTTATAGACAAGGCGGCACGTGGACCGAAATTATAGATGAAAGCAACTGGGCTTCGAATGTGCCGATTTTGGCTTGGTTGCTTCTAATTTACATAATTAGTTTACTGTCTGCCCCTTTGGGATTTTTAGTGTTTAAAAGTTTGCCTGATAAAGGCTACATGTTTTCTAAAGTTCTTGGTCTTCTGTTGGTTGGCCTAGCTGTATGGCTAATAACGAGTTTGAATTTGATGGTTTTTTCGAAATTCGCAATAGTCGTGACACTAGTGGGGCTGGGAGTTGTATCAGGTATAACGTTTTTGAGGTATCGATATGATATTTGTGATTTCATTCGTTCCCATTGGCGAGTGATTCTGACTGGAGAGGTACTTTTCATTCTGTCATTCTTGATTTTTGTCATCATTAGGATGGTAAACCCCGATCTGTGGCATCCCTATCGGGGAGGAGAGAAACCGATGGAATTGGCCTATTTGAATGCCGTCATTCGTTCGTCATACATGCCACCTTTTGATCCATGGTTTGCTGGTGGATATCTTAACTATTATTATTGGGGCTATTTTATAACAGCGATCTTTATAAAATTGACTTCACTTCCGACGGCTATAGGCTTTAATTTGGCCGTGCCTATGTTTTTCGCTTTAACTACCGGGTTGTCATTTTCTCTTGTTTATAACTTAGCTGAAAGTAGTGAACAGACGGGAAGATTTCAAAAAAGTACACCGGTAGTGAATGGACCTAATTTTTTCGGACGCTTTAAATCTTCAACTATTTGGGCGGGGTTATTGGGTGTTTTCTTTGTCGCCATAATGGGGAATTTCGATGGCGTTAAACAAATGCTTGGTGGGTTTAAGAGATTGCTTTTCCAAGATCTGCCATTTGGCGAATTTGATTTTTGGAGAAGTAGCCGGATGATGCCCCCTGATCCTCCAGGATATGAGATAACGGAATTCCCGTTCTTTACGTTTCTATTTGCAGATTTGCATGCTCACATGATGGCTATACCCTTCACCTTATTGGTTTTAGGGATGGGCCTATGCTTTGTGTTGTATGCTCGTAAATCAACTTCCATGAAATTCTTGGACAAGAATATTCTTCTAACGCTTTTCGCCTTGGGTGCGTGTGTAGGTTCGCTCCGTCTATTAAATGCCTGGGATTTCCCCACATATTTTATTGTTGCATCAGGCAGTATATTAATAGCTGAGTATTACCTGTTTGGTGGTATGTCCATAGTCATGCTAGCTAGAGCTTTTAGCAAGATTGTTGTTATGGCTGTGGTCGGTTACGTTGTATTCTTACCATTTCATATGACTAATGAAGTTTTCTTCAATTCTTTGGAAATGACGACAAATACTACGAAGATTAGTCAATTTCTCTCAATAATGGGTTTGTTTGTATTCGTAGTCGGCTCTTTTCTTCTTTTTGACGTAAGGCATAAATTAATACGTATATTATTCTTTGCTGGCTGGGTTTATAGTGGTACGGGTCAATCGTACGGGAGTGATAAATTGTCGGCGTTCAAAAGCTCTGGTTTGAATTTCATTTTGGGATTATTCCTTGTTGCACTTTTGATATTTTGTGCTGTATTCGCAAATACATTCCTAGAACTGGGGTACACGACCTTGTCTGTTCTGGTATTGCTTGGATTGGGAGCCTGGTCAATGACCCGATGGATGAGATCGAATAAACGTGATGCGCCAAGTGTAAGTTTTTCGTTATTGCTGGTAATTATTGCATTTTCGCTTGTAGTGGGCCTCGAATTCTTTAGAATGGAAGGGGACATAGAGCGAATGAACAGCGTATTCAAGTTTTATTTGCAAATTTGGATCCTCTTAGGGATTGCGTCAGCTTACCTCGTATGGAGGCTAGGGTTTTCTGAGGAATCCATGAGATTCGATGGTAATATATTTACAAAATCAGTACTCCTACTTTTTGTATTATTGATGATTGGCGGGTCTATTTATCCTATATTTGGAACGCATGATAGACTTCGAGACAGATTTGATGTGGACTCTATTCCAATGACTTTGGATGGAACCGATTATGTTCGAGGTACCACGTATTTCGATCCTCTAGGGGATATCGATATTGAGATTGATTTCGAAGGGATACGATGGTTAAGAGAGAATGTAGATGGGACTCCTGTTATTCTAGAAGCCGTCACTCCTACGTACCGCTGGGGCAGCCGTGTCTCCATAAATACCGGGTTGCCAACAGTTGTGGGATGGCAGTGGCATCAGGAGCAGCAGAGGTGGGGATATAGACATAAAGTTACGCAGCGGATTATGGATGTGAAGAATATTTATGAAACTGTGGATATAGAGGAGGCAAAATCCCTATTAAGGCAGTATAACGTAGGTTTAGTTTATGTAGGGCGTGTTGAGAAGCTATATTTTTCAGAAGAAGGTCTGGAAAAGTTTGATAATCAACTATCTGGTGTTTTGACAAAAATTTTCCAAAATGAAGATGTTGAAATATACGAAGTTAAAGAGCAGTTTTGATAATGGTATACAGTTAATGGATAAGTTAAAGCCTTTGGAAGGTTATGTGACATGAACAGACCTAATTGGTACAGAGATCATCCAGATGCCTGCACATGTGTAGCTTGTGATTTAGAGCGCAAGACTGCTTCTAAAATAAGAGACTCGGGGAAAATCGGTCGTAATGCGCCATGTCCATGTGAAAGTGGAAAGAAATATAAAAAATGTCATGGTCGATGAATGGATCAATATGATTTAAGAGCATCGTTATAATCGCAATGTTCGCAGCAGTACGGTTAGAATTTTTTGTTAGTACGATATTGACAATTTAAATTGTAACGGTGGACGATAAATGGCCTAGGAGCAGAGAACTCTTTTTATGAATTGGGTAATTATCGGGACCTTAAGTGCTTTTACATTCGCCGTTGTAAATATATTCGATAAGATCCTCCTTGTCAGGTATATAAAGGATGTTCGCACATTTACTGTAATGGTTGGTGTAATACAAGTTCCTATGGGGCTAGCAGTCTTGCCATTCTACCCTATGGAATCCCATTCGCTTCAGGCGTACCTAGCTGCCTATTTCTCCGGGTTCTTGTGGGGAGGTTCTCTGTGCGCCATGTTCTTGGCGTTACAAAAAGTAGACGTTTCAGTAGTTATACCAGTAGTTTCAACATCCCCTGTTTTTGTAGCTTTACTTGCAGTAGGGCTTCTTGGCGAGGAATTGACTATATATCATTGGGGCGCCATATTAATTACTGTGTCGGGTGCTGTGTTAATCTCGTCCAAACCGTCACGAACTTCTTCGATAACTAGTTTAAAAAAGACCTTCATATTATTATTGTTGGGCACTTTCTGTATGGCAGTCGCTCAAGTGCTAACCAAAGTGGCTGCAGATGATATGAGTGTGTGGAATCTCTTCACTCTTAGAAATCAGGGACTAGCTTCGGCTTGTGTGGTACTCATGTTTCGTCCTTACATGATTGGAGAGACGATTAGGGTTCTATCACAAAAAGAAACAGCATTCGTATTTTTCATGGCAGAAGGAGTGTTGGTGTTTTTCTCACTTTTGTTGACTCTTTGGGCAATTTCTCTTGCTCAAGTCTCACTTGTGGTTACTGTAATGTCAACCCGTCCGTTGTTTGTTTTTTTCATGAGTATGGTCATAAGTCTTCCGTTCTTGCACATTTTGGATGAGTCGCTTGAATGGAAAACTATTTCGACTAAGGTAATTTCTACCGCAATGATTGTTGTAGGAATTGTCTCGATATCGCTTTTGTAGTTTCAAGTTTAACCTGGGTCAATGGTTCATAATTGACTCTTGGGATTAATATTATTCATGCTTCATGTGAAAAGTTTGAGATGAATTAGTCTGAGAGGTGCTAGTTTTATGAGACTTGGATTATTAGGTACTTCAGGAGCTTATCCCATAGGGGGTGATGCTAGCTCTGGTTACTTGGTTAAATCTGGTTCCAGCTCTATTCTAATCGACTGCGGGAGTGGAGTGCTGTCAAATTTGATGCGTTATTCAAATATTGCCAGTTTGCAAGCGGTGTTCATTAGTCATATGCATCCGGATCATTTTATTGATTTGATAGCACTTAACTACGCGGTAAGATATGGCGAAGGATCCGGAGAAATGGATGTGTATCTTCCAAAAGGAGGACGAAAAAAGTTTATTTCGTTGCTAGATGTTATATCAGATGGAAAAGTTGTTAATCTTTCTTTAAATCTACGTGAATATGTTCCAGAGAAGATGATCTCCCTTGAACCATTTGATGTTTTACCTTTCGAGGTAGAACATGCAGTTCCGTCATTTGGGATGCTGATTTCTTCTGGAGAAAAAAATATTGTGTATACTTCAGATACCTCTCCATGTGAAAGCTTGGCATATTGGTCTCGAAAAAGTGATCTATTGCTCTCTGAAAATACCTTGGGAGGGGGTGCCCCTGTACAAAACCCTGTAACGCATATGTCATCCTATGACGCGGGTCGGTTAGCTGAAGAGGCAGAAGTGTCAACATTAGTCCTCACACACTACTGGCCATCTGCCGACAGAATCGCCTGTAGCAGAGAGGCCTCCGAATATTTCGGAGGCAGGATTTTGCAAGGAGTTACCGGCAAATTTATAGACTTGAATTATCCGGAGACTTATATGACTTTGCACAGTTGATGTGGTTAAATCTGTCTCTTACAACATAATATTGCACATTAAATGCATATAATGGAGGTCACGACTTATATCCCAGGGGAGTAGCCTCCGCTCACGTTTATGGCTTGACCAGTTATGTTGCGTGAATAATCGGAACTTAGAAAACACGAAAGATAACCTATGTCTTCGGGGGTTTGTTCTCTACCCAACGGAATTAACATTGCTACCTTTTCATCAAAAAGCTCCCGATTAGATTTTTCGGTGAGACTATCCGTTGATTGTGAAACAGAAGCTGACATGCTGACACCTGTAAAAATTTCTCTATCAGTTATACGATTCCACATAGGGGTCCATAAGAGACCAGGGCATATGGCGTTGACATTAATGTTATGTTGCGCCAATTCCAAGGCTTGTCCTTGTGTTATGCTGATGACTCCTGTTTTTGAAACGTTATAAGGCATATTGCGATAGCCGCCTCTCCGTCCCGCGATCGACGCAATATTTACGATTTTGCCGTACTTACGAGTCATCATATGAGGGATTATCGACTCCGATACCTTTACGATTCCTTTGACATTTATCTCATATATGTAGTTCCAATCCTCTTCGTTGGGGGAACTTCTTTGCTCCCAACCGTTTGCTCCAATGACTCCAGCATTGTTTATTAATATGTCTATGTGTCCGAATTGAGCTAGCGTTGCCTCAACCATAGCGTCGACTGAGTTTTGAGAAGTAACGTCCAAATGTAAAGACATAGATTCAACGCCTAATGCGCTGATTTCTAAGGATACTTGTTCAGCATTGTCTTCGATAATGTCGGTCACGGCGACGTCGGCCCCGTTTTGGGCTAAGGCTATGCTGATAGCTCTGCCTATTCCTCTACCCCCGCCAGTCACTACTGCCTTTTTGCCTGAAACATCCATATTCCTAGCTTCCTTTCTGCTGAATACGCGTCGCACTATTTTTACCTGAGTGGGTATACAAAAGCATTTCTTTCTTTACTGATATCCTCCGGGTTTTGCAAGATTACTGATAGATGATGTTATCTAGAAACGTCCACATTTTGTAGGATACAGCCAAAATCTGACAAATGGTTATCTACTACTCAGATGTAGAGGTTCCTTGGATTGTCCTTATAGTACTTGATGTTACAAATATTTAACACTTGGGCAACAAGTTGGTAACAATCATATTTGTAACATAGGATCGTGTAATCAATATGGACGTTGAAAATATTACTATGTGTTGATTTGAACGCCTTTAAAATGACTGGAGGTGAAGAAATATGGTGAATGCTGGGGATACCGCGTGGGTGATGATGTCCACGGCACTGGTTTTACTGATGGTGCCTGGGCTAGCTCTTTTTTATGGTGGCATGGTACGTAGGAAGAACCTCATTGCCACTGTAATGCAGAGTTTTATAATAATGGGAATTGTTGGAGTACAATGGGTATTGTGGGGTTACACGTTGGCTTTTGGTCCCGACATCGGGAATGTAATAGGTGGATTGGATTATCTGGGTCTCAATGGAGTTGGAATGGATGCAGGTCCATATGCCGATAATATACCCCATCTGTCATTCATGATGTTTCAAGGGATGTTTGCGATTATAACCCCAGCTTTAATAACTGGAGCATTTGCTGAGCGCATAAAATTTAGTGCCTTGATAGTGTTTGTACTTTTGTGGAGTACTTTAGTTTATGCACCGGTTGCTCATTGGGTTTGGGGAGGTGGATGGATTGGTGATATGAGTTTCATAGGTTTGGAAGGTGGAGCTTTAGACTTTGCTGGTGGGAACGTTGTACATATAACCTCTGGAGTTGGAGCCCTAGCTGCTGCACTAGTCTTCGGAAAACGCATAGGATTCGGAAGCGAACCTATGCAGCCCAACAATTTGGTATTAGTGGTGCTGGGGGCGAGCTTACTTTGGTTCGGGTGGTTTGGATTTAATGCTGGGAGCGCTTTGGCAGCTGATGGTCTTGCCGCTTCAGCTTTTGTAGTTACGAACACAGCAGCGGCTGCCGGTGCGCTGTCTTGGATGGCTATATCATGGATAGTAGATAAAAAACCAAGTGTTCTCGGAGCAGCTTCTGGTGCGATAGCTGGCCTAGTTGCTATAACGCCGGCAGCGGGGTTTGTAGAGGCTATGCCGGCGATTTTGATAGGGGTTGGAGCCGGGGTGTTTTCATATGCAGCTGTACAGTTAAGGCATCGATGGAATCTGGATGATTCTCTAGATGTTTGGGCCGTGCATGGGATATCCGGTACTTGGGGTGGTATAGCCGTAGGATTGTTTGCGACTGCAGCGCTTGGTGGGGTGGAGGGACTTTGGCAAGGTAATGGCGGACAGCTGGTAAACCAAATTGTAGCTATTTTAGGAACTTGGATATGGGCCTTCGCTATAACCTATGTCATACTAAAGGTATTGGATGCAGTAATGGGCATTAGAGTAACCGAGGAGGAAGAGGAAGTTGGATTAGATGTTTCCCAACATGGTGAGGCTGCCTATATACCGTAAGTAGGCATTACCTAAGGAAAAATTAAGGGTCCTGCATAGTGTATACATGCGGGACCCTTAATTTTGATGTATTTGTCAGGTGGAGGTTTCTGAAACTATCGTACCATTTCCTGACGTAAGTCAACGATATGCTCAGCAAATATGGAGAGCATTGACCAAGAGGCCTCGTGATTTTCCGTGGCCTTTACGTCATCATAATACGTGTCAAGAAGTACGTACTGGCAACCTAAATCCTCAAGCTTTTTCAAATCTTCATGTATCTGACCAAGAGATCCTTCCCCGGCTATTCTTTGGTCTTCTTGCATAGGATACTCAGTTATTCTGAGTCTAATACGAGGACATATGGCTGGCATATTTCTTTCGTTTTGATTCGCTATTGAAGTTAATTTTGGGATTGCTTGCTCTGAGAGCCACGTGGTATTTATCCTGATTGGGTGGTAAGCATCACCATGTAGGACAGCCCGTTCCATAGCTGCATGGCTTTGTCCTCCTACCCATATTGGAGGGTGTGGAGACTGTATTGGCTTGGGTGCGGTCCGGACATCTTGGAATTTAATGTACGTTCCATCGTACGATAATACATCTTCTGTCCAGAAACGCTTCATGATAGTCAGATATTCATTTGTCACTGCTCCGCGTTCTTTGAATGGACTTCCCAGAACTTTAAACTCTTCTGTAGACCACCCGACTCCGATTCCTAAAATTAGCCGTCCACCGGATAATTGATCAAGATTAGCGGCAGCTTTTGCGGTTTCCAGTGGATTTCTATAAGGCACAATTAACACTGTGGTACCTATACGCATAGTAGTGGTGATTCCTGCTATCCAGCCCAGAGTAGTAAAGGGTTCGTAGAATGGGGCGGGATACCTACTATTAACGTCAGGGGTTATTGCGATGTGATCAGATACCATAACCAAATGATAACCTAGGGCCTCGCTGATTTTGATCCAACTCTCTAGTGCTTGAGGGTTAACACCTGGGCCAAAATTTAATAAATTTACACCTATCTTCAAGAAGATATCTCCTTGCTTTAAAAATCCAGAATCTTCAGACCGGGGGGTACCTTTTAGTCGTTTTTCGGATTGAATCTGCCGAAGTTGCCTTGGTAGTACAGCAGAGGTTGATTATCTGCTACTTTGATTTCTTCTACTTCCCCTATAAAAATGGTGTGATCTCCGGCAGTATGTTGATCAATTACTCGACAATCCATCTGTGCAATTGCCCCTTCAATAAAAGCCGCTCCCCTACTGGTGAATAAGTATTGGATTTCGAAATCAGGGTCTCTGTGTTCTGCGGACTTAGCAAAGTGTAATACTATATCTTCTTGGATATCAGACATGATATTAATTGCGAAGCGTCCCGAAGATTCAATCAGTGGGTGAGAGTTTCGGTTGTGGCCAACACATACCAATACTAGCATTGGGTCTAGAGAGACTGAACTGATATCACTTGCTGCCATTCCGTGAACAGTACCTCCAGGTTCTATGGATGTAATTACTGATACGCTAGACGCATATTTCCCCCAAGCATTTTTGAAATCTTGCTCATTAGGCATTGGTACACCTCACGGTCATATTGTAGATTCTACTAAGATTCAATTCTACTGTTGTCCATTTTACGTTGGGTTTTAGCATGTTCAATGCAGATTATATGGGGCTTACTTCGACATGGGAAGTCCCATATAAGCCATTCATGAAATGATTGGCTTATATGAGATGGCTTCTTAAGTCCTTGGATGAGAGTATGTATAGTACTTGTCATCTTTGGCATCTAGGGTGTTACAATTGCCTGCGGCGAGATGAAGGTTCTTGACTCGGTTTAATTGCTGCCTGAGTGAGGAGTGCGTAGTTATTAACATATGCTTATAATTTGGCGCATAGTTCTGATGGCTTTAAGTCATAGATGGCGAATGGTGGGTGCATATGCCTCTATGATTGGTGCTAGTGTGGCATATCTGTTTTTGCCGAAGTTTTTTGGCGATGCTGTGGATGAAGTAAAATTAATGCTTGACGAAGGGTCGATTGACAGCTCGGTATTGATATACCTGATGGGGATAATACTCTTCATAAGTCTGATCAGAGGATTACTGTCGTTTTTTCAAACATATCTTGGGGAAGCTGTTTCTCAATTCGTCTCTTACGATATCCGGAATAATTTCTATAATCATATACAACATCTGAGCTTCGGATTTCATGATCGATTTCACACAGGCAATTTAATGTCGCGTGCTATTACTGATGTAGAGAATATTCGGATGTTTGTCAACATGGGAATAGTTAGAACGCCTTACTTTTTATCTCTATTTGTAGTAGTCGCGATAATACTTGTAAAGATGGACTGGCAGCTAGGTCTAGTTAGCATAAGTTTTATGCCTTTGGTGGCCGTAAATTCAGGTTTTGCGAGAATAAAACTGAGGAGAGCCTGGTTACATATTCAAGATATGATGGCCGATTTGAACACCGTCTTGCAGGAAAACTTGACTGGGCAGAGGGTTGTAAAGGCTTTTGCCTCTGAGGATTTTGAAAATGGGAAATACAATGATAAAAGTGAGGAGGTTTCTGATGCTTTCATCAGCGCAGAAAAGCTTAGGATTTCTAACTCTACTTTTACCTTGTTCTCGTTTCAGCTTGCTTTATCCTTCATACTGCTACTAGGTGGATATAGAGTGATAGAAGGGTACATGACTATTGGGGAACTCGCTGCCTTTGTTTTTTACATGCAGATTTTGGCTTTGCCTGTCCGAATGTCTGGCATGATCGTGAATTCCTATGCAAGAGCTGCTTCTGCGGGACAAAGGTTGTTTGATATTTTAGATCTTGAGTCCGATGTTACTGAATTTCCATCAGCCAAAAAGATGCCCCGAGTGGTAGGGCAAGTTAAGTTTGAAAACGTGAATTTTAGTTACGATGATGGCAAGCCTGTTCTCAAAAACATTAGTTTTGAGGCAGAGCCAGGTAAAATCATTGCGTTGTTAGGAGCACCAGGGAGTGGGAAAAGTACACTCGTGAATTTGCTTCCAAGATTTTATGAGCGAGATTCAGGTAGCATTACGATTGATGGTATAGACGTGAGAGATGTTACTCTGGCTTCACTCAGACACAATATTGGCATAGTGCAACAAGATGTTTTCTTGTTTGCTGCTGGTCTCAGAGAGAATATTGCATACGGTGATGAAAGAGCGAGTGACGAGGCGATCGAGCAAGCTACCAGGGTCGCTCAACTTCATAATTTCATTGAGGGTTTAGAGAACTCTTATGATACCGATGTGGGAGAAAGAGGTGTCAATTTGTCCGGCGGACAACGCCAAAGAATGTCTATCGCTCGGGCAGTTTTACTTGACCCTCCGATACTGATTTTAGATGATTCTACTTCGAGTGTGGATGCCAATACGGAGGAGCTCATACGTGAGGCCATGGAGGAAGTAATGAAGGGTAGAACTACTTTTATTATTGCGCATAGATTAAGTACAGTTCACAGAGCTGATGAGATATTGGTGATGGAAAAAGGAGAGATAATAGAGAGAGGTACGCATCAAGAACTTTTGTCGGCAGATGGTAAGTATCGTGAAATTTATGAGTTACAATTGAGGCCTCAGGAAGAAGTGATGAGGGATATTGATGTTTCAGGGAATGCATCTCTAATTGAGAATAAAACTCGTGATAACAAAGATTCAGCAGAGGTTGTGAAACAATGAGAGGTGGGGCGTTTCATGGGGCATCAAGGGGTCAGGCAGATGAAGAGACATTTGGCAAAGTCTACGATAGGAAAGTAATCCTTAGACTTCTGCCTTATGTGATTCCGTATAAGCGTACCGCCTTATTTGCGTTTATTGCAATGTTGTTTTACACAGGTTCTCAAGTGGCTATACCGTTTATTATTAAGCTTGGGATAGATAGTTACATAGGCGAGGGAGATTTTCATGGATTGATCGTGGTATTCATTGTGTTCCTGTCGGTTGCTTTTGGAAATTGGCTCTTCAATTGGTTGCAACAGTTATTTATGGCTCGTGTTGGTTTGGGAGTTTTATATGACTTGCGCCGGGCAATGTTTGGTCATCTTCAAAAATTATCCTTGTCTTACTACGATAGGACTGAAGTTGGGCGTATTATGTCCCGAGTGCAAGGGGATGTGTGGCAATTACAGGAATTAATGACTGTAGTGATTATGACTGCCGCAGACTTGTTGAGTTTAGGCGGCATCATAATTATGTTGCTAATTTTAAATTTAAAACTAGGTCTCATAACTATGGTGGTGTTACCAATACTTGTCATTATTATGTCTATATGGCAGCCCTATGCAGTGAAGGCTTTTCTGAGAGTTAGAACAGCGATATCTATAGTGAATGGGGCACTAAATGAGAATATGGCAGGGGTAAGAGTTGTTCAGGCTTTGAATAGACAACCTAGAAATTTAGAGATATTTGATACTAAAAATTCGGAACATTTAAATGGAAACCTTCAAGCGGGTAAACTGGCCGCGGGTCTTATCCCTGCGGTGGATGTATTGACAGCTGTGGCCATAGTTTTGGCGATATTTTTTGGATCAAATATGGTCGTGGGGAATGAGATTGAGGTCGGTGTTCTGGTTGCCTTTATCATGTACATTCAACGCTTTTTTGACCCCATAAGAAACCTCACTATGCAGTATACACAGCTGCAGCGTTCAATGGCATCGGGGACTAGAATTTTTGAACTTCTGGATGTCGAACCTGATTTGGTGGATGTTCGCAATGCGAGTGAGCTTCCAAAAATAAAGGGCAATGTAGAACTTCGCAATTTGAGTTTTAATTATTCGACTAACAGTAATTTTACCAGGCTGGACTCTGTATATCTAAGCGTGGATGGATCGTCAGAAAATGGTGCATCATTGAATGAGAACGCGCCTGTTCAACAGGCCGACGTATTGCGGAATATGAATCTGCACATTAAAGCTGGTGAAACAGTAGCTGTAGTAGGCCCTACCGGTGCTGGTAAAACGACCTTAGTATCGTTAATTTCTAGGTTTTACGAAGTGCCTAGAGATAAGGGGGCTATTCTGGTCGATGGTGTCGATATTAGAGATGTAACAAGAGATTCCCTGGCAGGACAGATGAGCATGGTTTTGCAAGAGCCTTTTTTGTTCTCAGGTACAGTTAATGAGAATATTAAATACAACAATGTTAATGCGGCCGCTAGTCAGATTGTTGAAGCTTCTAAGGCTGTAGGTGCCCACGATTTTATCATGTCCCTTGACGATGGATACAATACTTTTCTCGCAGAGAGAGGAGTCAATTTAAGTCTAGGACAGCGCCAATTATTGAGCTTTGCGCGTGCTATAGTTGCTGATCCTAGGATATTGATTCTCGATGAGGCAACCGCGAATATAGATAGCTATACAGAATTATTGATCCAAAAGGCCCTGCAAAAACTACTGAAGGGCAGAACGGCTATTGTAATTGCTCATAGACTTTCTACGATACGTGGCGCCGATAAAATAGTTGTGCTGCAGGAGGGCGAGATTGTTGAAGTTGGTGATCACAATTCCTTGATGTTTGACGACGGTCTTTACGCCCATTTGTACAAGATGAACTACGCCTCAATCGAATCGCCTAGCTAGAAATTCTTTTACAAGTCAGGTGGGTCAGCAGAGTTGAAAAAATTTCCCTGTAAAGAGTCGGCCTTTAGTGGAGAGTTGAATTTCTTTCCAAAGTGTTCATATGCTCGTCGAGTAGCAAGTCTTCCACGTGGCGTTTTGTCTATGAAGCCAAGTTGTAAGAGGAAAGGTTCGTACACGTCCTCTATAGTATCGGCTTCTTCGCTTATAGAGGCTGCTATTGTGTCAAGGCCTACGGGTCCTCCGTCGAATTTATCAATTATGGTAAGGAGGACTCTACGGTCAATGTTATCAAGCCCAAGTTTGTCAACTTCCAATTGTTCCAGAGCATTCTCTGCAACGTTATCAGTAATAATGCCATCTGCTATTACTTGGGCATAGTCGCGTACTCTGCGCAAGAGCCTGTTGGCTATTCTTGGTGTTCCTCTGGCTCTTCTCGCGATTGAGTTTACACCGTGTTGTTCCGCTTCAATTTCCAGAATTCTGGCTGACCTCTGGACGATCGTTGTCATGGCACTGTCATCGTAGAAATCCAGTCTGTGAATATTGCCGAAGCGATCCCGAAGTGGTGCGCTGACCATTCCGTAGCGAGTAGTCGCTCCGATCAGTGTAAAAGGTTTGATGCTTAAATTCATGCTTCTAGCTTTCAAGCCTTTATCGATTACCCACGAGACGAAAAAATCTTCCAAGGCGGGATAGAGAATCTCCTCGACCGTTCTATTCAGCCTATGTATTTCGTCTATGAACAGAATATCATCTTGCTGAAGTTGGGTTAATAGAGCGACCATGTCACCTGGACGTTCTATTGCTGGACCTGAGGTGACTTTTATACGGACGCCCATTTCCGTTGCGACTATATTGGCTAGTGTCGTTTTCCCAAGCCCGGGAGGGCCGTATAATAGTAAATGGTCGAGTGGCTCTCCTCTTTGTTGTGCAGCCTTTATGCTTATTTCAAGGAGGCTTTTAACATGATTTTGGCCGACGTAATCTTTCAGTCGTCGGGGACGTAGGCTTGTATCTAGATTCTGATCATCTTCGTGACGGGATCCTGATACAATGCGTTCGTTACTAGTATTGGTCATTGGATTCTGCTTTTTCTTGTCTAATTAGAACTTCTGTTCATTTTAGATGGGTTGCTAAATTAGAGTCAAGCTCGCTTGACCCAAAATGCTACGAAATTTTATTGCTCTTTTGAAGCTTTCACGATTAATTAAACTGTTTTTACTACAGGACAGGATAAAATGGAGTTTGTTTGGTGCTTAGGCTAATTGGAAAAAGCGTCTTCAAGAATGATTAATTGACGGAACTACCTGATACGATAGCTATTCTCTAGGTTTGGAGTATGATGTTTATATATCGCATTGATGATGATACATATCTGAAATTGTTAGGGGAAGAGAATACTAGCGAGTTGTATGCTCTTATAGAAGGCAATCGAACTTATCTCGCCAGGTGGCTTCCCTGGGTAGATAAAATGACTGACTATCAAGACGTCAGCAGATATATATTAGGGACATTACAACAATTTTCTGATAATAATGGATTTTTTGCAGGTATTTGGCATAAACGTATGCTAGTTGGTGTGGTAGGATTTCATTTCTTTGACTGGCGAAACAGCCGGACTGCTCTAGGGTATTGGTTGGATGAAAAGCACCAGGGCATTGGTCTCATGAGGAAGGCCTGTATTGCGTTAGTTGATTATGCCGTTAAAGAATTGAGTATCAATCGCATAGAGATACGCTGTGCCAGTTTTAATACTAAAAGCATGTCTCTTGCTGAGGGTCTTGGGTTTACCCATGAGGGCGTTCTAAGAAAAGTGGAAAAATTAGGTGAAAATTGGGTGGATCATGTTGTGTATTCAGTACTATCTGAAGAGTGGCACATCGAAATTGACAAGCCTACGTAGAGGCACTAAACTCGCCCCTGGAGTCGATTTTTGCGTGATGATTTGCTTCCTCTAGGAGGTTGCATATTTTATGCAGAAGGCAATATACCTTTAGTTAAGTAGGAGCGCAATGAGTAGCTTTTTTCTCAGTGAAGATGAACTTCTTGTTAAGAATACTGTTCGTGACTACGCGCGGGAGCAGATTGCGCCAAGAGCAGCTCAATATGATGCCGCAGAAGAGTTTCCTTGGGAAAACTTTAGAGGATTGGCTGACTTAGGTCTATTGGGGCTAACGATTGATGAACAGTATGGAGGTAGCGGAGGAACGACAAGGCAACTTGTGGTTGCTATTGAAGAAATAGCGAAGGCGTGTGCGGCAACCAGTACGACTTTTCTTGCACATCTATCTTTATGTACTCAGTTTATAAATATGTATGGCACAGAGGGTCAAAAAAAAGAATTTATTCCAAGATTGATCAGTGGCAATGAAGTTGGTGCTTTCGCGTTGACGGAGGCAGGATCTGGTAGTGACGCGGGAGCAATGCAGACAACTGTTGAGGCTCGTAGTGGCCATTATTTGTTGAATGGGAGCAAAACCTTCATTACGAGCGGCCCTGAAGCTTCCATATTAGTTGTTCTCGCGACTCATGACAAATCCTTAAAGACTAGAGGTATAAATGCCATAATTATGGAGCGGAAAACTGAAGGTTTTTTGGTAAATCCTATTAAAGGGAAAATGGGCATTAGAGGGTCGTCCATTGGTGAGCTGTTATTTGAGAACTGTGTAGTCCCTACTGAGAATAGGATGGGTGAAGAGGGCGAGGGTTTCAGACATACAATGAATGTTTTAAACGCAAGTCGTATTTCCATAGCTGCCCAATGTGTTGGAATCGCGCAGTCGGCTTACGAACATGCTTTGGATTACATACAAAGAAGAGAGGCGTTTGGGCAATCACTTTCCAATTTCCAGGGTATACAGTGGAACATTTCTGAAATGGCTACCAGTGTACATGCAGCCCGTTTGATGACACTTCAGGCAGCTTCCTTGAGAGACGCGGGGAAGCCATTCATAAAAGAGGCTTCTATGGCGAAGTTATATGGATCAAGAGTCGCGGTAGAGCTTGCTGATAAGGCTGTCCAGCTTCATGGTGGAGTTGGCTACTTATCACCTTCTCCGGTTGAGAGGATTTATCGTGATGCAAAAGTAACGGAGATATATGAAGGGACTTCGGAGATTCAGCGTCTAATAATAGCCAGACAAATACTTGATTCGGGCAATATTTGATACTTCAGGTAAAACTTGTTCTTCAGTAGAATGATTAAATACGTTGGCAATTTGTGCAATAAAATTAAGTTTTGAACAAGCTCAGCCATGGGAGAAAATAGATTATGACATGGATGCTTACGGATAACTCTAGCAAGTCAGGTCCGGTTCGCCTGCGGGAACGTATTGCCAGCGGGGATTCTATAACTGTGCCTGGTGTATTCAATCCATTGACAGCAAAAATAGCGGAAAAAACAGGTTTTGAAGCAACATATTTTTCAGGAGCAGCTTTTTCAGCAGGACTTGGAATACCAGATATTGGTCTGTTTTCTTTAGATGAATTAGCTCATGCAGTGAGGTGGATGGTTAGAGCGTCTGAAGTACCCCTTATAGTTGATGCTGATACCGGCTTTGGGGAGGCATTGAACGTTGTTCGTACAGTGAAGGAATTGGAAGATGTTGGGTCGGCAGCTATTCAGATAGAAGACCAAGTGCTGCCAAAACGATGCGGTCATTTGGAAGGTAAAACCGTAATAACGGCCGATGCATTTGCTGAAAAAATTGCGGCGGCTAGTCGGGCTAGAGAAGACATGCTTATTATTGCTCGGACTGATGTTAGGGCGTTGGAAGGCATGGATGCAGCGATAGAGAGGGGATTAATGTGCAGAGACGCGGGAGCTGATATCATATTTCCTGAAGCGATGCAGACGGAGGAAGAGTTCGCTAGGTATGCTGATGCAGTTGGTGGACCGCTGCTTGCTAATATGACTGAATTTGGGAAATCTCCTTATCTCACTGTTGAGAGTTTTGCTGAACTTGGGTATCAAATTGTTATATTCCCGGTGACTGCACTCCGAGTAGCAATGAAGGCCGTTGAGGGAATTTTTTCTGAATTACAAGAGAATGGGACTCAGGTTGATTGGCTGGGGCGGATGCAGACTCGTTCAGAATTGTACGATCTTATAGAGTATGAAGGTTATCAGGCTATAGATTCAGAATTGGCTTTCAGTAAAGTTCTGGATTGATGGCCATACAATAATGTGACGGTCCTGTTGTAAGTTTGGTTCGAGCAGTTATTTTTCATGAGCGTAGAGGTTAAAAATAATATTAGGAGAAAACACTATGGTTTCATCATCCTATAGTCCAGGTTTGGAAGGTGTTATTGCCGCAGAAACAGCTATTTCAATATTGGACACTGACGTCGAGCAGATAGTGGTTAGAGGATATGATCTTATTGAACTGGCCAAAAATTTGCAGTATACCGATGTTGCTTATTTAGTCATTTACGGTCATCTCCCCTCGGAGAAGGAGTCAGAAGAATTTTGTCGTCACTTAGCTCAGAATTCTGATATACCGGAAGATTTGTATAAATTATTTGAAATGATGCCTAAAACTACTGTTGCTATGGATGCGCTCCGTACTGGTATCTCATTCATGGCCGGCTATGAAGATCCAGAATTACTTCATGATAATTCTCACGAAGCTAATTTGAGGAAGGGTTTAAATTTACTGGCTCAAATTCCTGCTCTTTCAGTTAATGCATACAGAGCTTTGAATAACATGCCCTTCGTGAGACCCAATCCAGAATTGGGTTACACAGAGAATTATCTATACATGATACGCGGCGAGTTACCTGACCAGCTCTCCCTTGATGCTTTTGACAAGATACACACCTGCTATATTGAACATGAGATGCCGAACTCAACGTTTGCAGCAAGGGTAATAGCGTCTACTCTGGCCGATATGTACGGTGCTATGGCAGGTGCGGTAGCTTCGTTGAAGGGGCCATTACATGGGGGAGCCAACGAGGCAGCCATAAATTTTCTAATGGATATTAACTCCAGTGGTGGGCCTGAAAACGCTGAATCTTACACGATGGAGAAACTTGAGCAAAGGGCGCGGATAATGGGATTTGGCCATAGGGTCTATATGCGCAAATACGACCCAAGAGCTAAATTTTTGATGGATTACATACCTAGGCTGTCTAATGAAACGGATGATGGAGAAGCGCTCGCATCGATTTATAAAGTCGTAGAGGATGTTATGTTCCGCGAGAAGGCGTTGTATCCTAACACCGATTTTCCAATTGGCCTTTTGTACCACTTATTGGGAATAGACGTGCCTCTCTATACTCCCATATTTTTTGCTGCAAGGACTGCTGGTAATGTTGCTCACATATTGGAACAGCATGACGATAATCGCCTGTTCCGACCTCGGGTGATTTACAATGGAGAAAGAGGCCTAGTAACTCCGCAGAGTCCGTAGTCTGAGTCCTGTAAGGGACTAGCTCTCGGTGCCAGGGTCCGTTTTACTGTCCTGACTTTGGTCATTGTAGATAAATTGTTTAAGTTTTGGATTGTTTGGCTCGTCAGGCACCTTCCTTCTCCCGTATATTATGTATTATTTGTCTGATTTAAAGTTATTTCATTGAGGATTGCTTCACCATAAATTCCTTGGTGTTTTGAAACGTAGCTTGTGTGTGAAGCCATGTTTAAGAACCATTGTAAATCTCGTTGAACAATTGGGTTGTAAGAAAATGGTGAACAAGGGCTAAATTGGGTTGACTTTAATTTTCCCAATTTGTAAAATTTCTGTTTGTCGCCACCACTTGTTTGAGTGGAAGATCTACGGTATTGAAAAAAGATTTAAATGGAGCTGAGGTACCTGTATGCCAACAGTTAACCAACTGGTCAGAAAAGGGCGCAAGGCCAAGCGAAGAAAAGACAAGGCGCCGGCGTTGAGATTTTCGTTCAATGCGTTGAAGAACCGCGGGCGAAGAGATTCAGGGTCTCCTCAGAAGCGAGGTGTTTGTGTTCAGGTAAGAACTCAGACACCCAAAAAGCCTAACTCGGCCCTCAGGAAGGTTGCCAGAGTGAGGCTCACTAACGGCATGGAAGTCACAGCTTATATCCCAGGGGAAGGGCATAATTTACAAGAGCACTCAGTGGTGCTGATACGAGGCGGGAGGGTGAAAGATCTGCCTGGTGTTCGCTATCACATTGTGCGTGGTGCTTTAGATACTTCGGGTGTAGACGATCGCAACCGAGGTCGGAGTAAATATGGTAGTAAAAAAGATTCTTGATATATAACCAGACATTAGATGTTCTGTAAACATTGCAAGATTGCGAGTACGATTGGACGCAGTAAATATTAAGAGGGGATTTTGAGTATATGGCTCGTCGCAGAAGGGCTGAAAAAAGGGTTCCGCCAGAAGATATTAAATACGGCAGTGTTGAGCTTAGCCAGTTTATTAATAGGGTTATGCAAAGTGGAAAAAAGACTACTGCTCAGAAGCTTGTGTACGGTGCATTAGATCGGATTGAACAAGAGGCCAATAGGCCCGGGTTGGAGGTCTTTGAGCAAGCTATTCGAAATGCTATGCCGGCACTAGAAGTTCGCTCTAGAAGAGTTGGTGGGGCGACATATCAAGTTCCTACGGAAGTTAGGCCTGAGAGAAGATTGGCCTTAGCTATGCGATGGATTATAGCATCGGCAAGGCAGCGAGGCAGCAGGCCGACGCATGAGAGCCTAGCAAATGAGCTATTGGAAGCTGCACGAAATCAGGGTTCCGCAGTTAGAAGACGGGAAGAGTTACATCGTATGGCAGAGGCTAATAGAGCCTTTGCTCATTATCGCTGGTGATGATTTGTGAGTAACTCGGATTTGGACGACTAGTATCGTTAAGAGTGGATTTTACATTGCTATAAATAGTAGTGGGGTTCGGTAAACGGTGGATATAAATAAAACAAGAAATATAGGATTCATAGCCCATATAGATGCGGGGAAGACGACCGTGACTGAGCGAGTTTTGTTCTTTACAGGACGGATTCGCAAAATTGGTGGCGTTGACGAAGGTACGACAGCCATGGACTGGATGGAGCAGGAGCGGGAGCGTGGTATTACGATCACCTCTGCTGCCACTACAACTGAATGGAAAGATCACGTTATCAATATTATAGATACTCCTGGGCACGTAGACTTCACGGCGGAGGTTGAGAGAAGTTTACGCGTTTTGGATGGGGGGGTGGTTGTATTTGATTCGGTGGCTGGTGTTCAGCCGCAATC
This sequence comes from uncultured Dehalococcoidia bacterium, assembly GCA_964595285.1. Lineage (GTDB taxonomy): Bacteria > Chloroflexota > Dehalococcoidia > Lucifugimonadales > JADFKI01 > CAZQPS01. Next base: position 26,659 of record CAZQPS010000023.1, on the reverse strand, counting down.
AGAAACTGTGTGGCGGCAGGCAAATAAATATAATGTCCCCAGAATTTGTTTTGTCAATAAGATGGATCGTGTTGGGGCTGATTTTCATAGAACAATAGACTCGATAACAAAACGCTTGGATGCTAACCCAGTTGCGATCCAGATCCCGATAGGCCAGGAAGATGCATATCAAGGTGTTATAGATCTTATCGAGGAAAAGTCTTGGATTTGGCCTGATGATAAGGGCGATGCCCCTATAGAGGGTCCGGTGCCGGAAGAATATATGGGCGAAGTGTCAATTCATCGTGGTCGTTTGATTGAGAAAGTCGCAGAGACTGATGACGACCTCATGCTCAAGTATCTTGAAGAAGAAGAAATTGCCCCAGAGGAAATTAAGTCAGCTCTTAGGAAGGCAACAATTAGTTACCAGATTGTCCCTGTAATGTGTGGTACTGCCCTAAGAAGCAAGGGTGTTCAGCCGCTCATAGATGCTATTTGTGAGTATTTACCATCTCCCTCAGACGTGCCTCCGGTAAGCGGGATACACCCTAAATCTGGGGATGATTTGCTTAGAGGTCCAGAAGTAGGTGCTCCCTTCTCGGCTTTGGCGTTTAAGACTGTTTCAGACCCGTATATTGGGCGACTGGTTTATTTCCGTGTTTATTCAGGGGAAGCCGATGCAGGCTCGATGGTGTTCAACTCGACTAATGGGCGCCGCGAGAGATTGGGTCGTGTGGTCATGATGCACGCAAATCGTCGCGAGGATGTGGAAGTTGTGCATGCAGGTGAAATAGCGGCTGCGGTTGGGCTTAAAGACACCTCTACTGGTGACACGATCTGCACGCAAGATAATCCAATCATTTTGGAAACGATAACCTTTCCTGAACCTGTGGTTTCAGTAGCGATTGAACCTAAGTCTAGAGCCGATCAGGATAAATTGTCTGAGGCTCTTGTGAAGCTTTCTGATGAAGATCCAACTTTTAGGATTAACTACAACGACGAGACGGGTCAGACCGTTATGTCTGGTATGGGTGAACTCCATTTGGAAATTTTGGTTGATCGGATGAAGCGTGAATTTAAGGTGGAGGGCAGTGTTGGTAATCCGAAGGTGGCCTACAGAGAAGCGATTAGCCGGGAAGCCTCAGGTGAAGGGCGATTTGTTCGCCAAACTGGAGGTCATGGGCAATTTGGTCATGTGGTAATAGAGATGGAGCCTGGAGAATCAGGATCTGGGGTTCAGATAGAAGATAAAATAACTGGAGGGGCCATTCCTAGAGAATTTATACCGGCTGCGCAGAATGGAATACGTGAGGCGCTTAACTCAGGTCCGCTGTCTGGATTTCCTATAATTGATGTTAAGGTAACGTTAGTAGATGGCAGTTTTCATGATGTGGATTCGTCACAAGTGGCTTTTCAGATAGCTGGTTCCATGGCTGCCAAAGATGCGATAAAAAAAGCTAGGCCGAAATTATTGGAGCCGATAATGAGCTTGGAAGCTGTTACTCCTGGTGATTTTCTAGGAGAGGTTCTTGGCGATTTGGGTAGGAGAAGGGCTAATATTAAAAACATTGAGAGTCAAGGCGAGATACAGGTTGTTCGTGCTGCCCTTCCACTTGGTGAGAGTTTTGGATATGCTAATTCCCTTCGCTCGATAACTCAAGGAAGGGCCTCATACACGATGGAGTTTGATAATTATCAACAAGCACCGGAATCTGTGTTATCTTCTTAGGTCCGATAGAAGATTTCAATTAAAATGAATTATTTAGATTATGCTAGCGAGATCATGAAACGATTGGAAGGAAACGATGGTCACAACTAACAATCAAAAGATCAGGATAATATTGAAGGCGTTTGATCATAAGATCCTAGACCTTTCTGCAACTCAAATAGTAGAAGCGGCAGAAAGAACGGGCGCTCGTATATCTGGTCCTGTGCCACTGCCTACTTCCATTAAGCGGTTTTGTGTAATCCGTAGTCCTCACATTGATAAGGACTCAAGAGAGCATTTTGAGTTGAGAACACATAATAGATTGATAGATATACTTGAACCTACTTCTAAAACTATTGACTCACTCACGCGACTTAATGTCCCGGCAGGGGTAGACATATCTATAAAGTTATAATCAGATTCAGAGAAATGGTGTAGAGTTAAACGAAATGTCAGTACATGGACTAATTGGTAAGAAAATAGGAACAACTCAATATTTCACTGAAGGGGGCCGAGTGGATTGCGTTACAGCAATAGAAGTAGGCCCCTGTACTGTCACTCAAATTAAACGTTTGGATACGGACGGATACGACAGTGTACAGCTTGGTTTTGAAGTTGCTAGAAACTTAAATAAACCCGAATCCGGGCATCTAGGGGAGGCAGGGCAGGCTTTCCAGTATCTCAGGGAAGTTGGCGTAGATGACATTTCTGAGATTCAGATTGGACAGGCGTTTGATGTCAGTATGTTTGAGCAGGGTGAGAAAATTGAAGTGACAGGGCGTTCAAAAGGGAGGGGATTCGCCGGAGGAGTGAAGCGCTACAATTTTAGAGGTGGCCCAAAAACACACGGACAGTCGGACAGACATAGGGCGCCAGGCTCAGTGGGAGCTGGTAGTACTCCAGGACGTGTAATAAAGGGATTGCGCATGGCCGGTCATATGGGTGACGATCAGGTTACTCAAAGAGGTCTCAGGGTTGTTTTGTCAGATACGGAAAGGAATCTGCTACTTGTAAGTGGTTCCGTTCCAGGGGCTAAGAATGGTTTGATCATAGTCCGCAAAGCTGGACATGGAAGAAGAGTGTAAGCTTGAAGCTTGAACTTAGAAATATATCAGGGGCAGTGGTCGACAGTGTTGAAGTACGAGATGATGTATTCAATGCGGGGTCTAACCCCAGTCTTGTACACCAGGTTATGGTAGGTCAGCTGGCGAATCAAAGACAGGGCACTGCCAAGGTTAAGACTCGATCTGAAGTGTCAGGTGGCGGAGCAAAGCCACGGCCACAGAAATATACGGGTCGGGCGAGACAAGGATCAATAAGGTCTCCTCAGTGGAGAGGGGGGGGCGTCGTTTTCGGTCCAGCACCGAGGAGTTATCGGCAAAGGACACCAAAGCGTATGAAAAGAGAATCTGTAAAAATAGTACTCTCTGAAAAAGTGAGGGCTAACCAGTTGCTGGTTCTTGATTCATTGGAAATCGAACCCACTAAAACTAAGACTATGGTAGGCGTACTTAATAACCTGGGGGCAAATAGGTCGACTTTGATAGTAGGAGACGGGTCTTCTCAGCCTGTCTTGAGGACGGCTCGTAATATTCCCAAAGTGAGGACTATACCTGCGGGATTGCTCAATACTGTCGATTTATTGAATGCGAATAAAGTGATCATGACTATTGATGCGGTGCGCAAGATTGAGGATGTGTGGGGTGGTTCATTTACCAGAAAACGGACTGGCAGTTTGCAAGAAGAGGCTACAGAGTAATGGAAGTCCAACCTTTCGCTATCTTACGAAAACCAATTATCACTGAGAAAAGCACCTACCTGCAGGAGCAGGGGCGTTATGCTTTTGAGGTTTCCCCTAGTGCCACAAAGCACCAGATAAGAATGGCAGTAGAAGAGGCTTTTGATGTGAAGGTGGTAAAGGTCAATACGATGAATGTACGCGGAAAGACAAAAAGATATGGGCCAAGAGTTACCGGCAAGAAGTCGTGGAAAAAAGCCTTGGTGACTCTGGCAGCTGGTAATACAATAACTATTTTCGAGGGCGTCTAAGATGCCATTAAAGACTTTAAAACCTAATACTCCAGGGCAACGAGGGGCGGTTTTACCGACTTCGGAAGAGATCACTACTAATAGGCCCAAGAAATCTTTGTTGCAGCCTGTGAAAAAGCGAGCAGGTAGAAATTCTCAAGGTAAGATAACCGTGAGGCACCGTGGGGGTGGCCATAAAAGGCGTTATCGATCAATTGATTTCAAGAGAGATAAAATTGGTATACCTGGCCTCGTAGCTACTATTGAGTACGATCCGAATAGGTCGGCTCGTATAGCTTTAATTAAATATCCGGATGGTGATTGGCGATATATATTGGCTCCCGATGGGCTTGGCGTAGGGGACAAAATAGAGGCAGGAGAAGAAGCGGAAATACGCGCAGGAAATGCACTCCCGCTTAGAGCCATGAGGGAAGGCACCCAAGTACACAATATAGAAATGCAAGTTGGAAAGGGTGGTCAACTGGTTCGAAGTGCAGGTGGGGCGGCACAGCTTTTGGCGAAGGAAGGTAAATATGCTTTGCTTCGTCTGCCTTCTGGAGAGATGCGTAACATTTTAGCGGAATGTATGGCGACTGTTGGCCAAGTAAGTAACCTTGATCACAAGAATGTGAAGTTAGGAAAGGCTGGCCGAAAAAGAAATATGGGATGGCGCCCTGAAGTTAGGGGGTCCGTTATGTCGCCTAGGGATCATCCTCATGGTGGTGGTGAGGGTAAGTCACCTATCGGTATGCCAAGTCCCAAGACGCCTTGGGGGAAGCCTGCTCTTGGGCTGAGGACGCGTAGGAAGAAGAAACCATCAAGCAAATTCATAGTGAGGCGCAGAGGTAAAAGATAGAGAAAAGGCATGTATGAAGCGTCTGAATTTCATGAGCGCTTGTTGAGTAAATAAGTAGGAAGCTTGAATATAAAAGAACAATGGAAGTGAGTAAATGTCTAGGTCAATAAAAAAAGGGCCGTACGTGCATGAGAAACTGGCAAAGAAGGTTGATGCAGCTCAGCGCAGTGGGAATAGGGATGTTATTAACACTTGGTCCAGGGCGTCTACGATTATGCCTGACATGCTCGGGCTGACGATAGCGGTACACGATGGCCGAAGGCACATTCCCCTTTTTATAACGGAAAATATGGTGGGTCATAAATTGGGAGAATTTGCTCCGACCCGGACTTTCAGGGGGCATATATCGAGGTCGGAAAGAGTAACGGCTCCTAGATGATTGATGATGCGACAAATGTTGGTGTAGGAAAACTATAATGGCTGTAAAAGCTTTGAGTAAAAATACGGGTTTGTCGGTTAAGAAGCTAAAGCCGATAATTGATCTTGTAAGGGGTATGCCGGTGAATGACGCATTGAATGCATTGCAGTTTATCCCGTCACCTGCTGCCGCGCGAGTGGCCAAAGTCGTCAAATCTGCTGCTGCCAATGCGGAGAATGAGATTTTTGCTTCACCCCAAAGTCTTAAGATTGTTGAAATATACGCTAATGAGGGACCAAGTATAAAAAGATTCAGAGCTCGTGCTCGCGGGCGAGCGGCGCGTATCATAAGACGAAGCAGCCATATAACTGTGGTTGTTGATGAAAAGGAAGGCCAATAATATGGGGCAGAAAACACATCCGGTAGGCTTTCGTCTTGGGATAGTCAAAGACTGGCAGTCAAGATGGATCGCTACTCGGCCACACGAATATCGCGCTCTTGTAAATGAAGATATGCGCATTAGAGACGCGATATTGAATCGATACCCTGAGGCGGGAATATCCAGAATAGAAATTGAACGAGGAAGTATAGATGTCGTTATATCTATTCACACCGCTCGCCCAGGAATTGTCATAGGGCGAGGAGGCCAGAGAGTAGAAGAATTGAGGAAAGAATTAGAAGGCCTAACAGAAAAGCGAGCTAGGCTGAATGTAAATGAGATAAGGCAACCGGAGCTAGATGCGTATTTAGTGGCACGGAGTGTTGCGGACCAATTGGAGCGGAGAATCGCTTTTCGGCGTGCGATTAGGCAGGGTGTCACGCGGACTATGCAGGCCGGAGCGCTTGGAATAAAAATCCTTATATCTGGAAGGCTTGGTGGGGCGGATATAGCCCGTAAAGAGAAAGCTATGGAAGGAAGGGTCCCTCTTCATACACTTAGGGCCGATATAGACTATTCTTTAGCAGAAGCTGCAACCGAGTTCGGGCGTATTGGAGTAAAGGTATGGATATATAAAGGCGATATATTACCGAGTTTAGAGGTTGAAGAAGATGTAGCGGAGTTGATATCGCCGATAGAAGTTACTGTCACAGCGGGAGAGGAAACATCAGATGCTCCAACCGAAGAGGGTTAAATATAGAAATCATCACAGAGGTCGCCGCAGGGGCTTAGCAGTTGCAGGGAGCACTATGAATTTGGGCGAATTTGGGCTTAAAGCGACCGAGGCGGCTTGGGTGTCTTCTAGGCAGATAGAGGCTGCGAGGCGAGCTATGACAAGATACGCCAGGCGAGGTGGTAAAATTTGGATTCGGATATTTCCTGATAAGACTGTAACAGCAAGAGCTGCTGAAACACGTATGGGAAAAGGTAAAGGCGCAGTGGACCATTGGGTGGCTGTTGTGAAGCCAGGCAGAATTATGTTTGAAATAGCAGGGATACCAGAAGAGACTGCAAGAGAGGCCCTGAGGCTTGCCTCGTCCAAATTGCCTCTCGGGACAAGTATAGTTACACGGCATTGAATAAGATTCGGATAGTGAGATTCCGATAGATTGGCAGGATATATATATGGAAATAGATGACCTGCGTGCATTAGCTAGTGAGGAGCTTAATACAGAACTTCACGATACTCATCGTGAACTTATGAATTTGAGGTTTAGAGTGGCTACAATGCAATTGGCGAACGTGAACGAAATACGAAAGAGTAAGAAACGAATAGCCCGTATCAACTCGATTTTGAGAGAAAGGGAACTGGCCAGCATCTAAATATGAGTTTTGAAAGAAGAAAAATCAGGGTGGGGCGCGTGGTAAGTGCCAGTATGGATAAGACCTGCGTCGTGATAGTGGAGTGGCGCAAAAGACATCGGTTGTATAAGAAGTCCGTTAAGATGCGGACTAGGTTCATGGTTCACGATCCGATGAATAAGTGCTTGGCTGGAGATATGGTAGAGATACGGGAAACCCGGCCAATCTCAAAGACTAAGAGGTGGACTATATCTGAAATTATTCAGAGGGAAGAGCTGGCGGATATACAACCTGACGAAATAATATTGGATGATGAGAGTGTGTTGTCCTACCAGCCAGAGAGTACGGAATCTGGGGCAGGAGACTCTGCTCAGGCAGAAAATGTGGCGGTTGGGGAAGTTTTGGGTTCTTTGGAAGAGAATGTTCTTCCGGACTCAGAAGTTGGAAATGAGGATGGCGATGGGCAGGGAGAAGATTCTGATGACAAGGAATAGGGACAAATGATTCAAAAATATAGTAGGTTGAAGGTGGCAGATAATTCCGGCGCCAAGACTATTAGTTGTATAGGAATACCTGGTGGAACTGGAAGGCAATACGCATGGTTGGGAGATGTGATTGTTGCCTCTGTGAAGGAGGCTGCTCCAGCTGCGGCCATAAAAAAGGGCGAAGTTGTGAAAGCTGTGATTGTACGTACGGCTAAATCCGCCAGACGGATTGATGGATCGTATATACGATTTGATGACAACGCTGCGGTTATTATCAACGATGAACAGATGCCTCGTGGGACGCGCATTTTTGGCCCGGTCGCCCGCGAGCTCAGGGACAAGAATTTTATGCGAATAGTGTCCTTGGCCCCGGAGGTTCTTTGATATGAGATTAAGAGCGGAGGATAATGTTATCGTCACTAGGGGGAAGGACAGGGGCAAGCAAGGTAAAATTCAACAGGTGTTTGTCAAGACGAATACGGTATTAGTGGATGGAGTCAACAACGTAAAACGTCATACCAAGCCTAGTTCAGGCGTTCGTCAAGGCGGGATTATAGATAAAGAATTACCTGTGCGTGTATCCAATGTAATGCTTGTTTGTCCTGTGTGTGATAAGGCGACTAGAATAGGGTACAGGAAACTATCAGATGGAACTAAGGCACGAATTTGTAGAAAGTGCGACGAAGTAATCGAATGACCACAGAAGATCAAGATCAAGATAAAATCCAAAATTCACAAGAGGTTGAAGAAGACAAGCCCGCTCCTCGAAAGCGGACGCGTCGAGCAAGTGGAGCGGCAAAAGAAGAACAAGAAAAAAAGCCGGCAGCTAAACGAACGCGTCGTACCACTGCCAAGGCAAAACCCTCTAAAGAGTTAGAGGAGAGTAAGGAAGTGACTATTAAGTCGGTTCCCAGTTTATTGGAAAAGCTACGATCTGAAGTTGGACCAGCAATGACTGAGGAATTCGGTTATACGAGTTCCATGCAAATACCAAGATTAACTAAAGTTATACTTAATATTGGACTTGGTGAAACCCTCACCAACTCTCGTGCTTTGGAAGCTGCGACTGGGGATCTTACGCTGATATCCGGACAGAAGCCAGTCACCACTAGGGCGAAGAAATCAATAGCTGGTTTTAAAATTAGAGAGGGGATGCCTATAGGTGTCAGTGTAACGCTGAGAGGTACAAGGATGTACGAGTTCATGGATCGACTTTTGAACTCTACGCTGCCTCGGATCAGGGATTTTCAAGGAGTATCGAGGAAGGCTTTCGATGGTAGGGGTAATTTCTCTCTGGGAATTCGAGAGCAGGTCATATTTCCGGAGATTGATTACAACAATATAGATAGAATCAGGGGATTACAGATTGTTGTTGTTACCACGGCCTCCAATGATGTGGAGGGGATGCGAATGTTAGAGCTCCTAGGTATGCCTTTTACGCGTAATGAAGAGAGTAAACAAGTAGCTTAATGGAATGATGAAGGAGAGTTGTATTGGCTAAAACGTCTAAGGTCGCTAGGTGGAAAAGACCTCAACCCTTCAAGGTGAGACATTATAATAGATGCAACAAATGCGGTAGGCCTAGAGCCTATATCAGGCATTTTGGGTTATGCAGGATATGTTTTAGGCAGATGGCTTTAGTAGGGCTCTTGCCGGGAGTCAGGAAAGCAAGTTGGTAATACTTGGCCTGATATCAAATCGCTTACAACGTGGTGAATAGAAACAAATGATAAGGTTATTAAAATGCCAGTAACGGATCCAATTTCAGATATGTTAACCAGAATTCGCAATAGCATCATGGTGAATCATGATGCGGTTGCGGTACCGGCGTCCAAGATGAAGGAGGCCATTGCACAAATCCTGTTGGATGAAGGATTTATAGAGGGTTTTGAGGTGCATAGACGTGGCACACCCCAAGCTAACATACGCTTATATCTTCATTACAGAGGAGATGGAGAGCCTGCTATATCCGGCCTTCGGCGGGTCAGTAAGCCTGGACTAAAGGTATATGTTAAGAAAGGGGAAATACCTAGGCCATATGGTGGGTTGGGCGTCGCCCTTCTATCTACTTCGCAAGGTGTGATGACTGGGAAGAATGCTTATAGGGAAGGTGTCGGCGGAGAGCTACTCTGCTACATCTGGTAAGGATTACGGTATGTCAAGAATTGGTAACCAGCCCATTAACCTGCCGTCAGATGTTAAAGTGGAAATTCAAGGCAGTGAAGTTACAGTTATAGGTAAGCAAGGCGTATTAGAAAATACTTTTCATCCTGATATGAGCATAACCGAAGATGGAGGCGTTGTCAGGGTGGCTCGGCCGAGTGATGAGGGACATCATAGAGCTCTTCATGGTTTGACTAGGAGCTTATTGGCGAATATGGTGATTGGCGTGAGTGAAGGATACACTAGGAGCTTGGATATTGTTGGTGTTGGCTACAGAGCGCAACAGAGTGGAAAGGGTGTTACATTGAGCGTTATGTATAGCCATACGGTAGAGATTAGTCCACCTGATGGAGTTGTGCTTGAAGTGGAAGGAGCTAATCGAATTCACGTTCGTGGTATTGATAAGCAAAAGGTTGGGCATCTAGCGGCCCAAATCAGGAAGGTCCGGCCACCCAATGTGTACACGGGGAAAGGTATACGTTACATGGGTGAGCAAATCAGACTAAAACCTGGTAAGAGTGCTAGGAGGGCATAGTGTCTAGAATTACTACAAACAAGGGAAGACGTAAGATGCGCCATAGGAGAGTACGTCGCAAGATTCAGGGCACTGCTGCCCGGCCCAGGCTCGCAGTATATCGTAGTCTTAATCACATATATGCTCAGATTGTTGACGACGCTGAAGGAATGACTATGGCTTCAGCGTCGAGCATTGAACCTGGGATAAGAACTGATAGCAAAGGGAAGGTTAAAACTGCCATAGCTACTGAAGTTGGGGTTGTTATTGGTCAGAGAGCCAAAGATGCGGGAGTGTCAAGTGTAGTGTTTGACCGCGGTGGTTATAAATTTCATGGCCGGGTCAAAGCCTTGGCTGAAGCAGCCCGAGAGGGAGGTCTGATTTTTTAAGATGGTTAGTCAAGTAGAGCGGGAAGCCATTTCAAATGAAGAAGAATTACCACTGACAGAAAGAGTGGTAAAAATCTCAAGGGTGGCTAAGGTTGTTAAAGGTGGTAGGCATCTCAGTTTTAGTGCTGTTGTTGTAGTGGGAGATATGGATGGGCACGTGGGGATTGGTATGGGGAAGGCTGGAGCTGTGCCCGATGCCGTACGAAAAGGAGTCACTGCAGCTAAGAAGAACATAATTGAAGTACCGCTTAAGGGAGGTAGCATCCCCCATGAAGTCACAACTAAATATGTTGGTTCAGTGGTCATGCTTAAGCCAGCGGTTGAGGGAACTGGAGTTATAGCTGGTGGAGCTGTGAGAGCCGTTGTGGAGCTAGCGGGGATTAGGGATATTTTGACAAAGGTTCGGCGCAGTACAAATCCTGTGAATGTCGTAAAAGCTACTTTCAATGGCCTGAAGTCGTTAAAGGATCCTGAGGCGGAATTTTCCAATCGCAAACAATTAATTGAGTATGCGAAGATGCGTGCTCAAGAGCGAGCAGACCGTGCGGAAAGAAACAGACAGAGAAGACGTGCGCAGCAGCAGGCTTCTGCGCAGGCGGCTCCAGACACTGTTCCACAGGGAGAAGAGTCTGGGGGGAATGCAACTCTATAGGGATATATGTTTATGACAAAAATCGCTGTTACATGGAAAATTAGTGGTATCGGCTACGAACGAAGTCAAAGAAGAACAATTGAAGCATTGGGACTACGTAGGCTTAATCAGACAGTAGTGCACGATGATACAGCAAACATACTAGGTATGATACATAAAGTAAGACATTTGGTAGAAGTGGCGGAAGTGGAATAAGTTGCTGTAGTGGGAAGGGATTAATTTATGCAACAACATGAGGTAAAGTCAGAGAATAATAACCGGAAAAATAGGCGGAGAGTGGGTAGGGGTGATGGCAGTGGATTTGGTAGTTATTCTGGAAAAGGTATGAAGGGGCAAAAATCTAGGAGTGGGGGCGGAGTTCGCCCAGGCTTTGAGGGTGGCCAATTGCCTTTGTCTAAGAAATTGCCAATGATACGCGGTTTTACCAACGTGTTTAAGACCAAGTATGCAGTTCTGAATGTGTCTAGTTTATCCGGCTTTGAAGCGAATTCTGATGTGACACCGGAGACATTACAGGAAAAAGGGGTTCTTAGGAACGTGAAATACCCGATTAAGATACTTGGGGATGGTGATGTGTCAGTTCCGTTGAATGTCTCAGCCCACAAATTCACAACTTCGGCAAGGGCGAAAATTGAAGCCGCTGGGGGAAATATTAGGGAGATCCTCTGATGCGTCAGGCACAAGCATCCAGATCACAACAATCATCGAGGCCGCAGTTGATACAGTCTATGTTGGATGCAATGCGCGTGCCTGATTTGCGTGGGAAGATTTTATTCACCTTGGGGATGTTGGTGGTTTTTAGGTTTGTTGCGCATGTGCCAGTCCCAGGGGTTGACACTCAAGCCCTTAGTCAGGCCTTCCAGTCTCAAGCCCTGCTAGGATTTCTTGATCTATTCAGCGGGGGCGCGTTAGCTAATTTAAGCGTAGCGGCTCTTGGTGTTTATCCTTACATTACATCTTCCATTGTAATGCAGATACTAGTTCCTGTGATACCTAGCCTTAAGGCATTGTCTCAAGAAGGGGATCTTGGTAGGCAGCGTATAAATCAAATTACCCATTGGCTTGCTGTGCCTATAGCTTTCTTACAGGGGTGGGGGCAATTGACTTTGCTCAAGCAAGCCGGGGTTCTTCCTGGAATAGATTTCGGCGCTAATTTGTCTACCCTGTCTATGGTCGTGTCAATGGTAGCTGGGACTATGTTTTTGGTGTGGTTGGGCGAGCTTATCACGGAGAGAGGGCTGGGGAATGGGATTTCCTTGATTATATTCGGTGGTATCGTCGCTAGATTTCCTCAAATAGTCGGGCAAGGCTTTTTACAACGAGGGGAGTCTGCGGGCCTTCTTTTATTGGCAGTGTTTGCCTTTGTGGTGATTTATTTTATAGTCATGTTCACTGAAGCCCAGAGAAGAGTGCCAGTTCAATACGGTAGAAGTGTGTTTAGAGGTGGTAGAATGCAGAGGCAGAGTGGATCCACATTTATACCTCTACGGGTTAATTCTGCTGGGATGATTCCTTTGATATTTGCTTTTTCTATTGTGATATTGCCAGCCACGTTGGCAAGTTATTTCACAAATCCTTTAGATGATGGTTTTTTTTCACGGTTAGCTTCGTTCTTTGCTAATTCTTTGGACCCCACGCAATTCCCCTATTGGGCTGGAGTATTCATACTTGTTGTAGTTTTCACCTTCTTCTACACAATAATGACTTTTCAGCAACAAAATTTATCTGAGAATTTACAGCGAAACGGGGGCTTTATCCCAGGGATACGTCCTGGTGCCCCGACTCAGCAATATTTAATGAGGGTCCTAGTTAGAATAACCTGGGGAGGGGCGTTATTTTTAGGGGTTATTGCCATATTGCCATATTTTGTAACTGCGGCCACAGATATTCGTTCGCTTACCCTTAGTAGTACTAGTTTACTAATAATGGTTGGTGTGGCCCTGGACACCATGCGTCAGCTTGAAGCACAGCTCCTTATGCGGAACTATGAAGGATTCATATAGGTGACGATATTATAAGTTTATGAGTGACAGGGCAACAGGAGCCTCTGTCTTTTCAGTACATTGAAGGGTATCTGAGTATTTGAAGATCATATTATTGGGGCCTCCGGGAGCTGGGAAAGGGACTCAAGCGCAACGCATAGCGAGTGTTGTTGACGTCAACAAAGCTTCCTCAGGTGATTTGTTTAGAGAGAATATAACTGCTGGTAGTGAATTGGGAATTCTGGCGAAATCATATATGGATCGAGGGGTACTTGTTCCGGATGATGTGACTATAAAATTAATTATGGGATGGATACAATCGCCGGAGCAAGCTTCAGGTTTCGTTCTGGATGGATTTCCTAGAACCCTTAATCAAGCGGAATCTTTAGACAGGGAGCTTAATAGGTCAGGATCATTAGACAGAGTTTTATATATTAATGTTAATGAAGAGGAACTTGTGGAAAGACTATCTGGTAGGTTCATATGTGCCAACTGCCAAAGCCCTTTCCATGTAAAGTACTCAGCTCCCACCCGGAATGGTGTATGCGATTTTTGTGGAGGAAGTTTATATCAAAGAAGTGACGATAAGCCAGAAGTCGTTCGTACTAGACTAGGCGTGTATTTTGAGGAAACGGCCCCCTTGGTAGAATATTATAGAAAGAGCAATATTCTAAGGGAGATTAACGGAGAGGGTGATATAGAAGTTATAGGAGAATCTCTTCTAAAGGCTCTCAGCTGAAAATATAAAATGCGTAAATATATTCAAAAAGATGGGGATTTTTAATATAATAGGGGGACGCCAAAATTCTCGTGAGGCTAATTTAGAAGTAAAATATGATTTTAACAGGGAGAGGTCCCGCTGGGATAACAATAAAATCTGGTCGTGAATTGGATTTCATGCGGAGGGCAGGAGTGGTCGTTTCGGAGGCAAAGAAACGGGTGCAGGAGGCTGTGCGTCCAGGAGTAACAACGCAGGAGCTTGACATTGTTGCGGAAGAGACGATTATTGGCATGGGTGCAGTCCCATCTTTTAAAGGTTATACGGCTGGAGGGCCGGTGCCGTTTCCTGCGACAATATGCGCTTCTATAAATGAAGAAATCGTTCATGGTATTCCGCGCAGTCGGAAATTGCGTGATGGTGACATACTAAGTGTAGATTTTGGCGCTATTGTTGATGGCTTTCATGGTGATAGCGCGTTTACAATTGGGGTTGGTAGTGTATCTGAAGAAGCCCAAAAACTTATAGATAATACTCGTGAGGCTCTGAAACGCGGAATTCAAGAAGTGGTTTCAGGTAATCGCATAGGGGATATTTCTAATGCGGTGCAGACTTATGCGGAAGGAGCTGGGTATTCAGTAGTTAGACAATACGTTGGGCATGGAATAGGGAGAGCTCTTCATGAAGAGCCTCAAGTCCCCAACTATGGAGAAAAGGGTAAGGGGCCCTCGCTAAGAGAAGGAATGACTTTGGCTATAGAGCCAATGCTTAATATAGGTGGATGGCAGACAGAACAGCTTGAAGACGGTTGGACAGTTGTGACTGCTGATGGAAGTTTATCTGCACATTTTGAAGATACTGTTGCTCTGACGGCAAACGGGGTTGAAGTGTTGACGTCGCCGGAGGGATTTATATTTTAAGCCGGCGATTTAGCATAATATAGAATGGTTGAAATGAAATTATTAAAGTATTGGACTAGAAAATGAAAGTTTCGGCTTCTGTAAAGAAGAGATGTGCAAAATGTAGGGTAATAAGACGCCACAGGAAGGTCATGATTATCTGTGAGAATGCACGCCACAAACAAAGGCAAGGATAAGTAGACAGCGGTGGTATTTATTAAGGAGACAGTATGGCAATCGTTTCAGGCGTAAATATTCCAGACAATAAAAGAGTTGAGATTGCCCTACGTAGTATATATGGGATCGGTCCAACTCAGGCACGTGATGTCTTAGATAGAGCAGGTGTGCTGGATAACCCCAGGGTAAGCGATTTAGATGATCAGGATCTGAATAGAATTCGTGAGATCGTCGATAAAGAGAAGGTCGTGGAAGGAGATCTCCGCAGAGAGGTCAACCTGAATATAAGACGGCTTATAGATATAGGTACTTACAGGGGCTTGAGACATAGAAGAGGATTACCTTCAAGGGGACAAAGGACCAAGACGAATGGTAGGACCAAACGTGGTCGTAGACAGACTGTTGCCGGTCGTCGACGAACTATGAAATAGATTGTGTAGGAAGTAGATATAATGCCAAGGAGACCAAGAACACGTAGACGCGAAAGAAGATCTGTGCCAGTAGGAAAGGCTTTTATCCAGTCTACATTTAATAATACTATTATAACTCTTACGGATCCTTCAGGAGAAGTGCTCGCTTGGGGGAGTGCGGGGACTGTTGGATTTAAAGGTTCTAGGAAATCTACAGCGTTCGCCGCGCAGCGAGCGGCCGAAGATGCAGCTCGTAAAGGCATGGATCAAGGCTTGCGTCAAGTTCAGATATTTGTCCGAGGCCCAGGTGCTGGTCGTGAGGCGGCCATTCGTGCACTTCAGAGTGCTGGGCTATTGGTTACGAGTATCAGGGATGTGACTCCCATACCTCACAATGGAACACGCCCCCGTAAACGAAGGCGCGTGTAATGGGATATAATGTAATGTATTGGGTCATTCAGTACATACAGTGTAAAGAATTAATTGGATTTTAAGAAAAAATCGGAGGACTAGATACTAATCTAATGGCACGATATACGGATGCAGTATGCCGGCAATGCCGCAGAATAGGGGAAAAATTGTTCCTCAAAGGCGAACGATGCTATAGCCCTAGGTGCGCTATAGAGAAGCGTCGTCGACCTCCGGGGAACACTGTGCCTAGGAGGAGAAGGTCTTCTGACTGGGCCCTTCAGTTGAGGGAAAAACAGAAGGCTAGGTTCACTTACGGAGTACTAGAGAGGCAATTCAGGAAGTACTTTGATATGGCTAGAGAAGATGAAGGGGTTACTGGTGATGTATTACTTCAATTGCTAGAGAGGCGATTAGATAACGTAATATATAGACTTGCTTTTGCAGATTCTCGGAGGCAAGCTAGGCAACTGGTCAACCACGGCCATTTTTTCGTGAATGGGAAGCGTATGGATATTGCTTCTTTTCTTGTGAATAAAGGGGACGTAATTAGTTGGAAGCGCGTGAATGGGTCTGTACCCGAATATATTGAGACGTTTACTGATGGGCTTCCAAAGCGACCTGTACCGTTGTGGCTGAGCTTGGATGTTCCGACTTTAAAGGGAGAAGTCGCGAATTTCCCGCAGCCTGATGATATTGAGACTGGGATTGACTCCAGGCTGATAGTGGAGTTTTATTCTAAATAGTTAAACTTGGATATTTCGTAATAATTTAGGTAGGGGTATGTCTACATGGTGATAGAACTACAAACATTTGCCACGCCAGAAGCAGAGGAAGAAGAGGAACAGATTCCTCTTCCTCAGATCTCCGTATTGGATGCGGATGATAGATATGGCAAGTTCGCTATAGAGCCCTTAGAGCAGGGATACGGCATGACTCTTGGCAATCCACTGAGACGGGTGCTATATAGTTCTTTGCAGGGCACTGCGGTTACGTGGATTAAGATAGAGGGTGTTTTGCACGAGTATGGCACGATACCTCATGTAAAGGAGGAAGTGTCAGAGTTCCTCCTGAATGTTAAGGGCATCCGTTTGCGGTCAGAGGTGGACCGGCCTGGTAAGTTGAGATTAGAAGTTGCTGGTGAAGGCGAAGTGAGTGCTGCTGACATCATGGCATCTTCTGATTTTGAAGTCGTGAATCCTGAACTGCACCTTGCAACACTTGATTCTTCAGAAGCTAAATTAGCTGTGGAGTTTAACGTGGAGAGAGGGGTTGGTTATGACGTGGCAGGAAACTCGGAGGGACAGCCAATTGGTGTTCTTCCTGTGGATGCTGTATACACGCCAGTTAGGAAAGTGAATTTTAAGGTAGAAAATACTAGAGTTGGACAGAGAACTGACTTCGAGAGACTGGTTATAGAAGTCTGGACCGATGGTTCTATAGATCCTGTGGTTGCAGTGAGGCAAGCGGGTGATCTCCTGATGAACAAGTTCTTCATGTTTGCAAAGTTACAGATGGAATCTGACGACCCCGATTCAATGCCTAAGATCCCGAGTATAGAGCCTAAGCAATATAACGTTCAGGTGGAGCGTCTTGATTTATCTTCAAGGACCCTGAACTGCCTTAAAAGAGCTGGGATCAATAAGGTTGGTGAGGTTCTTGAAATGAATAAATCAGAGCTCCTCGCGATAAGGAATTTTGGTGAGAAGTCTTACACTGAATTATTTGATAAGTTAAGGGAAATGGATCTACTCCCCCCTGACTTGGATCCGGCTGTGGTTGCAGAAGAACCAGACACCGGAACAGAGGTAGTAGAAGAGTGAGAATTTTCATCGGAATTATATACGAGCTTGACGATGAGTTTGGCTGGCGGAGAAAAATTTAGAGAACGGTGCAGGCAATATCATGAGACATAAATTGGCCGGTCGAAAACTTGGCCGACCCACATCACATAGACTAGCAATGCTGAGGGGTATGGTGACTGATTTGATCGAACACGAGTCGGTTACGACGACCGAGGCTAAGGCCAAAGAAGTTCGTAGGATGGCTGAAAAAATTATAAGTTATGGCAAAGCAGGTACCCTCCACGATAGGCGCAGGTGTGCGGGCGTCTTGACTCAAAAAAGTGCTGTGCGTAAAGTGTTTTCCGAGCTCTCAGAGCGTTATGAGGATCGAAATGGGGGCTATACCCGGGTGATAAAAATGGCGCCTAGGAAGGGTGATGCAGCTATGATGGCCATGATCGAGTTAATGCCATCATAGAAATATAGATTTGAGGGATGCCAGGATGAAACTGGCAGTAGTTTTGGAATATGACGGTACTAACTATTGTGGGTTCCAATATCAGAAGGATGTCCCCACAATACAGGAGGAACTTGAAAAATCAATAAAAGCTCTCACTGGAGAACGAGTTAGAGTCAAGGCTGCTGGTAGGACAGATGCTCGTGTACATGCTCTAGGTCAGGTAGTATGTTTTGAACTTGTAAGTGGGCTAACGTGTATTGATGTTCGTAGGGGGCTAAATCACTTTCTCCCTTCAGATATAGCTGTCAAAGATGCACACGTTGTGTCACAGACTTTTGATCCACGTAGAGAAGCCTTAAGTCGCACGTATGTATACTCGTTTTTTAGGAGTCGTACTCGTTCTCCCATTAGGAGAACGACTAGTCATAGGATACCTGTAGATATCGATATAGAAAAGATGAGAACAACTGCTTTATCATTCAAAGGCTGTCATGACTTCAAACGGTTTGCTGGTCCACTAGAGAGCAAAGACGCCAGTACAGTTAGAAGAATATATAAAATAGAAATGAAGGATTACGGTGACATTTTAGAATTAGAGATTCAAGGGAACGCCTTCCTTCCACATCAGGTTAGGCGAATGGCGGGAGCAATTCTGGATGTGGGAAGAGGGAAACTTGAGCCTAGTGTTGTTAGAGGTATGATTGAGGGTAATGGGGTTGAAGGGATAGCTCATAGTTTGCCTCCGCAGGGTCTTAAATTGGTAAGTGTAGAATACAAAGATTTTCCTCCGAGAGTTGGTGAATAGAACCATGGCAACAGGATACAAAGCATATCAGACAAAGGCATCTGAATTGACGCCTGAGTGGCATCTAATAGATGCTGAGAATAAGACATTGGGAAGGCTTTCATCTGAAATCGCCGTGTTGCTACAGGGCAAGCATAAACCTATATATGTTCCCCATCTGAATACGGGGGATTACGTAATAGTAGTAAATGCAGAAAAGATTCATGTTACTGGCAACAAACGTGCCCAAAAGATGTACTATAAGCACAGTGGGTATCACGGAGGTTTAAAAGAGAGGACGTTGGAACAGGTCCTGGAGAGAGATCCAACGCGTGCTATAAAACATTCCGTGAAGGGTATGCTGCCCAAGAATGCCCTTGGTCGTCATATGCTAGCTCGGATGAAAGTGTATGCTGGCCCAGATCATCCACATGAGGCTCAGATAAAAGGTAATGTCACATGATGTTTAGTAACCGGAGGGAGCTTAATTGACGACTCAACAACAATACTACTATGCCACAGGTAGGCGCAAAAATGCTATTGCCAGGGTGAGGCTGTATATGGAAAAAGGGCCTGTTGTGGTTAATGGCAAACCGATTGAAGAGGCTTTTCCGTGGGAAAACTGGCAACGAGTGATAAATGAACCATTTAGAACGTCTGATACCCAAGGTCGTTTTCGAGTTGTAGCTAAAGTTAGTGGTGGGGGTATAACAGGTCAAGCAGGAGCCATAAGGCATGGGATAGCGAGAGCACTGCAGATTGCAGATCCCAATCTCCGCACCCCACTTAAAAGAGCGGGATTACTAACACGCGATCCAAGAGTTAAAGAAAGACGGAAGTACGGGCTTAAAAAGGCCAGAAAAGCAAAACAATTCACCAAACGGTGATCATTGTGAAATAGTAATTGTGGATCTAATAAAGAACGGGCCGCTTGTCAACAAGCGGCCCGTTCTTTATTAAAGGTATTGAACGAAAGAAACTTTATACTTCTCGAAATTCCCCTTCTACTGTATCTCCATCATCGGCTTTTTCCTTGGGCGACTGAGAATCCGTACCTTCAGATCCTAGATCGTCGTTCGATCCGCTTTGAGAATATACAGCTTCACCGGCTTTTTGGAGTGCCTCTTGCAATTCGTCAGAAGCGGTTTGAATTTGGTCTGCGTCCCCGACTTCAATAGCGGCTTTAGCTGAGCTAATCTTATCTGTTATGTTGGCTTTAATATCTTCTGGGATTGTGTCACTGTTATCATCCAATAATTTTTGAGCAGTATAAATGAGATTATCCATGGTATTTTGCGCTTGCACTTGATCTCTTCGCTTTTGGTCTTCGTCTGCATGCTGTTCAGCGTCCCGTACCATATCTTCTATTTCATTTTCACTTAGTCCGGAACTAGCCGTAATAGTTATACGTTGCTCCTTACCGGTGCCAGTATCTTTGGCAGAAACGTTCAGTATGCCGTTGGCGTCAATGTCAAATGTGACTGAGATCTGTGGAACCCCACGAGGAGCTGGCAAGATACCGTCTAGCATGAATCTTCCTATACTTTTGTTTTCGGAAGCCATACTACGCTCACCTTGAACAACATGAACTTCTACACTTGGCTGATTGTCAGCTGCAGTGCTAAACGTCTCACTTTTGGAAGTTGGGATTGTAGTGTTACGTTCTATTAGTGTTGTAGACACTCCTCCAAGGGTTTCGATACCCAAACTTAGCGGGGTGACGTCCAGTAGTAAGAGATCTTGTACTTCTCCTTGTAGGACGCCTGCTTGGATGGCTGCTCCCATAGCTACGACCTCATCAGGATTAACGCCTTGATGAGGCTCTTTGCCGAAGAGTTCTTGGGTGATTTCTACTACCTTAGGCATACGAGTCATTCCGCCAACCATAACTATCTCGTCTATTTCACTCGCTGATATTCCTGCGTCAGATAACGCTTGCTTACAAGGCTCTACAGAACGCCTAATCAAGTCCTCCACTAATTGTTCTAGTTTGGCTCTAGTCAGGGTCATGACCATGTGTTTGGGCCCAGTAGCGTCTGCAGTTATGAAGGGTAAATTTATTTCCGTTTGCATAAGTGTGGATAATTCAATCTTGGCTCGCTCGGCAGCTTCTTTTAGTCTTTGGAGGGCCATGTTATCTTGCTTGAGATCTATACCTTGTTCTTTTTTGAATTCTTCTGATATCCAATCGACGATTCGCTGATCAAAATCGTCGCCTCCGAGATGAGTATCGCCATTGGTGGCTTTGACTTCAAAAACTCCATCGCCTATTTGAAGAATAGTTATGTCGAACGTACCTCCGCCAAGATCATAAACTGCTATCGTTTCATCAGATTGCTTATCTAATCCATAAGCTAAGGCAGCCGCTGTAGGCTCATTTAATATTCTCAGAACCTCGAGCCCGGCTATGCGTCCTGCGTCCTTAGTCGCGTTTCTTTGACTGTCGTTGAAATACGCCGGTACCGTGATTACGGCCTGCGTTATAGTTTCATTTAGTTTTGCTTCTGCATCCTGCTTTAGTTTCTGTAGCACCATAGCTGAAATTTCAGGAGGAGCGTAGTTTCTGTCACCCATTTTTACATAAGCATCATTATTGTCATGCTTCACTACCTCATATGAAAGAAGGGGCAAGTCTTGAACAACACTTTCATCTGCGAACCTGCGCCCCATGAGACGTTTTACCGAATAAATAGTGTTTTCTGGGTTAGTGACTGCTTGGCGTTTCGCTGTCATTCCCACGTAGCGTTCGCCAGTTCTCGAATTAAGTGCGACAACTGAAGGTGTAGTACGTCCCCCTTCAGAGTTCTCCGAAATTCTAGGTTCGCCGGCTTCCACGACGGCCATCGCTGAATTGGTGGTTCCTAAGTCTATTCCGAGGATTTTAGCCATTACAGTGTCTCCTGATTTGATCTTAGATTAGATTCCCTGGGAATCCCTATTTATTGATTTTGAAACTATCACTTGAGCGGCCCTAATAATTTTCCCATTTAGCTCATAGCCTTCCCTGAAGACCTCTACTACTATGCCTTCATCGAATTCTTCAGATTCTTGGTAGGATAGTGCTTCATGTACTCTTGGATCGAAAATGTTGTTTAGAGAGTCCAAGCGTTTGACTCCCTCAGAATTTAATGTTGAACTCAGATTACGTTGCACTAATTCAAGTCCTTCAATCCATCCTGGTGATACAGCTTCGTGGGGTATAAGATTAATGGCACGCTCCAGATCGTCCACCACACTTAAAATCTTCTTTAATAGTTCTATGGTGGTGTTTTTAATTGCTTCATTTTTTTCATCTAGCGCTCGTGCTCTGTAATTTATCAGGTCCGCTTGGGCACGTTGGGCGATAGATTTAAAATTATCCCGTTCCTTCCTGGTCTCATGTAGTTCGACTACCAATGGTTCGGACTCATCATATTCCCCTAGAGGGTTATGAGATGCTAACGGATCTTCTTGTTCGCTTGTCGGATCCAGGGATATGTCTGTTTCCTGAGGCATTTCCTCTAGATTATCTCGATTGCTCATCCTTTTACGGAACCTCCAACCACAACATTATCTCAATCTGGCATGTAATAGCTCAAGCATTTCATCTAAACTCTGGTTCAAAGATTGCTTAAGCCTAGGGCCTTGGAGTTGATTGACCGCCCTTTTCATATTTAACAAACCGTTGAATAAGCCCAGTGCTAATTGAACACCTGCTAAGTTTAAGCCTAGTTCGCCGACAAGATGTTTTATTAGCCGTAATCTAGCAACATCTTCTTCAGAATATAGCCTGAGCATGCCAACAGTCCTCGAAGGACGTACAAGGCCCACTCTTTCGTATTTTCTCAAAGTTTGTGGATGCATTTCTAAAATACGAGCAGCCACGCTTATGATATATACACCTTCCACGTCTTCATCTTGAATTCTTCTTTGCCTCATAGTTCGGTCCCCTGATTGGTTTGAGACGAGATTATAAATAGTCAGGGATGATATAAACAGCCAACACAATGGTTGTTGCTGGGATTCTTCATATAAAGCTGCTAATACTCATCGCTTACATAATTCTGTCACATTGATACGAAGTATGTCAAGGTGTATGATTTAATAGAGGTCACATCTGGTTTGTTTGGAAATGCGGGATCAAATGGGCAGCAAAGGGAAAGAATCTTTCCTTATAACCCTTGTGGAGAGAAGGATCTATAGAGTCTTGAAATCCATTATTTATGGGAATTTACAAGTTGCTTGGACTGACCGTATCGTGTTCTCATTTCGTCTTTGAGGATAGTAAATGGTAGCACGATGGCGGCGTTATATTTTGGTGTTCATGTCAAACTATCCCACCACCGCTCCTCTTTCCAAGGGTCCCCTTCGTTGTGGTATCCTCTTGACTCCCAAAACCCAGGCTTGTCATGCTCCATTAATTCTAATCCGTTTACCCATTTTGCACTTTTCCAACCGTATCTCTTTGGTACAACGAAACGCAGTGGCCAGCCATGATCGGGGGAGATTATCTCTCCGTCGTGTTTGTATGCAAAAAGGACGTCTTCATCAGTTGCTACACTCATTGGAAGATTGGTGCTGTAGGTGCCATAACAGTGAATCATTGCAAAATTGGCATTGTCCAATGGATTCACCAATTGGAGAATATCGTTTAAAAGTACCCCTTCCCACGTGTTTTCGAGTTTGCTCCATTGGGTTACGCAGTGAAATTCTGATTCGAGTTCTACTTTTGGCAGTTCGTTAAATTCGTGCCAATTGAGTGAAACCTCTTCTCTTACTAGTCCAAAAATCCTGAAGCGCCAGGTTTCCAAGTTTATAGTGGGGACAGAACCGTAGGTCAGGATAGGAAATTTTTTGGTTACGAATTGTCCGGGCGGCACATCAAGGCCTTCCTGATTCTGGGAAATGGATGTAATTTTTCCTAGCTTATTTAACAAGTTAACTCCTGATTGCAAGTCCTACGGGCAGGTTAATAGTTTCATTGTAGACGATCTATCTATATTGTACACTAGCGCGCGAGGCGGTGCGTAGTCTAATAGAACAATGTTTTTCGGTGATCTATGTGAAATGAAAATGAAGAATCTACGTGAGTGCCTTGATGATTACGAAATCATTTGAATATGATGGAGTTTCCTGATTATATTAAAGATACTTACTTATCTTAAAGAAGGTTTTTAGAACGGATGCAAGGATACATGAATTCCACAATTGAACAAATACTTAAAGGTAGTTACGATCTGCATGTTCACGCGGCTCCAGATATTGAAGAGAGAAGATTGGATGTCTTAGAGGTAGCCCGTGAGGCCTATGAAGCTGAAATGGCAGGCCTGGTTCTTAAATCCAATTATTATCCTACAACCTCTCTTGCTTATGTTTTAGGTCAGATGTATCCAGGGCTAAATGTTTATGGGGCCATTACTCTAAATCATTCTGTAGGCGGTTTGAATCCTAGTGCAGTGCAAACGGCGGGCAAGTTGGGCACGAAAATAGTTTGGCTTTCTGATTATGAGTCAAATTGGGACAGAGATGAAGAAGGCTCAAACCCTAATAGGCCACTTTTAGATGATGCTGGAGAGATTAATCGTAATGTAAGGACAATGCTTAAGGTAATCAAGGACAACGATATGGTGCTTGCATCCGGTGATATTTCACCTTCAGAAACAATTCAGTTATTTGAAACCGCTCGATCTTTTGGTATTACCAATATGATCGCTAGTAATTCTTCACTTTCCGCTTCCCTTGACGAGCAGATGGAGATGATAAGCCTTGGCGCACGTTTGGAGTATACATTTTTGTCTTGCATGCCGTCCGACACAAAATTGTCAGTCACCGACTTCGCGAAAATGCTAGGGAAGGTAGGAATTGAACACTGTATTATCAGTACTGATTTGGGCCAGTGGATGAATCCTACTCCCGTAGAAGGCATGAGAATGGCTATTGCTTCAATGTTAGCTGAGGGCATGTCAGAAGCAGAAGTGTCTCTTTTGGTCAAATATAATCCTGCTAAAATCCTAGGTGCCGGCTAATTCGATTTTTGAATACGAATTAAATGCTGCTAAGGCCAAGCAAAACCAACCAATGATAAGTAGAACTCCACCCAGTGGGGTTAGAGGTCCGATCCAGTTGACAGAGTCCGTTATAGCTAGAATATATAAACTTCCGCTGAACATAATTATTCCGACGCCTACAAATGTAGCAGCGACCTCTAGTAGCCCAAGTTTCAATATATTGATCTTTCTACCTATGGTGTGCAAGCTACCTATAATAAGTAGGATTATTGAATGATACATTTGAAATCGTACAGCCGTTTCAAATATTTCTAAATCTCTTGCATCAAGAAAATCCCCTAAATAGTGACTGGCGGATGCGCCGGCAATTAGGCTTGATGACCCGAAAAACACCGATACGACCATGATTAAGCTGCTGTAATAGCCCTTCCTTAAATAAACGTGCTTTGAAATGAAATAACTCATAGTTTCTTCTCCTTTTTCTGGCACATAGCTTGACGAGTCGGCCTATATGATAGAGAATTTTGATTGATGAATTAAAGATAAAGTAGGTTGGTGCTTAGCATGGGTAATATGCCAGCGGCTTTAGCCATTGATCTTGGCAAGCTTCAATGTGATGATATTTCTATACCTGTAATGGAGCCTGGGAAAGTTTTGGTTAAAACCGAGATGGCTTCAATTTGTGGAAGTGACCTACATGTAGTGTATATGGGCTGGAACGCTTATGACTTTCCGCTTCCCCATGGGTATCCTGGTCACGAAGGAATTGGCTATGTAGTCGAATCTAGTGTGGAGGATTTTGTAAAAGGAGATCTGGTTTTAACGGTTCCTAATATTTATGAGTCTAAAACTTTTGCTGGTTACCAATTAATAGATCCTAAATTTCTTTTGAAAATGCCCGATGGGGTTCCCATACCTCATTTGTTGATGGCCCAACAATTGGGGACCGTGGTGTTTGGCGCTCGCAAACTTCCAGAAGTGCTAGGTAAAACAGTAGTGGTTGTGGGTCAGGGGTCTGTAGGACTGTTCCACGATTTTATGCTTCGGCGTCTTGGAGCTCAGCGTATCATAGTGATTGAGCCTGTGGCCAATAGGCGGCAAGCGGGCAGGACGATGGGTGCTGACGATATTGTAGATGTTGTGGGACAAAGGGCTGTAGACGCAGTTATGGATTTAACAGATGGGAATGGTGCGGACTTAGTGGTAGAAGGTGTTGGAAGTGTCGATACACTCAATCAGGCCATAGCGATGACGAAAGCTTTAGGTACTGTAGCTTTGTTTGGTCTTCCACCCACGATGGACAAAGTGCCATTTGATTGGGACACATTCTTTAGAAAGCGTTTAAATGTGTACGCCACATTTGGTGCGCAGGATGTGGATGGGCTCCCTGATTTTAGACTTGCAGTTGATTATATAAGACGAGGCGACATTGACATGTCACCGTTCGTTACACATCAGTTTCCCATAACTGATGTACAGGAGGCATTTGACCTCGCCTATTCCAAGGATGATGGAGCACTTAAGGTATCTCTAACATTCTAAAAAATTGCCATGGCATCAGTTTTGATTTCTAAACAAATTTAGCCATATATTCACAAAGGTCTCTTTTTGCATGTTCTGCTTCTTCATTTGCCAACCGAGTGGCTTCGATTTGTAAATCTGGCGTATTCAATTTATCTTCAAAGTAAGGGTATCAGGACTGTATTCTTATCGTGCTATAACTACTCTTCATAGCGAGCATGCCATCCTGGGCCTGCCCATGATGTGATTACTTCTGGGTTTATACGAATCAGGGCCCGGGGAGTCGCCTTGGTTTCTTCATAATAATTATGCCCTGCAGTTTCGCCTAGATATCGTATTGCCCAATGTTCCCATTTACCTAGCCAGGCAGGGTCTTCTATTACCGCTGTGCCTTCAACAATGACACGGCTATAAGGCGGGTTGCATGTGTCGATGCAGAATGAGACCTGAGGGTTTGCTGCTATGTTTTCAACCCATCTTGCCTTTCGGCGTCCGGCTATAAGGAATGTAGTCCCATCATAGTCGTACCAGATGGGATTTACATAGGGGGTACCATCAGGGGTGAGTGTAGCAAGTTTCATAAGGTGGTCACTGTCTATTAAAAAAGTATCTAGCTGAGCGCGATTCATTTGAGCCATATTGATTTCTCTCTTCCT
>CAZQPS010000022.1:0-34107 GCA_964595285.1 uncultured Dehalococcoidia bacterium | reverse complement strand
ATATACGCTCTAAACTATTTGGTTGGCAGTGTAAATAATCCAGGTGGGGTTGTATTTAATCCGGCACCTGTGTTTGAGGATGTGCCAGTGGTTCCAAGGGTTGATTCCTTCCTGGACTTTCAGAGACTTGTTGGAGACATGAAGGCTGGTTCAGTTGGTGCTCTGATGGTGAGGAATGCAGATGTTTGGCATGGTCTTTCAGACTCCTCTGGGTTTAAAGACTCTTTATTTGACGTGACGTTATTAGTCAGTTTTTCAGGTTTTATGGACGACACTACATCAATGTCAGATCTAGTTCTTCCCGAACATAATTATCTCGAAGATTGGGGGAGCGATATACCTGATATTGGACCGGGATACCAAGTACTAGGTATACAACAGCCTGTAGTGCGACCTTTCTTTGAGTCTCGCGGCTCACAGCTAGGTACCCGGAACTTTGGTGATGTTCTAATTAGTTTAGCTTCAGAGCTTGAAATAGATTTGGGTCTGGATGCTGAGAATTTCCAGGATGTTGTCAAAAACAGTGTGAGAGAACTATATGATAGCAACAGCGGTTCGGTTCGGTCAGATAGTTTCGCAGGATTTTGGAATGGATTGTTACAGAGAGGTGGTTGGTGGGATACAGCGGCGATAGCAGATAATGTTTCTACAATTCCTATTCTTTCTGAACCTCAAGATCCAGTTTTTGGTGGAGGAGAATTTCATTTGATTCCCTTTACCACTACAGGCATAGGAGATGGTAGTGGGGCAAGTATACCTTGGCTTCAAGCGACTCCTGATCCCATTTCTACTGTGACTTGGCAGACGTGGGTAGAGATTAATATGAAAGATGCTGAGAGAATGGGCATAGAGGAAGGGGATGTTATAGAGATATCTTCTTCGGTCGGAAGCATTGAAGCTCTTGCAGTGCCAAATCCAGGAGCGCCACCTTTGACAGTTGGTGTGCCGGTTGGACAAGGACATAGAGCTGGTGGGCGGTACGCGAAAGACAGAGGATCGAACATTTATGCGATTTTGGAGGCAAATATTGACAGCGCTTCCGGAGCGTTGGCATGGGCTAGTACCAAGGTTAATATTAGTAGAGTCGGAAGATCCGAACCTGTGTCCAAGTTAGAAAATACCTATTCAGAGCCACCTAGGGATGAAGAACAACTCATTATCAAGATAACTCCACTGGATAGTTAAAGAAATATCCAGGAATCAAAACTTGCTAGAAAGGCAGGGGACAGACATGGCAGATCAAAAATGGGGCATGGTTGTCGACATAGACAAATGCACTGGATGTCAGGCCTGTGTTGTCGCATGTCAGTCTGAGAATAATGTGCCTATCAATGAGGAAGGTCATTTTACTCAGAGGCGGGCGATAGAGTGGATACGAATAGAACGAGTATGGGAGGGTGAATTCCCAGACGTCAAGGCAAGATTTTTGCCGGTTTTCTGCCAACATTGTGACGAGGCGCCTTGCGAACCTGTATGTCCCGTGTATGCCACTTACCACAACAGTGAAGGTTTGAATGTGCAAGTTTACAATCGGTGTATTGGAACTAGGTTTTGTGCAAACAACTGCCCCTACCAGGCACGATACTTTAATTTTTGGGAGCCTACATGGCCTGAGAGTTTGAAAAATCAACTTAATCCTGACGTTACTGTTCGCAGTAGGGGGATAATGGAAAAATGTACCTTCTGCATACAGCGGATCAGGCGTTCAACTAGGGACTCTGATCGGGAAGGGACTGAATTAGAGGAAGACAATAGAGCATTGAGTCCTGCATGCGTCAATGCATGTCCAACTCAGGCTTTGAAATTTGGCGACTTGAATGGGCATCTTGGAGAGGAAGCAGCAGAGCATTTAGAAGGGCATGGGGGGCATGGAGATTCTCATCACGGGGGAAGAGGTTATCATATGCTTGATAGCCTTGGGACTCATCCTAATGTAATATATTTGAAGAAGGTTGATCCTTCGGCCGAGGAAGTGGAGGCACATGGCTAGTCACGTTGATGTCAAATCTCATCAAGGTCACGGAGAAGGTCAATACGTACCTTTTACTACCCAAGAAGAGGTAGTAAGTGACCTCATAACCAAGCATACAAAAGCTAGCGACAAATGGATAAGTGGTGTCGTTGCAGCCGGATTGCTTTTACTGCTAGGTGTGGTGGGATTTGCTATGAGATTGGCAAATGGAATGGACGATCGTGTAGTCTGGGGCTATTATGCTTTGATGTTTGCCTTCATACTCTCCACTGCATCTGCTGCCCCAATGATAGCTATCGCTCCTAGAATTGCGAATGCACATTGGAGACGTCCTATATCTCGGGCTGCAGAGCTATGGTCCGCAGCTGGTTTATTCAGTTTACTTCTTTTTATACCGATGCTATGGATATTACCACCTCTGAACGACGGCAGGAGGAGTTTGTGGTTTTTCGATCCTGATGATCCCGTGTATAGCCAAGTCCCAATATATACACCTCACATATGGGCGGCGCTGGCCATATTAGGCCTGGTAATAGTGGGGTTTGTGTTGTTGTGGCTCTCAGCCATGCCCGATCTGGCACTAATGAGAGAGCATAGTACAGGCTTTCGTCAGAAATTTGCCGCCAAATTATCAGGTAATTGGGTGGGAACTACAGGTCAGTGGAATATGTTGCATCATCGAATGGGAATAATAGGCGCCTTTTATTTCATGATGCTGATTTTCGTCCACTTTTTAGTAACGATGGATTTCCTAATCGTTCTTGTTCCTGGATGGATAGACGCTCTATTTCCAATTACTCACGCTGCTAACGCTTTACAAGCAGGGGTCGCCACTGTGATATTGTCTATGATATTTATGAGACAATTTGGTGGTTACAAGGAGTACATAACGCTGGAGCAATTCTGGGGGTTGAGCAAATTGCTATTTGCTCTTTCACTGTTATGGTTCTGGTTCTGGTTTTCGAGTTTTAATGTGTTTTGGTATGGGAAAAAGCCTAGTGAACAGGCGGTCTTGGAACTTCTGATGGTGGGTCCCTATTTGATTTCCTTCCTCGCCGGTTTTGTATTGAGCTTTTTGGCTCCTCTATTCGTTATGGTATGGAATCCTGTGAGGAAGAGTATCTGGGGTCCAACCATTATGTCAGTCGCTGTTTTATTTGGAGTGTTTTTTGACAAATTACGATACTATGTGGCGGCCTATTCTGTCCCTGGCATTGGGGACGCTCATGTTCATAAGCATTTCATGGATATGGACGCTATACCTAAAGTCCACATGCCGGGCCTGCCTGACATTTTCATTATTTTAGGAGTGATTGGCGGGGCCGTATTTTTCTACTTAATTTTTGCGCGTCTGATCCCGCCCGTTAGCATATGGGAACAAAAAGAATTGATGTTGTATAAAGTACATAAAGCATATCATCGCACGGAGGTATTCGTGCTAGGAAAACCAAGATAGTCTTGGATTAAATTTGGAGTGGATTAAGGACTAGATGCAGGAACATGTCCAGCTAACTCAAAAAGAAATTAACGATGACCTGTGTGCACCCGTTCTAGGGATGCCAAAGTGGTGGTATGGTGCCGTTGGATTTTTGTTATTAGTGATTTTCATTGGGTTGGCGGCTTACGGCTACGAGCTTTATTGGGGTATGGGAGTAACGGGGTTAAACAGGCCCGTTATGTGGGGATTTTATATCACTAACTTCGTTTTTTGGATTGGCATTAGTCACGCGGGCATTATGATATCTGCAATCCTCAGGCTCACGCAGGCGGAGTGGAGACGACCAATCACTAGAGCTGCTGAAGTTATGACGCTGTTTTCACTGGTTGCCGCGTTATCTAACATAATGTTCCACGTAGGGAGGCCTTGGAGGTTGTTTTGGGTATACCCATACGACTTCTCACGTGGATTATTTATGAATGTCAGGTCTCCGTTTGTGTGGGATCCTAGTGCGGTGATGACATACTTGATAGGCAGTTCGCTTTTTGTATATGTTGCTTTGCTGCCGGATCTGGCTGTGGTCAGGGATAGAGCAACAGGTAAATATGCGCCGACTGTCTACGGAATACTTTGCCTTGGGTTTAGAGGCACTCCCAGACAATGGAAGCTCCAGGGAATTGCGGGGATTTTGTTGTCAGCTTTAGTCTTGCCAGTCTTTGTGTCGGTTCACAGCATAGTCTCCTGGGATTTCGCAGTGGCGATTGGGGTTGAAGGTTGGCATTCGACGATATTTGCTCCATATTTCATCATAGGCGCGATACATTCCGGTGTATCTGCTGTAGCAATGATAATGGCATTGGTCGTTTGGCTCTATAAAGCTGATAGATATATTAGGCCTGATCACTTTGATGCGATAGGCCGATTGTTGATTGTTGTGTCTACGACTTGGTTTTTCTTCTTCTTTTTGGAATGGGTATTTGCGTTATATACCTTGGAGTCGCCGGAAATAGCTATGCGAGAGTTACAGGTGTTTCAAAATCCATTCTGGTGGCTTTTCGTGATATTTTTGCTTACGTCGTACTTCATACCAGTTCCTATGTGGCTTTTCAAAAGTGTGAGACGTAGCCCTATGTGGATGTTCATTACCACTATATTGGTGAACATTGGTATGTGGTTGGAACGATTCTTAATAATCATACCTGGGCTGGCAAGAAGGCAGCCATTTGAATTTGATTGGGGTTCCTACACGCCAAGTCTTGTAGAAATATTGATAGTTTGTGAGACCTTTGCGTTTGTATCGCTTGGTATGTTGTTGTTTGCAAAGGTGTTTCCATTGATTCCTATCTTCGATATGAAAGAAGGTATGATACTCAGAGATGAGATACGAATTGGTAGGAGAACTGTTCCTGCCAGTATTAGAGAGACACCATAGGAATTGTTGTAAGTCAAAAATTGAAATTATTGGAGTAAGAGGCCTTAATATGGCAAAAAGAAGTATTCTTGGGTTGTTCACCGAGCAACAGGTAGATGATGCTGCTAATGCAATGGATGCGTTGGCTGCGGCAGGCTATGGCACCAATGAATATGAGGTCATCACAGGTACCCCATATCCAGAAGGTACATTTGGAGAGGCTGAGCCTAAGCACAAGTTGTTTAGATGGCCACTGACTGGAGCGGTCTGCGGTTTTATTATAGGGCTTGTTCTGACTGCAGGGACGCAATTGGCCTATCCTATGGTGACTGGGGGTAAACCTATTCTTTCCATTCCTCCCATGGCGATCATAATGTATGAGGGGACGATGCTCGGGGCAATAATTTTTGCTGTAATTGGTATAATTTTGGAATCAAGATTGCCTAGATTATTTATGGGTGCATATGACAAAAGAATCACAGAAGGCTATATCGGAGTTACTGTTACTACTGAAGAAGACAAACTGGAGCCTGCGGAAAAGCTTTTAACCGATGCAGGTGCGGGTGAAATTAAGCGTGGGTGGGAGAATAACTAGCTACATGAATATCTTGCAACTACGAGATTTCAAGCATGTTAATAGGTTACTTGCCGGACTTTTTGTTGCGGTTTGCTTATTGTCTGCAGGATGCTACGACACTAAGAGCGGGCGAGTGGATATAGGCGGTGAGATAAGTTTCGAATTGGCTGCCTTTCCCGAGACAGGCCCCCATGCTGTGGAGATGTGGACAGAAATGCATTTCCAACCTTCCTACAGAGTTCAGGAAGGGCCACGGCTACTTCCTGCTCTTGACTCGGTTCCTGTGACTGGTGCAGAGATAGTTCCTGGCTCTATGGATGAATATAAACAATTGTCGATGCCGGACGAAATATCGAATTCTTATGATCACGATGAAGCGGAGAAATCTTATAATTTGAATTGCCTCGTGTGTCATGGTGCAACCATGGATGGCGAAGGCCCGATAATGAAACTGGCTAGTAATAGGAGTGATGGCACACCTGCCTATAACAAAGGCCCTTTTCCTGCTAACTTGTCGTCTGATGCTACGTTGAATTCCACGGACGGGGAATTGTTTGGTTTCATAAGCGGGGGTGGACGCCAAGGACTTGCTATGAGACTTAGAGGTAGAGATTCTACTTCACCTATGCCCGAATTTAGTAAGTTGTTGAACGAGCGGGAGCGTTGGCTTCTGGTTCAATATTTACGCGATGGAAAGTGAATCCATCACCACATAAAAGCATATACTCTTAATCATCTCGTAGTTGAGATAATTTTTCTTCTATTATTCGACGTCTTTGATTGTAGCCCCTCCTAGTTAGGTCTCCTGAGTCGACCAATTTGTCGAGATCGGAAAGAAGTCTCATTAAGAGTCTTTCTTCGTCTGACAATGTGTTACTTTTCTGACGAAGCTGCAGTCGAGACAACCCCTTTTGTGTAACGGCCATATATATTACGGATAGAAAAAGGACGACGAGGACAATAGGAGCCAGAAACTCCCAGCGAATGTTGCTAATGTGTTGCTTTAGTTGATCCGTAAGTGTGGATTCAGGCAGGTCCGACAGTAAGATTGATATTTTGTGCCCGGGAGGGAGATTGGTAAATTCGATAAGGTTATAGTCAGTAGTTCCTATCTTTATCGGGTTGGTTGTTCCCTGCCGATCGGTACTCAGAGACAATGTTGACTTCGGAGATAAAATACGTAGATGCTGAGCCCCCAGTCTAAGAGTTCGTTCGAATACGTAATTTGTATTTTCATAGGGGAAATGGTAAGTATACATTATGTTATAAATACCTGGTGAAATCGGGCTTAAAATTGCAAACCCTTTGTCGACTTGAATTATGTCGGCTCCTATTAATTGGGTATCTAGCTCCAGTCCGGTCGTACCATTAGGCAATCCGAAGCGTAGGAGGTCCATTGGGCCATTACCTGAGGGAACATATGTGTATGGTCCACTATTGCGAATTTGAATAATTTCCAATACTGAGACAGTCTCAGAGGCTTTGTCTGCGAAAGAAAAAAGTATGGATGCTGTCTCAACATCTAACAGCCCTTGATTAGGCTTAGACTCATATACCCGTATGATGTGTGCTTCGGACTGATTTTGTAAAATATCAAAATCAGTCCCATATAATGCACCTTGGTGGACGACTGATACCCCGTAGGTTAAGTTGTTTTCTACAGGCACATCTGTAAAGTAGAAATATCCATCTTCTGTAGTAGATGTCTCAAGATGATCGTGTCTCGCTGGACCTTCAAGGTGTAGCGTAACTAAGGCTCCAGCGATAGGCTCTCCATTTTGGGTGCCATTTATTACGCGTCCTTTAACTTCAGAAACATTATTTTGAGCTGATAGATTGTCATAGTTTGAAAATATCAGTGCTATTAATATTGGGAGGAGAATCAAGCTTTTGTATTTTGACATAATTTCATTGATCCGTTGTTGATTCGTATGTCTCACACTGACTGTTCCAGTGAAGTATCCGTTTTACTTTGGGAATCTGTGCTCACATCAGACAGCTGGATTTCTATAGCTCGAATCATTTCGGTTTCTTGTTCCACTTCTAGTTGCATTGATTGAATGACTTCCATAGCTTCTTGCACGTATTCATGACGTAACCAGATGTAGTCATTTTCTTCGATATTCCCAAGTGAATGTTCTAATTCTGCATCACGGATACCATTTGAAGCGACCTCCCAGCGGCGTTCCAAATACGATAATTCGGAGCCTTCATCATCTTGCCAAATGTATTGATTATTTTTTCTGAAAAAAGGGTACAAAATGGCAGCGGCGGGTAAAATGGCCAGTATAATTGTAATTGTCAGAATCATGGTATATTGCCTTGTATGTCCTGAGATTGAATATCATGCAACCTCATGTGAGTCGGAGGGCTGCGTCGTTTCGGCCAAAGCCCGATTAATACCCCCAAAAATATGACAGGACCTGAAGCCCACATCCACCAAATCATTGGATTAATTAAAACTCTGAAGACTGCTTCGTTATTCTCGTTGAATTCTGAAGGCACAATGTAGAAATCTTCGAGGGGAGTGCTCCTAATAGCGCCTATTGTCGCCGCTATCTTAAAGTCTGGATAGAATATCCTTTTCGCATCGAGAGTATCCACTACTGATTGGTCATTATAGACACGGAATGATGCTATGAATTCTTCTCTGTTAGTGTAATTTTGTCGGTTTCCATCAACATATGCGAAAGTATAATTGCCTAATGAAGCTACATCTCCGGGTTTCATAAAGATATCCTTTTGAACGCTATAAAATGAAGAGGCAGTTATTCCTGAGGCTAGCATAATGATGCCGATGTGAACAACGTATCCTCCATATCGAGGTCTATTTCTCGAGACTAACTTTAAGTATCCTTGAATGTAAGAGTCACCCCTTTTGTGCCAAGAGTTTGTTCCCCTTATCCATTCAAGTAAAATGCCTGATAGAGCTAGAGATAGTGTTGCAAATGAGATTGTAGCAAAAAGTTTCGTGCCTCCTGCGGCGGACAAAATAATGAAAGTTGCTAGGGCGACTAACACAGGAATCCGCAGGAGTCGGATGAGGCTACGGACGCTAGATCGGCGCCATGGGATTAATGGACCCACACCCATTAGGAAAATTATACCGAGCAATATAGGCCCATTTATGATATTGAAGTACGGTTGCCCAATTGTCATGGTGTCACCACTGGCCACTTCTGAAAATACTGGGAATATAGTTCCCCACAAAGTCACAAATGCGACTGTCAGAAATAGAATGTTTTGGGCAAGAAAGGCACTTTCTCTAGATAGGATTGATTCTAACTGACCTCGACTCTTTAATGAGTCCAACCGCCATATAAATATGGCTAGAGATATGATGAGGGTAACCGTCATGAACATCAGGAATAGCCACCCCATAGTAGATTGTGCAAAAGAATGAACGGATGGAACAGGTCCTCCACGATTTATGAACATTCCCATTTGAGCAAGTGTAAAGGCGATTATTATTATTATCATGTTCCACATACGAAACATGCCTCGCCGTTTTTGGACCATTACAGAATGCACGAAAGCCGTCATGGCGAGCCATGGCATTAGTGCCGAGTTTTCTACAGGATCCCATGCCCAGTAACCACCCCATCCGAGAATTGTATATGCCCACCAGCTCCCGAGAAGGAGGCCTATTGTCAAAATTAACCACGAAATCATTCCCCATAATCTCCCCATATCAACCCATTCATCTCTTCCTCCTCTTCTTGCTAGCAAAGCTCCTATGGATATGCTGAATGGAACGGCAACTAAGACTAGGCCTGACATTTGCAATGGAGGATGTATGAACATGCCAAAATGTATTAATAAAGGGTTGATTCCCAATCCATCCGCAGGAAGGAAGTTAAGTTTGTCCAACGGGTTTGCTAGAAATACTATGATGGTGAGGAAAAACGCTAATATGATGGCCAATACACCGGTTGCGTAAGGGGTAGTGTGGGGCAGTTTCCGCCGCATAGTTATGATCGCCAAAACAGAGAATATTGATAGGACAACTGCCAAAAACAACAAAGAACCTGCATTGCCTGCATAAAGCGCAACCCAGGTGTATGCATGGGGCATGGCAAGATCGCTATTTTCGTATACATATCGTATTGAGAAGTCTCTCACTACAAATGAATGAACAAGCACGTATGTAGGGAAGGCCAGCAATAATGGCACGGTGTAGAAGCCGTACTCTCCACTTTTGACCAACTCTGGTATTCGCCTCCAGGACCCTATGAAAGATGAGACGATGGTGTACAGCGTGACTGAGAGAGCTAGAATGAGTGATAATTGTCCTATATCTGACATTTATCTGACGCCCTCCGAATATTTTTCATTTACGCACATTTGAATGCTGGTTTCTTCCAATCCTAAGCCTCCTCACCTTCTATAAGTGACTCAATATATTGGGAATATTGTCGTTGTTCGGATGTAGAAATACTTGGGCGACAGGCGGTGGAGGAATATTCTTTTCTAGATCGCTTTCTCATTTGTACGAGTGCCGTGGCGAGACCAGCGACGCCTGCGCCTATGATAATGGGGGCTACAATCCATGCAAGTAGTCCAAATCCATGAGTAGGAGGCTCCATGATAACG
Source organism: uncultured Dehalococcoidia bacterium (assembly GCA_964595285.1). GTDB lineage: Bacteria > Chloroflexota > Dehalococcoidia > Lucifugimonadales > JADFKI01 > CAZQPS01. The sequence goes on along the minus strand of CAZQPS010000022.1, from coordinate 24,116 downwards.
CTGGGGCCGTAGCGTTCAACAAAGAAGTCTTTAATTTGATCGTCGGTCCAGCCTTGCGATATTTTTTCATTGACTATAGTACGCATCTGGGAGGATATGGTGGCCTGTGACTGGTCAATCGATTCCCCAGGGCATATGGGGCATACGATTACTTTATTTAACTGGTTGTATCGATGTTCCTCCACTGAAATAGAGGCATAATTCCCAGAGCAACCGATAGTACTAGACAACATTACAAATAGCCAAATCCAAATAACTCCAATTAGAGCTAGTTTTGTTGTACGGATAGTTGTGGTTGTGAGATTAATAGTCTGAATAATCAATTTCTAAACAATATCTGATCTGAGAATTGGATTATTAATTTTATGTTATGGTCTAATTTGATAAAACAAGCGTAAATATTTCTTACTATCATATTATAACTGTAGCAAGTTGGTAAGTGCACCTCATACTGGCACTCTGCTATAATTATGCTGATTAACATGGTGATAGAGAACGCAATTGGTAAGCGTTTGTTAAAGCCGCGGACTGACTACATCTATGGAGTCCTTTCCGCTGAATGAAGGAATAATGCATGGGTATTGTGTATGTGATTTCAGAGCACGGGGGTGCAGGAAAGACGGCTGTGTGCATGGGTATTTGGAGACAGATATCAGATAATAATACGAAGGTCTCCGCATGCAAACTGGTGTCGCATGTTGAAGACGACGCTGATATAGGAGTCTTCGAGAATCTTACGGGACAAAAATTTATTACATTTGATTCTTCATCAGCAAATAACCTCCGAATAGATGAAATAAAAAAGAGTATGGAGTTGATCACAAGTGACGCAGATGTCGTAATCGCAGAATCATCCTCTGATCTCTCGCTTGATGACCATTTGAAGATAGCAGAAGCCATAGATGCGAAAGTATTGGTTGTGACTAAATATGGCGGAGATTTTTCAGAGTCTTTGATGACTAGAATGTCTGAGGTATTCGGGGAGAGATTGGTTGGTTATATAGTTAACGGATTGACTAAGTATGGTAAAAGTCACGTCACTACTATGGTGGATAAAATCACTCAGCTTGGTGGTACAAAGTGTTTTGGAATTATTCCAGAGGACCGTTTGTTGTTATCAGCTTCAGTGAAGCAGATTTTGGCGTTTCTGGATGGAGAATATCTATCAGATGTAGGTGATACTGATGCATTAGTTGAATATCTGATGGTTGGTGGGATGAGTCTTGATCCGGGAGAACTATATTTCAGCATACATGAAAACAGGGCAATCATTGTTCGCGGTGATCGTCCTGACATACAAATGTCGGCGTTGTCAACTGATGGGAATACTCAGTGCATAATACTTACAAACGGTGTGGATCCTATAGAGTATGTGCGTTATGAAGCTATGTCTGAGCAAATCCCTATCATTAAAGTACAGTCCAACACTTTGGATACTATGGAAGCTCTTAACGAACTAGCACTACATATTAAGTTTGATCATCCAGATAAATTTACTAGGATGGCTGACATGGTGCGCTCGAATGTGGATGTGGAAGAAGTCTTGAATTACGTTCGCTGAGACGCAACGAATGGTTTCTTCTCGGAGATAGTGGTCCCAAGTAGGCAATCCAATGGTCCATTGCCAGCCCGTTACGGTATGAACAAGTACAACTTATATTTCATTTAACCTAATGTCTTGGGCAGCTGATTTGGATAATTTTTAATGGCCGAATCAATTTTCGGAATTCCAACAAGAGAAAATGTAGTAGGAATGGAAAGGTAACCTAAATTGCCCTACAAATTTATAAAGGTCAGCGACCATAAAGGCGTAATGAGAATAGAATTGAGTGATCCATCCACTAGAAATGCGATAGGCGACGAGATGTCTATGGAATTAAGCCAGGAGCTTGAGCGTTTGAATGCCGATGCTGACTTGAGGGTGTTGTTGCTAACTGGTACAGACCCCGCGTTTTGTTCTGGGGCTAATGTTAAACAAATGAGACATGGCGAACATAAGATTGTCAACGAAACTAATGTCCCCTACGACGTTAGCCCTTGGGAGTATTTAGACCGTGAATGGGCGAGGGAGGATCCGGATAGTGATTATATGGACGGAGTTAGATTCATGCCGCTGAAATTACATCGTCTTCAGAAGCCATCTATAGCCGCAGTGAATGGGTATGCTATGGGCTTAGGTATGGGAATAGCCCTATCATGTGACATCAGAATAGCTTCTGATAAAGCATTGTTTTCGGAAACTTTTGTGAAGAGAGGACTGATTCCTGCAGACGGCTCATGTTGGCAATTACCAAGGATGATAGGTCTAAGTAATACTTATCTGCTTCAATATACGGGAGATACCATACATGCTGAAGATGCTTACAGAATGGGATTGGTTAGCAAAGTTGTTTCACATGAAAGCATGATGGAAGAAGCGATTATATTGGCTGAGCGAATCGCCTCGGGGGCAACTTATTCTATGTCATTAATTAAGAAACTACTTCAAGAATCACTTTTCGTACGTTTTGATAAAAGTCTTGAATTGGCTGGTACTGCACAGAATATTGCTCGGAAGACCGAAGACCACAAAGAAGGGGTGAGTGCCTTTATTGAGAAAAGGCCCCCCTCATATAAAGGTAGATAAAAGTGTAACGTTAGGATAGTATCCGCTTGGTTCTTTTGGGAGACAGTTAACGATTTTTGACAGTATATGTATTTTCGCTAACTAGGAGTAGATATCAACTGTATGGTGTAAATTTCTAGTTGTAATCAGAATTCTTTAGATAATTCAAAAACCATTCTATAGATGTTGCAAATGCCTCAGGAGCGTCATCGTAGACCCAGTGCCCAGTACCCTCAAGTTCCACCAGTAGACTTCCTAATATTTTCTCTCTCATAATGACGGCAGTATCATGCTCAAGAAATTTGCTTTGTCTTCCCCTGATGATCGCAGTCGGCACATTCAAATCTTGAAAAATGGGCCATAGATTTAATGATTCTCTCCAGTGTAGGGTCTCGGCATGCAGTTTCCATATGAACTTGTTGGCGGACTTCCTAGTTAAAGAAGAGACTTGATGGTCAATTAATTTTTGAGGGGCGTTAGGTTGGCGTTCTTTAAGAACGTCAATTACCTGTCTAAGTGTTCTGGCTTGATTGCTTTCGTTCATGCGATCAAGGTAGGGGATCAGCAAACTGTTGTTTATGACTGGATTCATATCAGCGAGTACAAGCGCTTTTATATTTTTCTTATGTTCGGATGCATACAGGAGTCCATACGAGGCGCCTAGCCCATGCCCGACCAATACTGTGTCTGTAATTTCTAGTTTAGACAACAGTAATTCTAGGTCATTTACATAATTTCTGGGAGTATATGCTTTGTAGAAATCACTATCACCATGACCTCTGCCATCAATTGCGATTAATCTATATTTACCTGACAGAGATTCGGAAATAAATTCCCAAGATCTCGCACAATCTCCCAGTTCGTGTAAAAGTACTAAAGGCTGCGACGTTTTGTCGCCCCATTCCAAATAATTTAATTGTCGGTCCTCTGTAACAATATAGTTATCGATCGCATCGTGCCCATAGTTCATTAATTATCCTAATGGATATTTTTTTGGATATTATTTAAATCACATAGAGTGTAAAGTAAATTCAGCCTGCGTTCACAATGTTGTCATTAACCAACGAATTGAGATTCTCATCGGACATATTTAGCACGTCCTGCAATATCTCCTGTGTATGTTGTCCAACGGTTGGCGCCGATCCTATCACCATAGGTGTTCTGCTGAATTTTATTGATTCACCACTTACCCACATTGTTCCCGCTATGGGATCAGGAACTTCCATCAAAATATTTCTTTCGTGCAATTGAGGTTCTTGCGCTGCCTGTTCAGTGGAGTTCACGGGAGCACAAGGGACACTGAAATCATCTAGTATATCTACAGCACTTTTTGTGGTCCTACTTCTGAACCATTCTGACATTTCATCTTCAAGGAAATGTCCATTCGATTGTCTTTCTGAGCGGCTACTAAATCTGGGGTCTTTCGCCCATTCTGGTTTTTCCATTGCTTCGCACATGCGTTGCCACATGGCGTCGTTGCCAGCCGCAATAATCATATAGCCATCGGAAGTCTCGTACATTCCTCCGACGATACCACTTCCTCCTCCTACGGTGTCTCTGCTCGTTTGAATTCCCCCTCCAAGGAAAGCAGCAATAGGTATCTCGTTCACTGTAAATCCAGTATCTGCGAGACATACTTCCAACTGTTGACCTTCTCCCGATATTTCTCGTTCCCTCAAGGCTGCGAGAGCCCCAATGCAAGCATGTAAAGCTGTGATTCTGTCTATCAATGGGAAATATGTTTTTATAGGAGGCAGGCCTTCATATCCAGTGAGAGACATAAGGCCTCCCATAGCTTGTCCTATTGGATCAAACCCTACCTTGTCTCGGTTGGGTCCGTATTGTCCATATGCGGAAACATTTATCATGACGATTTTGGGATTAAGGCTTTTAAGAGTCTCATATCCGAATCCCATGACATCTATCGTGCCTGGCCTGAAATTTTGCAGGAGTATATCTGATACTTTTACTAGGTCTCTTAGAACTTCTTTGCCCTTATCGGTCCTTAAGTTTATGGACAGACTCTTCTTGCCACTGTTGTATTGTACCCAGTAAGCGCTTTGACCTCTAACTCGGGGCCCGTTTTGTCTGCTTTCATCGCCTGATATAGACTCCACCTTTATAACCTCAGCACCCATTCGCGCAAACATGAGAGCACATCTAGGTCCGGCCTGATAACGTCCGAGATCTAAGACTCGTATACCATCTAGAGGTCCGTTAAGTTTAGATTGTTCCGTCATTTAATTTTTTCGTCCTTTCCGTGCAATGAATTCACTGAACCCTTCTTCAACTGGTGTAGCTGCTAGCTTTCCTTGACGTGCAGAAGCTTCGTTGTCATGCATTCCACGCCATGAGAGGCCAATGTCATCCACCATTATGTTCTTTATGCCTTGTACCATTCTAGCGTCGTTTCCTGCGATTTGTTCCGCAAGTTCCATTGATTTATCCATGAGTTGTTCAGCTTCGACTAAGTGGTTCAACAAGCCCATGTGATACGCTTCTTTCGCATTAACAACTCTGGCTGTTAGCAGAAGTTCTTTAGCTTTAGGCCACCCAACTTGTAAGGGTAAAGTCCAAGTCGAATTTACTCTACCATAGGACGCAGCCAAAAACCGAAAACTTGTTCGTTCACACCCTATTCTTATATCAAAACTCGAAGCCATTACGGCCCCCCCTCCGTAGCATAATCCGTTGAGCGCGCCGATAGTCGGTTTTGAAGTCGCAGCGATGTTCCAAGCTTGTTCTGCTCGCCTTGGGTCATATGGCGGTGGGGATTCTGCATCTCGAACTTGTTCGTGAATGTCTGCGCCGGCTGAGAACGCGCGTTCACCTGTCCCTGTAAAAACCAGAACCTTTATTTCATCATCTGATTCTAGTTCATATACAGCATCGTCCACTTCTTGATAGAGATTCTTACTCAATGCATTGAGTACTTTGGGCCGATTGAGACGAATTAGTCCAATCCCATCTTGTTTACTTACCACAATGTCTTCGTAGGTCAATTCACTCTGACTCCTGTTTACAGTCTCTTGTATAGGCTTGATTATACCCTGTGCGCAGTATAATTCAGGCCTTGAGAGTCAGTCAATCTGATAGTTGTGCTGTACCATTCAGAAGTTCTGCCTATTTTGTGGCATAGAAGTCTGAATGTTGGGGTCTTGCTGCTAAATTAGTAAGTACAATTAACAGGCCATAATCTTCAGTACAATTGGCTGGATTTTAGAAAGGCATATGAAAGTAATTATATTATCGCGACTAGCACGCTTTAATGAATGTGTATCTTGAATAATTGTTGTCCAATATAATGGTTACAGAATGTAATACTCACACTTCTTGGATAAGGGTATAGTAGATGTAGGAAGCTCCCATAGATAATCTATTAATTGCCAGCGGACAGTGCTGTTTGTGCGGCATTGGCAATAATCTCGTATTCCGCTAGTATTTCATTGCTATTGAGTACCGAAGGTCTGGAAGTATCTTGGTATTCTGGTCGCATCTCAAGTCTACCTAAAAATTCCAAATCCATTTCTTGGGCTAGTTCTTCACCTGCACCGGTTCCAAATATGCTCCCAGAAAGATTCTCTACTACACCCAAGACATTAACCTGAAGTTTTCTAATCATATTGATCGACCGTTTCGCATCGACTTTGGCCAATTCTTGAGGAGTAGTAACCACTATAAATCCGTCCAAATCTAATACTTGCATAACTGTGAGTGGAGCATCTGATGTTCCAGGTGGAAGATCGATTACTAAAAAGTCTATTGGCCCCCATTCAGTTGATTGTAATAGTTGATTAATAGCGTTGTGAACCATAGGTCCACGCCATATGATTGCTTCATCTTCGTTTTCTTGAAAAAACCCCATTGACATAACCTTTACCCCGAATCTCTCTGGAGGCAAGGCTTTATTATTCGCACCAACCAGCGGATGATCACTGATTTTCATTGCGCGAACAACATTAGGGCAGTCAATGTCCACATCTAGGAGTCCAACTTTAGCACCGTTATGGGCAAGTGTGGCTGCAAGATTTACAGCAACAGTTGTCTTTCCGACTCCTCCTTTTCCGCTGTAAACGCCTATCTTGTGTTTTATGGTACTCAGCGATTCCGCAACCTGACGCTTTTGCTCAAATTGCCGTTTCATGGATTCGATACGCGCTCGCGCCTGGGCTGCCTGTTGGGGGTCCATGGTCATATGGGTTCTCCTGATGGGCGACAGAAAGCTCTAGTACGCTTCTTGTTCACACGATAATCTGCTTATTACTGCTAACAGTAAAACCGTTGCATTGTCTTGGAACTGTCTAAAGATGACCAAATCAAGTTAGAAAGTATTGGCAAAAGCTCAATCTAACCCTAGAAGTTTCTTACCCTCGTCCGTAATCATATCTGGTGTCCAAGGTGGGTCAAACACTAGATCAACGTTTATGTCTTCTATATTTTCTAGTTCCGCTAGTCTCCATTCAGCTTGCTGTGCAATATAGGGTCCCATTCCACAGCCAGCGAATGTGAGAGTCATTTGAACGTCAACGTTGCCTTCGTCGACTTTGACGTCGTAGATTAATCCAAGATCAACGACGTTTATAGGAATTTCTGGGTCGTAGACGTCCCTGAGGGCCTCATATACTTCGTCTAGAGAAACTGTTGCAGTATCGGTCATAATAGTTCTCCTAACTCATTGGTGCATCTTCATTAGTAGTTGCCGAGAGGTTCTAAAATACATTCCCCTCATACCAATTGTACATTTGGCATGAGGGGAGTGTCAATTTGCATAAGCCTCTTAATTATGTAGTTCCTACGGGAGTTTTAATTTTATGGGACATCGCATGCAAATGCTAGATTTTCTAAGAATTCATATTTTATTCCACTACGACTTTTCGGAGATCTACGATTTGATCTCGTAGAAGTGCAGCCTTCTCAAATTCCAAGTTCTTTGCCGCTGACCTCATTTGAGATTCAAGGTCCTTTATAAGTCTCAAAATGTCATCTTTCGGTAAGTCTGACTGAGTCGCATAAGGTGTTCGAGATTCAGCAATTTCTCTGACTCTTTCCGTTATATCTCTGACACTTTTGTGAATACCTTGTGGTGTTATCCCATGTTCTAGATTATGGGCTTTTTGTATATCCCTTCTACGCTCAGTTTCGCTAATTGCCTTTTTCATTGAGTCCGTTACGATGTCGGCATACATTATCACGGTGCCTTCTACGTGCCTTGCTGCTCTCCCTATAGTCTGAGTTAGGGCGGTTTGGGACCTAAGATATCCTTCTTTATCTGCATCCAAAATGGCCACCAGGCTTACTTCAGGAAGATCCAATCCTTCTCGCAGTAAATTGATCCCAACTACGACGTCATACACACCCAGCCTTAAGTCTCTAAGGATTTCACTTCTTTCCAGTGTATCGATTTCTGAGTGAAGATAATGGACTCGTACTCCCATTTCTTTTAGATAGTCTGCCAGTTCTTCTGACATTCTTTTTGTCAAAGTGGTCACTAGAGTTCGCTGGCCTTTGTCGACTCGGGTTCTAATTTGCTCGAGCAAGTCATCTATCTGTCCATTTGTTGGCTTTACCTCGACAGCAGGGTCCGTAAGGCCAGTAGGACGAATTACCTGTTCTACTATTGATTGGCTATGTTCGTATTCGTATGGCCCAGGCGTGGCTGAGACGTAAATGGCTTGATTTACACGCTCTTCGAATTCTCCAAAATTCAGAGGTCTATTGTCCAGGGCCGATGGAAGCCGGAAACCAAATTCTACTAGCGTTTCCTTTCGAGATTGATCTCCCCTGAACATCCCTCTTATCTGCGGGAGGGTCATGTGAGATTCGTCAACAAACAAAAGGTAGTCTTCGGGCATATAATCCAAAAGAGTGTAAGGAGTGCTGCCAGGTTGTCTTCTGGAAAGGTGACGTGAATAATTTTCTACCCCTGCACAATATCCTGCCTCTCTCATCATTTCAAGATCGTAATTAGTTCTTGATTCTAATCTTTCAGATTCCAGTAGCTTGCTCTGATCTTTGAAATAAGAAAGTTGTTCCTTGAGCTCTGTTTGTATATCGGTTATCGCTAGATCAAGTTTTTCTTTAGACGTTACAAAATGCTTAGCAGGATATATTTCGATTTCGTCTTTTTCGCCCAGAACTTCGCCGGTGAGGGGATCGATAAGTATAATCTTTTCAACTTCGTCTCCCCAAAATTCAATTCTTACTCCCACTTCTTCATAAGCCGGCATTATTTCCATTGTGTCGCCGCGGATTCTGAAATTGCCTCTAGTGAGGTCAAAATCGTTGCGTTCATACTGCATGTCAACTAGCTGGCGAACGAGACGTTTTCGGCTTCTATTATCACCTTTTCTAATGTACGCCACGAAACTCTGGTATTCCTCAGGCGAACCTAGGCCAAATATGCATGAGACTGATGCAACTATAAGTACGTCTCTCCGGGTTAGCAAAGCTCTTGTAGCTGCGTGTCTGAGTTTATCTAATTCTTCATTAACATCCGCGTCTTTTTCTATGTACGTATCACTTCTAGGCACGTACGCCTCTGGTTGATAGTAATCGTAATAGCTCACGAAATATTCGACGGCATTGTTAGGGAAAAATTCTTTAAATTCTGTAGCAAGTTGAGCTGCAAGTGTCTTGTTGTGTGCTATGACTAATGTAGGTTTTTGAAGTTTTTCGACTACGCAGGCCATTGTGAAAGTTTTGCCACTTCCTGTTACACCTAGTAGAGTCTGGTGCGTTAGGCCTTTCTTAATTCCGTGTGATATATCATTTATGGCCTGAGGTTGGTCACCAGTCGGCTTAAAGTCAGAAACTATTGAAAAGCTACTCATATTCGCACATTATACAACAGCTAGTTAGCTGTAACGAGCGAGCATTTACACTGAATCTGTATCGGAACCGAATTTTACTTGAGTGTGAGAACACTCATATCCGGCAGATTAGAGGTAGACAATCAATGGATCCCGTACCAGAGTTCAAAGCAAAAGTTATTGATCTTACAAGGCTGTGATAGTCTTATGCACGTGACTGTCTGGGTAGTTATTCCATTCTAGATCCGCCCCATGACCTTGAGACACCAGCTGCTGTTGGCTCAACGATCACGTTGATAACAGCTGGTTTCCCACTTGCGAATGCCCGTTCCAGTGACGGGCGTATTTCATCGGGGTCAGATACTTCTTCTCCATAAGCCCCTAACTCTCTTGCGATTCCGTCGAATTTGGTGAATCCCAACTCTCGTCCAGGTTTTCGGTGATCGGGAGTTCTTGCAGTCCACCCGGCATTATTGCTGATCACAGTTACAACTTGAATGTTGTGTCTGACACAGGTGTCAAGTTCCATGGCGTTCATACCCATTGACCCGTCTCCGTGAAGAACTAGGACTTGCTTGTCAGGCTTAGCGATTTTTGCACCAATACCGTATGGTAGGCCTACTCCCATGGTTCCTGTGACCCCAGAATTCAGTCGGTGTCCCGGAACAAAAGTAGGTATACTTTGGCGTCCGAAGTGTAAGATCTCATTACCGTCAACGCATAAAATAGCATCTCTGTCTAGGAAATCTCGTATTTCTTTACATAGTCGTAGAGGATGAATAGGTATAGTACCTGAGTTAAGAATAGCTTGATTTTGAGTTGCTCTTTGGTCTTCAGTATCTCTCAGATGAGATATCCATTGGGATTCCAACCTCCCTGCGAAGTCTGAAACTCGTCTTTCAACTTCAGAATTTAGTTGAGATAGTATAGATTTTGCATCTCCCACAATGCCTAACTCCACATCACGATTATGTCCGATTTCACTAGAATCGATGTCAATTTGAATTATTTTTGCGTCAGCGAATCGCTTCCCATATTGCACCATCCAATTCATCCTAGTGCCTATGACGACTACCAAATCTGATTCCCTCATGGCGGTACTTCGAGCAGCTGGGAATGAAACCAAGTGGTCTTCTGGTACCAATCCTCGTGACATTGGAGCAGTGTAAAAAGGAGTGCTAGTGAGCGTTACTAGTCTATGCATTTCTTCAGCGCCACCAGAGAAAAATACTCCTCCACCTGCGTAAATAATAGGTCTGTCTGATCTCGCGAGCATATCTACTGCAAGGGCGACTGCTTCTGGATCGCCTGCGGGGTGAGATTTCTTGACTGCCCTGCTTGGTGCCTCGATTTTTGATTCCTCGATTTCTTCATAGAGTACGTCTGCACCACAATCAATATATACAGGCCCAGGTCTGCCTGCTAGGGATTGCCGGTAAGCGGTACTTACTATCTCTGGGAATCTCGACGCCATAGTTGGTCTATGCCAGTATTTTACTAGAGGCTCTATGATGCGTTCTTGATCTACTTCTTGAAAGGCATCTCTTCCGATTTCGTGGACTGGACCAGCGCCTCCTAATATAATCATCGGAGCACAATCTATTGATGCTGTGTAAATACCTGTAAGAAGATTTAATGTACCTGGCCCAGACGCCGCGGTGCATACACCCGGTTTGCCGGTGACTCTGGCGTAAGCATGAGCCGCAAATGCAGCAGCTTGTTCGTGCCTGAAATCTATGGTTTCTATACCTAGGTCTTGACATGCCATTACTATGTCAAAATCTGGTCCGCCCATAAGGTAGAATAATTTTTCTACCCCTTCTTCCTTCAAAGTTTTTGCGATGAGATAACTTCCGGTCACTTTTGCCATTTGTAATCTCCTTGCTATTTTATTGATTTATTTGGTTAGTCTCACGTAAAAGAAAATTATGCTTCACCTACCAGGGTGACAGAAGCATAGCATAAGCAAGTCATTTCATCAGGGAATATAACACTCTGGAGTTAGACTTAGCTACATGTGGCGAATTTCACGTTTTTGAGATATTGGGAAATAGGTAGCGGAATCTAATCTGGATCGAGTTACAAAGAATGCCCAAAGGTTTATTTGTTAATTGTTTTCCCTAGTTATAGAAGAAAATGAATGCAAATGAGACGGCATTTCATATTGTCTGGTGTCGAATCGCTATGATATAGTCATATTTGCTGTAACTGGCTGTTTTATGCGACGGGTGGGTTGATGGCACTACTTAGATGAATGTCGACTTGTCGTATAGAATGCTAATAGAGTCTAGGGGGCATCAATCATGGCAGAGTCAACTCAACAGCGGCCCAACGGACATGAGGGTGGCACTTCCACGTTTCCTATCACAGATGGTCCTTCTGCGACAGAACGTGATCTGACAACAGTGCTTGTAGTGAGCCCTCACCCTGACGATGCGGAATCAGGAGCCGGAGGTATTATTTCCAAATGGACAAAAATGGGGCGTAAGGTTGTTCTCGTAGTTTGCACCAACGGTGATAAAGGTAGCTCGGACAAGACTGTGATACCAGAGAATCTGGCACAAATTCGTGAGTCAGAGCAGCAACTGGCCGCCAAGGTTATGGGGATTTCTGAATTGGTATTCCTTAGGCATAGAGACCAGACGTTGACGGAGTCGTACGAGCTTCGTGAACAAATTTCCCGCCAGATACGACTATACAGGCCTGAAACAGTGGTAACTGTAGATCCGAATCGCCCGTATATCAGACATCCAGATCATTATGTGACCGGGAGGGTGACACTTAATTGTGTATTTCCTTTAGCACGTGATGTCTTGGCTTTCCCAGAGCACATACAAGAGGGACTTGAGTCTCACAAAGTGCGAGAGATCCTCTTGTGGGGCTCCCCAGAGCCCGATACTTTCTTGGATGTGACAGACTCATTTGAGACTAAGTTGGAAGCTTTGAGTCAACATAGGAGTCAAGTTGAAAAGGGATGGGAATTGCGCGAAGTCAGATCTCGTACAAGATATAGTGAAATAGGCAGGAGAATAGGCGTATTGTACGCAGAAGCATTCAAACGTATAGAAGTGTTTTGAGGGATTGTTAATTTGGATATGAAAATCCTAAAGGTGTAAAATTTGTTAGGGATGTAATCTTCTGGTTGGATGCTAAAGGATTATTGATTCATAGTACGAGCGTATTCAAATATAGAAGGACATTACATTATGGATAAATTTACGGTTGGCCAAGTATTTAAGAAAAACTATGTTGTATCAGAAGCCCATACTACCAATCGTATGGGTAAACCGGGTGCAGACGTGCTTTCTACTCCTTCCTTACTTGGCTTGATGGAAGGGACATGTATATTACAATCTGTTGATTATCTTCCTGAAAATCATACGTCAGTTGGATATGCTGTGGATAAACTGAGGCATATGGCTCCCTCTGCCTTGGGGGAGGAAGTGCAAATTACGGTAACTTTGACGGCCGTAGACGGAAATCGCCTAACTTACGATATTAAGGCCGAACAATCCTCCAATGAAGAGACGGGCTATAAGACGGTGGCGGTCGCTATCCATAAGCGTGCTGTCATACCTATAATGTGAATCTTCGAGAGAGTATTTTCTGAAAGTATGGTACAAGCTATGGGTATTTCATAAGTGGTGCCATGCATAAATAGATATCTGCGTCTTAGGTTTCATACCAAGCGAAACTAAGCTATGGATGTTGTTATCCCCAAAGTTAGATATTACACTGTCCTTGTATGTAATTGGAATGAGTTAACTATGGGTTGTAATAAACTAGGTTTAAAGAATCCAGGGCTAAAGGCATAATTTGATATCATCACTGCATAGCAGATAAATTCAGGAGGATATAAGATGGGTGAAGCACAATTCAGTTTCAAGGGCCTATTGGCAAAAACTGCTCCGGAAGGTAAGCAAGGTGGTTTGGCTAAACGCGGTAAATATGACTTTGCAGTTGCTTACCCAGACCCCAAGTCATTGCCTCTTGATAATCTGATGGATTCCTTGAAGTCGGCTTTAGACGATGAAGGGGATGATTTGGCCCTTTATGGAGATCAGAGCGGATACGGACCTTTGAGAGAACTCGTATCTGAAAGACTAAAGCGAGATAGGAATATACAGGTCGATCCTGATGGGATATTACTTGGAGATGGTTCCGGTCAACCAATTAAATTACTTTGCGAGGTCTTACTCGACCCGGGAGATGTTGTTCTGACAGAAGACTTTGTCTATTCGGGCACATTGAATCAGCTACGAATATTTCAAGCTGACATTAGGGGTGTCGAGTGCGATGATCAGGGAATGCTACCTGATGTGTTGGAACATAATATAAAAATCTCTCTATCCCAAGGGAAACAGCCTAAATTCATATACACTATACCAACATTTCAAAATCCACAGGGTTGGGTAATGTCGTTGGAACGTCGTCAAGAAATGGTTCGTCTGTCCCATGAGTATGGTATTCCTATATTGGAAGACGATTGCTATGTAGATCTTAGGTTTGAGGGAGAGCCAGTTCCAGCCATTCATTCCTTGGATGAATCGGGGAATGTTATGTATGTTGCCTCATTCTCAAAAATAATTGCCCCTGGTATGAGGATTGGTTATATGGCCGCCCCTAAGGAGATAGTTGATGTGGCTTTGGCTGCCAAGGGTGGGGGGTTTGCGAATCAGTTCGCGTCTTGGGCAGTGCACAGGTATTCCAATGAATATCTTGACGATCACATAGATACGATAAATGATATACAGAGAACGAAAAGGGACGCGATGTTATCAGCTCTTGGGGAAAATCTTGGATCATCTGCAACATGGAGCCATCCTCCGGGAGGCCTTTTCATATGGCTTAAGATGAGGGACGATGTCGATTTAGAATCCGTTCGAGACAAGATTTTGGATCATGCTGATGTAGGATATCAGCCTGGTACGCTTTTCGCTCCAGACGGGGTTTCTGGTAAAAATTACGCTAGACTTTGTTTCGGGTACAATTCTCCAGAGGAGATAAGGGAGGGAATTTCTAGGCTCGCAAGTGCATTTGAGGTAGAGGGATTTCTGGATAATTAGAATTATACGACTAGGGAAGTGGTGTTGATTCCCAAGTACACTCTAGTTGAGAATGTTTGACAGAGGTCAATTACAATAGCATGCGCATTTGCTCTTTTTTACCTAGTGCTACGGAGATATTGTTTATTTTGGGTGTTGGTTCGCAGGTTCATGCGGTTAGTCATGAATGTGATTTTCCTCGTGAAGCAAAGATTCTTCCTAAAATTGTTCGTAGTCGCATTAATTCTCAAGAATTGACTAGTCGCCAAATAGATGAAACAGTATCAGATCTGATATCTAAAGGGCAGAATATATATGAGATTGATCACGACGTTTTAGCTGACTCTAGACCCGATATACTTTTTACTCAGGAGTTGTGCGAAGTTTGTGCCATTTCCCTGGAAGATGTACGGCATGCGGCAGAACGTCTTGATGTCTATCCGATTATTGCTTCATTGGATCCTAATTCAATTGCAGATGTACTTAATGATATTGTTCGAGTGGGAGAACTTATTGGTGCGTCCGAAGAGGCAAAGGAAGTTGTTAGCCGACTCGAAGACAGAATTAGAGATGTCAAACTCAAATCGTCACAGAATGAGTCTGTTACCAGAGTTGCGTGTGTTGAATGGTTAGATCCTTTGATGAGTGCTGGGCATTGGATACCTGATTTAGTCTCTACTGCTGGGGGCAGTGATGTGTTAGCAGTGACTGGATCTCCGTCTAGACGGATCACGTTTGAGGAACTGACTAATGCTAGGCCAGACATATTGATATTCATGCCTTGTGGTATGGACATTGAACAAGGCAGAGAACAATTATTGTCGGTCAAGGATAAACACGATTGGGAAAACATAGCCGCGGTTCAAAACGGCAGGGTGTATATTTGTGATGCTGGATCTTACTTTAGCAGGAGCGGGCCAAGGCTGGTTGATGGTTTGGAAATTCTGGCTCACGTAATTGACGCGGAGTCATTTGAGTCCAACCAAATAAAAGGCGTAGAAAATATCACTTTGTGATTGAATACCAATTCTGCCGCAGGGCTCTAAAACTGTTTATTCAAACAATATTTTGAAATTTTAGTATCAGTGGCTACTGAACTTTCTGAGGAACTCTTGAGAGACTTCGCGTTTTAGAGTTTCAATATCTTTATGTAGCAACTTAAGTTCAGATCCGATCCTTACGGGTGCAGAGGATTCCTCAAGCAACGCTTGCTTCTGCGAGAGAGTCATCTGTAGAAGATCGCCAACTCTGTACGAAAGCGTTGCCGTATCGGTCGGTTCTATAGGCTTCGACTTTCTCGACCAGCCGCCATCTAGACCGACTAATAGGCTCCTGTATTGGTCTAAAGTATTTTCTAGATCTGTCAGTAATTGAGGAGGTACAGCATCCTCGGATTCTTGGAGAATTTCTACAACAGCTGTTAGATAGGGTTCCTGCTTAATAATATCCTTTATGATGAACCGATTTTCTCCAGTTATGGAGATGAAATATCTTCCAGACGTCTCAACTTCCTTGACTTGTATAATTTGTGCTATGGTGCCTACGGCGTGTGGTGTTGCAGTTTCACCAACTTCTTTACCCTCTTTAATCAGTACGATTCCTAATCTTGAATCTTCATTAAGGCAATCCTGAAGCATTCGGCGATAACGTTCTTCGAATATCTGTAGTGGCATAGTTGCGCCCGGAAATAGAACGGTGTTCAAAGGGAAAAGCGGAAGCGATCTTTCTTCTGGAATCAATTAATCTGTACTCCGAAATCTTGTTATGCGCGCGATTCTTTTAGTTGTGGCTTACGGTACCACAGGCAGGAACAGTATAAAATGTTATTGCCTGAAGCTCAACTAGACGAAAGGAAGTAATGAATGCCTCGACACCTGTAAACCCGTATATTTTCTTGACAACATCGTTAGCTGATTGCTAGTATTCGTCTGCTGCGTTGGCTACTAATAAAGGCTGGCGATTGTTAATTTTTCAGATTGTAAAGGGGGGCGGGCTATTGTCCCATGTGAAGTGCCTTCGTTGTCGTGAATGCGGAAATGAGTATCCGGTCGCCCCGGAGTATGTTTGCGAATTTTGCTTTGGTCCGTTGGAAGTTGCTTACGATTATGAATCAATTTCTAAGGTAATTAGTAAAGAGCGTATTGCGGAAGGCCCTTTGTCCATATGGAGGTATCACGATTTGCTTCCTGTTGATGCAGATATGGCAATTGACATGTCAACGGGCTTTACGCCACTGATGCACGCGAAAAATCTTGGTTCAAAGCTAGGATTAAAAAACCTTTATATAAAGAACGATAGTGGGAATCCCACTTTTTCTTTTAAGGATCGAGTTGTGTCGGTAGCCTCTGCGAAAGCGCTAGAATTTGAATTTGAAACACTAGCTTGTGCGTCTACGGGCAATTTAGCCGGTTCGGTGTCAGCTCATGGAGCGAAGGCTGGTGTAAAAACCATGGTCTTTTTCCCATCTGACCTAGAACAAGGTAAGATAGTTGGAGCGGGTATTTATGGAGCGACCTTGGTTGCTGTGGATGGAACCTATGATGACGTAAATCGTCTTTGTAGTGAGTTGGCTGATAATCATAGATGGGCATTTGTTAACATTAATATGCGCCCCTATTACTCTGAAGGCAGTAAGACATTGGCTTATGAGGTTGCAGAGCAATTAGGATGGAGAGCTCCAGACGTTTGCGTCGTGCCTGCTGCGTCAGGGTCATTGTTTACTAAAGTCTGGAAGGGCTTCAATGAACTGATGGATCTTGATCTAATAGATTATAATCCTACGAAGATGCACATAGTTCAACCTAGGGGTTGTTCCCCGATTGTTCAAGCATACGATGAGGGGAGTCCACACGTAAAACCGGTGACCCCCAATACAGTGGCCAAATCTCTAGCTATAGGTAATCCTGCTGATGGCTTTTACTCCATCAAAACTATTGAAGCTTCTTCAGGTAGCGCTGTTGCTGCTGAGGAGGAAGAGATTGCTGATAACATACAATTACTCGCCCAGACGGAAGGCATATTCACTGAAACTGCAGGTGGGGTTGTAATTTCGGGATTGAGGAAACTGGTTAGAGATGGCAAAATATCCCCGGATGAGGTTACAGTGGCTTATATAACTGGGAATGGACTTAAAACCCAAGAAGTAGTGGAAAGCTTAATTGATCCGATTTATACCTCGCCAAATTACGAAGATTTCATGCGGTCCATAGAATTACAAAAAGGACATGGCAGCAATGGCCACTAGACGAGTAAAATTAACATTCCCGTCAGACCTAATTACAGAGCCTTTGATTTATGAGCTCGGGAAAAAGTTTGAAATAATTAGTAACATACGAAGAGCTGATGTAAGGGAGAGCATTGGATGGGTGGTGCTTGAATTAAAAGGCGATGAATCTGAAATTGATAGTGGCGTGGAATGGATGAGATTAGCAGGGGTTAGAGTTGATCCAATCAGTGGGGACGTTATAGAGGGATAGTGTGCCATACCTGCTGCGTCCTAGATTGATCAATTTATTTGACTCTGGATTTCAAAACTTTGGAGGGATATAGCATGAGCATTGTAGTAAGAATACCTACACCTTTGAGAAGGGTTACCGATGGTGAAGATAAAGTATCGGTTGAAGGCGGAACTTTGGATGGTGTAATTAATGCCATGGATGCACAATATCCAGGTATACGGGGGCGATTGTGTGATGATGATGGACAGCTTCGTAATTTTGTAAACGTTTATGTTAATGGTGAAGACGTGAGATTCCTTGACGGCCTAGAGACTGCTACAAAGAGCGGCGACGAAATTAGTATAGTGCCTGCAGTAGCAGGGGGGAGTTACTAGAATTATTTCCCTGAGTGCTTCCTGAATAGAAGTCTACCAAGTGGCTGGCGAAGACTAACCATTTTCGGAACGAATAGGTTATTTTCTTTTGAGAGACTGCAACCATTTTTGTTTCTGGTCTTTTCGAATTTGCTCATTTGGAGGATTAAAGCGGCTGTGGAATTCTTGCCTATATCTTTCGAAGGTATGATTCTTAATTGACTCTCTCATGTTTTGCATCAGATTCATTATGAATCTGAGATTGTGAATGCTAGCTAGACGGAATGCTAAAAGTTCTTTGGTTCGGAAAAGATGGTGTAAATAGGCTGCTGTAAAATTTTCGCATGTATAGCAGTCGCAGTCCTCTTGTACCGGCCTATTCCAGGTTTTAAATTTTGCTGTGCTTATATTGATTCGACCTTCAGGTGCGAAAAGGGCACTGTTTCGTGCTATACGAGTTGGCAGAACACAGTCGAACAAATCTATGCCCATGTTGACACATTCAACTAAATCTTCTGGAGATCCGACTCCCATAAGATAACGAGGTGCGTTGTCTGGCAAATATGGCACGGTTAAGGAAACTATCTCGTACATTTTACTTTTGGATTCTCCTACGCTTAGACCTCCTATCGCATACCCTGGCAAATTAAGGGACGATACGTAATCGGCAGATTGTTTACGCAGATCAGAAAACATTCCTCCTTGCACAATGCCAAATAAGATTTGCCGAGAGTCCTTCTTTGCATGGATACTTCTGTCTAGCCATTTATGGGTCTGTTGCATTGCGTCTTGCACTTCTGTTTGAGAGCTATCAGAGGAAACACATAAATCTAATGGCATAATTATGTCTGCCCCAAGTTTTTCTTGATACTTTATGGCCGCCTCCGGCGTAAAAACATGGTTTGATCCGTCTATATGAGATTTGAATATAATCGCATCTTTTGTGATTTTTCGAAGATGTTGAAGGCTGTATCCCTGGAATCCTCCACTGTCGGTCAGAATGGGTTCGTGCCAATTCATGAAATTGTGTAATCCCCCGAGATCTTCTATGGTTTGAACGCCTGGTCGTAAATATAGATGGTAATTGTTAGCTAGAACTATCTGAGTTCCGACTTCTTTTAAATCCCTTGGGTCTAATGACTTAACTGAAGCTTGAGTACCTACTGGCATGAAGGCAGGGGTCAATATATTTCCGTGCGAGGTTCTCAAAGTACCTGCGCGCGCGGAGCCGTCTACGTGTTCAATGTTTATAATTTCCATATCTAAATTTACATTCCTAGTGAACTTAAGTTTATCCCGAATCCCTCTAAGAATATGAGTTGAATGCCTAATATAAAGACGATCGCAGTCAGGACACGCATTATCCATGGTCCTTTAATTTTCTCAGTAAGTCTAGCTCCTATTTGTCCTCCCAATATTAATCCAATACCACCTGCAACCCACGTGGGGAACCACTCAACATCTCCTAGAAGAGCATATACGCTCGCTCCGGCAGTCGCATAAATCATCATCGCACATATGGATGTTGCTACCGCTATCTGAACGGGGAATCTGAACCCATACACGAGAATGGGCGTTCTTAAAAAACCCCCACCTATGCCGAAGAAACTAGAAACAAATCCGAGCAAAAAATTAAATCCTATAGTCATATATTCATTGAAATTGTATCTGAAAACTTGGCCTGTTCCTGAAATTATTGAACGAGAAGCATTCCCAGTAATCATTATCTTTCCTGCCTGATTGGCTGATAGGTAGTAAGTCCATTTCTTGTGGGCTTTTTCGATGCTATTGCCATCGGAGTTTTGCGTATCCTCAGGTAAGTCTCTTTGAGTTAGTAATCGAACTGCCAAGCCCAAAAGAATAAGTCCAAATAATATGTAAAAAATACTTGGAGAGTCCTTGATCACTTCTTTCAGAATGAATGGCGCACCTATAGAACCCGGCAGGGCGGCTATACCAAAGAGAATAGCACTGCGGACATCGACGACCTTCATGCGTAAAAATGTGAACCCGCCTGATAAACTGTTAACGGCCAAGAGTGCGTACACTGTGCCCACAACAGTTTCGGCAGGCATGCCGAAATAGAGTAAAAGAATTGGGCTAAGAATGAACCCTCCTCCCGCACCAATCAAAACACCGCATATCCCTGTTCCAAATCCAATTAGCCCTATTAATATCCATTCTATTGCCAATTATTCTCCCTTCATTTCGAGGTATTTGTGGTGCTTAGCTTTATAATAGCTTCTTCGATTATCGATTCTGATACATCCCTTCGTGTGACCGCATTCCCAATTTTATCCAAGAGCACCCATTGTATGGATCCTTTCGTTGTTTTTTTATCGGAGCGCATGGCCATCCTTATCTCTTCCCATTTGAGGTCTTGGCAAGTAGTTGGCAATCCGTAATTATGAAGTATCGAAGTTTGCCTCATTACTTCCGCATCGGACATCAGGCCTAGAGAATTTCCTATATATGCCGCGGCGGGCATCCCGATACTAACGGCTTCCCCGTGAAGAAATGTTTCATAGCTTGTTGATACTTCTATGGCGTGGCCTATAGTATGTCCGTAATTTAGAAGAATTCGTAAGCCAAGGGTCTCTCTTTCGTCTTTAGAAACTACATCAGCCTTGATTGCCACACTTCTCCCAATTATTTCTGGAGCTATATTAGGATCTAGTGACAAGATAGATCCTCGCTTTGATTCAAATTCTGACAATAGATTTTCTTCCATAATTAACCCGTGCTTTATTGCCTCCGCCCAACCTGATTTTAATTCTCGCTCAGGCAGAGTTTCTAAAACATGTACGTCCGACAAAACGAATTTTGGTTGGTAGAACGCACCAACTAAATTTTTGCCTTCCGGAAGATCTATGGCCACTTTACCCCCAATTGAAGAGTCCATCATGGCTAGTAGAGTTGTCGGGATATGAGCGTATGGAATACCCCTTAAATACGTAGCTGCTATCCATCCCGCGAGATCCCCAACTACTCCTCCTCCCACGGCTAATATCATGTGGCCTCTCTCTGCTTTATGGGATGCAAGCCATTGGAAGATTTTTTGAGCGGTTGCCATGCTTTTGTATTTTTCTCCGGATTGGATCACAAATGTATGTGCAGTCACGCCTTTGTTTTCTAGGGACTGTCTTACAGTTCTTGCATGTTGTTGTGCCCCTTCGTCGGTGATCACATATGATGTATCCGTACCTGTGAGCGCTTTTACGTGTTCGCCAGTTTTATTGAGAACATCCCAACCGACGTAGATAGGATAATTTCCGGAACTAGTTCTGACAGTTGTGGCAATATTAGTTTGGTCCGATTTCGTTTCTTGTTGAATATTTCCCGCTTGGTGCCAGCCATTAATTATTTCCTCTACTACCTGCAATGGATTCTTTCCATCAGTATGGATTGTCCAATCAGCAAGCGCGTAATTTGATTGGCGACGGTTCTTTAACTCACTTATTCGATCAATACCTTTTCCCCCTTCAAGCATAGGGCGTATTTCAAATTCTTCGTTTTGTAATTCCTGCTGTTGGATTCTGGAAAATATGGTTTCTGGTCTTGCTTCAAGACATACAACAAATCCGGATTCTTCCATAATTTGTCGATTTTTATAACTTTGGGGGATACCGCCACCGGTGGAAACTACATGATTTACGAGTTTAGAGTATTTTGCTAGTGTTGTTGTTTCAACTGATCTAAAATAATCCTCTCCACTTTCAGAGAAAATACGATCAATGCTTTTCCCTTCTTTCTGCTCAATTTCACTGTCTATATCAATAAAATTCCAACCTAATCTCTGGCTAACAAGAGTTCCCACAGTGGTTTTCCCAGTACCAGAAAATCCTGTTAGGAATATATTGGTTTTCAATTTATATACTCCCGTTGGTAGTGCTGTTTAAAGCATTCAATCCTGCTTTGTGCATTATTTCTATTGGAGGGTTTAATCCAGTCCACAGTTTGAATGACAATGCGCCTTGGTGTATAAGCATTGGTAGCCCATTTACAATTCTGGCGTTTGCTCTTCTAGCTTCTCTCAAAAGAGAGGTTATTGGAGGATTGTATACCATATCAAATACCAAGGCCTTAGGGCTTATTTGGTCTGCGGAGAGGAGAGACACCTCCTCTGTGCCACTATGTTTCATGCCTATTGATGTTGCGTTTATGATGAGGTCCGCAGATCGTGCTATTTCGCTTATTTCTGGTTCAGAAATACCGCTAGACACAATTTGAAGTTCGATATCAGAGAATTCGCTGCATATGGTCTGTGCTTTTTCAATAGTCCTGTTAGCTATTGTAAGCCGTTTAATGCCTTTATCACTCAGAGAGTGAGCTGCGGCTCTAGCAGCCCCGCCAGCTCCCAAAAGTAGTACTTGTCTATCTTCAAAATCAAATTCTTTTTGGGAAGTGAGTGTACTGAGAAAGCCATAACCATCTGTATTGTGCCCTACAAGTGCACCTTTGCTTTTAGCGATGGTATTGACAGCACCCATTCTAAGAGCTTGAGGATCAATAATATCCAAGTGGGCCATGATGTCTTCTTTATATGGAATTGTGACATTGGCCCCGAGGTAGCGGTCTGCAGATAATTCACGTATTTTTTGTGTGAGTTCTGATTTTGTGGTTTGCCATGTCATGTAGCGTACGTCTAAATTGTAATAATCAAAAGCAGCCTGTTGGAAGGCAGGCGATAAAGAATGATTCAAAGGGTTTCCCAAAATGCCGACCATATCTGTCATGTTGTAAATAGCTCCTTATCCGCAAGTATAGCAAGAGCAAATATTTTTTATAAGTCTTTGTAAAAATAGGCAATCTTTCCACAAATAGACTATGAAAAATAGGACATTAGTCTGGCTTCATAATGGTTAAGAGTATAAGTTGAAGTATTTTATATCTCTTGCTAGGATGAAGCTGCTAGTAGCAGTCAGGGAATGATAATATTTGGTGCCGTGTTATGGTGGACAATTGTCTCAATATAGCTAATGAGATCAAGGGCTGTACTTTGTGTTCTCTATCTAAGTCTAGGAAAGAGGCTGTACCTGGGAGTGGCAGCTTCTTTGCGGAGATAATGTTTGTAGGTGAAGCGCCGGGATATTACGAAGATCAGGAAGGGATTCCGTTTGTGGGTCGCGCTGGGAATCTTCTTGATGAAATGCTTCAAAGTATAAAGTTAAATAGAGATGACGTGTTCATTACCAACATGCTCAAGTGCAGACCTCCCTCGAATAGAGATCCGCTGGATGATGAACTATTCGCATGCAGCCAGTATCTTGAACGTCAGATTGAGGTCGTGTCCCCAAAAGTCATAGTTACACTAGGACGCTTTTCTTTTGGCAGATTTTTCCCTGGTGAGTTAATTAGCAAATCGAGAGGCATCCCCAGAGAATGGAAGGAACTTTTAGTGTTCCCAATGTATCATCCGGCGGCAGCTCTTAGAAATAGCAAATATAAAGACGCGTTGGAATCGGATTTTGCAAAGCTTTCGGAATTACTTCGCTCATCAACTGAAACAAGTAATGAGAGTACGAATAGGGAGCATTATGAGAATCCGAAGCAGCTTAATTTATTCTGAGCAATAGAAAATAATAGGTAGTTTTGATGATGGGTATTTTTGTGATAAGGATGTATTTTTCGATTACTCAGAAGGGTTGTTTGCGGTATAATCAACTGCGTACTATGTCTGGTCCTAATTTAAAATGAAATTGCACTATGATGGATGATGTACCTGTAAAATTAATTCCCCTAGGAGGCCTAGGGGAAATAGGCCAAAATATGATGGTTGTTGAATACGATCGCGAAATAGTCGTGATTGACGCCGGCATATTATTCGTTGGCAGTGACACACCTGG
>CAZQPS010000021.1:0-20082 GCA_964595285.1 uncultured Dehalococcoidia bacterium | reverse complement strand
CGCGTTATTATGAACAAAGAATAGACACATAATTTATTAAAGCTGTCCTTAGTTTGAGGTTTGATGTGGTTACATCAGACCTCAAATTGTTTTCCACGGACATTAAAAAGGGGATTTCTCCTGACTACGTACCATGAATTCGATTGCACCATTTCAAATGCCACTGATATAGTTACATGCGAATAAATTCTTTTAGTCAGACTAATTATAAAAATAATGCTTGTGCAGAAGGTCAAACTTATTTGCAAGAGCAAATATAAAACAATCGTTGGGAGTTATAGACCTGAATAACAATATTCGTAACCTGGCAATAATCGCTCATGTCGACCACGGTAAGACCACGCTTGTTGATGCCTTGCTAAAACAAAGCAAGGTGTTCAGAGAAAATCAAGATGTCGGCGAATTAATTATGGATTCAAACCCATTGGAGCGTGAACGCGGTATAACAATATTATCCAAAAATACGGCTGTCCATCACAATGGTGTAAAGATAAATATTATAGATACACCAGGCCACTCTGACTTTGGCGGCGAAGTGGAACGCATCATGAATATGGCAGACGGGTGTCTCTTACTTGTAGATGCAGTAGACGGCCCTATGCCCCAGACTCAATACGTGTTAAAAACCGCCCTTAATCAAAATGTTAAACCATTGGTAGTTATAAATAAAATTGACAGACCCGAGGCCCGTGCAGAAGAAGTATTGGAACTTGTACAAGACTTATTCTTAGAATTAGCTACTACAGCTGAGCAGCTTGACTTTTCTGTTCTGTATTCCTCTGCAAAAGAGGGGTACGCAATGACTTCGCTGGAATCGACCAGGGAAAATATGCAGCCTTTGTTGGATGCAATAGTAGAGGATATACCTGCACCGGAGGGAGATGAAAACGAACCGATGAAACTGCTTGTTGCTGCACTAGACTATGACAATTATCTGGGGCAGATAGCAATAGGTAGAGTTTTTCAAGGCAAAATACTGACAAAGAATCCTGTCTTGAGGTTAGCACCTGACGAAGAAGCGAAAATACATACGCTAGAAAAGCTTTTCGTATTCAATGGACTACAACGAACCGAAGTGGCAGAAGCTTCAGTAGGTGACATAGTAGCAATAGCAGGAGTGGAAGACGTCTCAATTGGGGACACCATATCCTCGGACGAAGACATGGTCCCACTCCCAACCATAAAGATCGAAGAACCTACCGTCAAAATGACCTTCGGCGTTAACACATCTCCGCTAATGGGGCGAGAAGGAATCCATTGCACCTCCCGTATGCTATTAGGACGACTTAAAAAAGAGCTCAGAACCAACGTAAGTCTTAGGATCGAAACAACTTCAAGTCCTGACGAGTTCCTGGTATTTGGACGAGGTGAACTCCAATTAGCTATTCTGGTAGAAACATTACGACGCGAGCAGTTTGAGTTCCAAGTGTCCAGGCCAGAACCTGTGACCAAATCAATCGACGATCAGATTCAGGAACCATACGAGCACCTTACTATCAATACACTGGAGGAATATGTCGGAGATCTCACGGAAGAGCTTTCCGGCCGTTTGGCCGAATTGGTAGATATGGCCTATGACGGAAACGGGGCCGTACACTTGGAATATTCCTTGCCAACGAGAGGACTAATTGGGTTTGGCTCATTTTTCTCAAGGATAACTAGAGGAAATGGAACGAAAGACAGCGTATTTACTGAATATCGTCCGATGAAAGGTCAGCTTCGAGAATCCGCTGGCGGAGCACTTGTTGCGTCTGAAGATGGGGTAGCAGTCAAAAACGGATTGATGACAGCTCAGGGTAGGGGAGAGACTTTTATTGATGCGGGGACATCAGTCTATGAAGGAATGATAATTGGTCGGCATAGAAGACAAGAGGATATCGGCATTAACGTTTGTAAGGAAAAAAAGTTAACAAACGTGAGATCCTCGACTTCCGACATAATCAAGCGGTTAAGTCCAAAAGCGAAGATGAGTTTAGAAGAGGCATTAGATTTCATATCACAAGATGAATTGCTGGAAGCTACTCCGGACAATTTCCGAATGCGAAAGAAAATATTGTCATCGACAGTGCGCCAGCGCAAAAAACAACCATCATAGGTCAGACAAAAATCTTTTTATCATTGCTAAACTTATTCAACCAACCTGGTGTTTCTTCAACACATCCATATCAAACTCTACACCCAAGCCAGGTCCATTAGGTGGCACTATATAACCTTTTTCAAATATGAGGGGCTCTTTGAATATAGTTCGATGCAAGGGACCCTGATTCGCCTCCTGAATTAAGAAATTAGGGGAACATGTATCAATCTGAATGGCTGCAGCAGATGCTATCGGACCACAATACATGTGAGGAGCGATAACGGCATAATGTGCTTCAGCTATAGCCGCTATTTTCTTGGACTCTGTGATACCACCACACTGACCGACATCAAGTTGAATAATCTGGGCTGCTTTCTTTTCAAGAAGCTGGGCAAATTCATATTTTGTCACCAGTCTCTCTCCAGTCGCTATGGGGATACTGGTATGACTCGCCACTCTAGCCATTTCGTCAAAATTCTCTGGAGGAACCGGCTCTTCAAACCAGAAGGGATGATAAGGTTCAAGATAATCAGCAACGCGGATCGCACTGTATGTAGTTAACTGACCATGCGTCCCTATTCCTACCTCTAGTTTATTCCCCACAGTTTTCCTGATACTTTCGAATATCTTGGCAGCATGTTCTATCTCCCAAAGAGGTATGTCTCTGGGGGCGGGATATAGAGGCATAAAGGGATCTATTTTACAGGCAGTATTACCTTCTTCAAGTAATTTTTGGGCAACCTCGCCGGCTTCTTCGGGATTATCTTTGAAAGCGCCTCCTGGCATATATGCATAGGCTCGCAGTTTATCGTGATATTTGCCCCCAAGAAGATTATATATTGGCTGACTAGAGGCCTTGCCAACGATATCCCAGAGAGCCATATCTATCGCACTTATTACTGGAGTCGCGTATAAACTTGGGTGGCGAAAATCATGTCTTGAAGCATACATACGATCCCAAATCTTCTCTATTCGAAACGGGTCCTGGCCAACTACAAAATTACCAGCTAGTTCCTCAATCAACCCAACCTGAGATTTCAGGTCATCGACGTTATCTGATTGAGTGGTACCGGTTATTCGCTCACCTAAGCCCGTGATACCCTCATCCGTATAGAGTTCAAGGAATAAGAAGTAGTGACCGCCGATATAAGGTGACTCGTTTTCCACCACTATAGTATTGAAACCGCTTACTTTCATTCAGAACCTCTCAGCTGGGAATAGTAAATAGTTTGCAAGGCAGGTTTCAGAGTCAATGTTAATGATCTGACTAAACTAAAGGAGTATTCTCCCTGTTTGCCCACTCCCCCATAGAACCATCGTAGTTACGAGTTTTTTCATATCCTAAAAGCCTCATAACGAATACTCCGTGCGCCGCACGGATTCCACCCTGTCAATAAGCTACTATTTCCTTATCAGGAGTGGCTCCGACACTAGATAGGAGCTCTCTAAGTTCCGATGCAGGTTTAATCGTTTGGTGCCTGTCATCAGTAATAAAATTCAGCCATTCAAGGTGTACAGCACCTGGAACGTGTCCCGAGCGATTATTACCTCTGTCGTTAGTGCCATCCCATTCACTATCCGCCCTGACATCCAAAAACAGCACTTCTTTATTTTCGAGATTGTTGATGGCATAATCGAGTGTACATACTAATTCTTCTCTCACTTTGGGAGTAAATGAAGCTCCCGACCTGTCAGGTGTAATATCAGTTATGGACCTACCCTCATCCAACCATTTTTTCCATCCCCCATTGAGAACCTTTACGTTACTATGCCCATAGTAGTTCAACACCCACCAGAATCGTGTAGCCCACAAACATCCGCTACTATCGTAAGCGACAACAGTATCACTATCCGAGATACCCATATCCTCCATGATTTCCTTCATTCGATCAGGTGGGGCAACTAGCGGATTATTATGAGAATCTGAATCATACTCAGCCTGTTTTATATAGTGATGAACTTTAATCCCCACAGCGCCTTCAATATGTGCTCGTTTGTATGAATCGAATGGATCACAATCTACAATTTTTATATTCGAATCGTCTATATGACTGGCAAGCCAATCAGTTTCAACCAACATATCAGGATGGACATACTCATTGGTCATAAAATTACCTCAACGTCTCAGAATAAATCAGACCGGTAGGCTACACCTATAGTCTAGGTCTGATTCTATCATAACTATACCGCCTGGCCACTTAGGGATATCTGTACTCTCTGATACCGCGTACGCTCCTCCAAACAATTGCAACAACTAATATTCCGATCACTCCACCAAGCATCATCGTTTCACTCGCTCCAATCTTCTCCGACATAAATCCGACTTCTAAGGTCCCAATATTATTGGCCGTCATTGCAGACACCGAGTGAAAACTGACAGCACGTCCTCTCATCTCGTCTGTCGTCGTAAGTTGAACCGTTGCTTGCCTAGTGGCCATACCTATAGCATCTGTTGCGCCTAAGGCAAAAATGATTACTACTCCGACCCACAGCGTCGAAGTTAAACCGAACAACACCAGGAGTACTACATAGGCCAAAGTGGCGTACACCACTAACATACCCTTGCTCCTAAATTGAGTCATTAACAGCACGGAAAATGTCCCTAATATACCTCCGAGTGCATTGGAAGCAGTTAGAAGGCCGACCGCAGCTGATCCAGCCATAAACATTTTGTCTGCAATCAGTGGCAATATTTGCCTATAAAAACTGAATATTGTCACGCCGATATCCATAGCATATAAACCAGGTAGTATCGGGTGCGCCTTCACAAATAAAAATCCTTCTTTGATGCTGGCTATTACTGAACCTTTTCCTTCTTTGGCCAGTTTCATATCAGGTACTACTATCAATAACGGCAAAATTACACTTGGTATGGAAGCAACAGACGCCACCACAAAAGCTAATGTGATATCAACGGTACTTACGATTAATGCGAATCCAAGAGGGGCAACCACGGAACCGATTTGAAAAGTAGCAGTATTGGTTGCGACGGCATGCATAAGGTGATTTTTCGGTACTACATTTGCGGTAAGTGCAGACCTTGCAGGGCCTCCCAACACACTAGTAACTCCTAACACCGCTGTCACACCATATATATGCCAAGGTCTCAGGCTATCATTAAATTCCAGAAGAGTTACCAAAGAAATCATAAATAAGCTAATAATCTGCGTATAAGACATTAGCTTCCTACGATCCCATTTATCAGCCAAGGCACCACCGTACAGAATAGCAGGTAGTTGAACCGCCAGTTGCACGCCTCCTAGCAATCCTAGTTGAATCCCAGAACCCGTCTCCTGGTACAACCACACTCCCGTAGCCAACAAGCGCAATTCCATAGTTATGACCTGGAATATACCTGACATCCACAAGATTCTGTAGTCTCGATATCTTAGTGCCGCCCACGGTCTTGCTTTATGTTCTTGATGATAAGGCTCATCATTATGAGTGTCTTGATCCGACAATATCTATCTCCCGATTCCAATCAAGACTAACAGAAGGAACCGTTTTAAGACCAGAGATACAAAGGCCTAACAGATAGATTCAAATGTTGAACACAATATAGAAAGGGGAATAAAGCAAGGAGAAACATTTTAACTATTTACTTCCCTAGTTCATGATATATTGGTATTAACATGTAGGAGGAATTTCAACATTCAAGTGAACGAGAATTCCGTGTTCGACCATAAGATGTTTCGTTATCTCAATGAGAATAAAATTGTATCCCGTATATGGAAAAAAGATCCAACTTTATGGGCAAAAAGCAATATTGATATTTCAGAAAATCTGGGCTGGCTAGACGCCTCTATTTTAATGAAAAGTCGAATTGCTGAATTGCAAGCCTTTGCTAAAACAATCGTCCATGAGGGCTTCACCAAAGTGATAGTACTAGGCATGGGTGGAAGCAGCTTAGGCGCTAAAGTATTCGAAGAACATTTTAACGCCAAAGTAAATTATCCGGTTTTGATTGTTTTGGACTCCGTCACATCTACCTACATTAATCAATTAACACAGTCACTTGATCTTCAAACTACCCTTTTTGTTGTCTCATCTAAATCGGGCACCACAGTGGAGCCTCTAGTCTTATACAGATATTTCCGTACCCTTTTGAACGCAGAAGTTGGTGAAGCTAAGGCCGGCAAACATTTTGCAGCCATAACTGACCAAAACAGTCCCTTAGCAGAGCTCGCTGAATCAGAAACTTTCAGGAAAGTCTTTGAAAACCTTCAGGGAATAGGGGGGCGATTTTCAGTTCAATCCTTTTTTGGGCTTCTACCAGCGGCTCTCAAGGGTGTTGATATAGAAGCATTACTAGAAAGACTCAATGGAATGAGCGACTCATGTATGAACGTATCAGATTTGCGTAGAAACCCTGGTGTCCAACTGGGAAGTCTACTAGCTAGCATGGAAGAGTCTGGCAAAAATAAGCTGACTTTCATAAGCAACGAGACCACTACCCATTTTTGTCATTGGGCGGAACAGTTAATAGCAGAAAGTTTGGGTAAGAACGGCCGAGGAATAATACCCATCGTGGGAGAACCATTAGTAACTCCCAAATTCTACACACACGACAGAGTGTTCGTTTATTTACGTATGGGAAATAACGTTAGTCCTTTTCTTGATGACTTCGCAAATAAATTAGCGAGTCTAAACCACTTCGTATTCAAGATAGATTTAAATGACATATTTGACATAGGAGCCGAATTCTTCCGCTGGGAGTTCGCTGTATCTATAGCATCCATATATATGAATATTTATCCATTTGACCAACCCGACGTTCAGGAATCAAAAGTTCTTGCATCCAAATCTATTGAAAACTGCCTACCTGGAAAATCAAGACAATCACTCGGGACTACCGGATCACTGAAAGAATTGTTGTCCAAAACCACGGCAAATGATTATCTGGCAATTCTCGCTTTCGTGAATAAAACTCCGGAAATAGAAGATGCTATACATGACCTTCGTAAGAAAGTGCTTGAAAACTACGGAATAGCCTCCACATTGGGTTATGGTCCAACATATCTGCATTCAACGGGACAACTGCATAAAGGTGGACCAAATTCTGGAATATTTTTACAGCTTGTACAAATCGAATCCACTGACATTGACATACCAGATGAAGCGTACAGCCTGAACTCGTTAACAGTAGCTCAATCCCAGGCAGACATGGAGTCTCTGAAAAGAAGAAATCGCAAGGTAGTAAGAATAGTTCTTGGTGAGAACGCTAGCTGTGACATATCTAACATCATTTGATATTCTCTCTTGCTAATAAATAGACTGCAGGACCGGTTATGTTAAAAAACATATCGTTTTTAACTAGGAGAGGCAACATTGTTAATAATATAGCCCTCTTACTTATTTTAATTACCTTAAGTGGAGTTTCATGTCTCAGCCAAGGACCAACTGAAAAAGGGAAACTTGATTCACCTATTGTTAAATCCGATAAAGAATCTTCACTTCCGAACGAGGGAGAATCAATACGAGGACAATTTAGTCCTACTACTTCAACTCCCACTCCACCTGCGATAAAGAAAACCGTTAAATCCCAATCATCCAATCCTTCAGCTATCGTGAGAGATCACGATTTTGAAAATACTTTGTCAAAATCTAGCATACGTACAACGGGATGGAAAACTGATTTCGCCCTCCATACTGTACCTTTCTCGGAAATTCGCACTATAGTTCAAAAGGATGCTATCCCATCCATTGACAAACCTTTATTCATTTCCATTGAGGAAGCTTCAGAATGGCTCCATCCAAAGGAACCAGTAATATCGGTGCAGTTGAATGGGACAGCTAGAGCCTACCCGGTGCAAATCCTTACCTGGCATGAAATAGTAAATGACAAAATAGGTGAATCTGAGATCACGGTAACATTCTGCCCGCTTTGTAATTCCGCCATAGTTTTCGACGCTTCTTTAAATGGAGTAACCCTGAAATTTGGCGTTTCCGGCAACTTACGCAATTCAGATCTCATTATGTTTGATAAAAAAACACACTCTTGGTGGCAACAACTTACAGGAGAATGTCTCGTTGGAACTCATGCAGGCTTACAACTAAAAATGCTTCCAAGTACAATGACATCATTTTCAGAATTCTCATCGGCATTCCCTGACGGATTAGTACTTTCCAAGACCACAGGACATATTCGTGAATACGGTCAAAACCCATACCCTTCATATGACGCCCCTGATAGTAAGCCTTTTCTATTCTTTGGAGCGATAGATGACAGGCTACCCGCGAAGGAAAGAGTAGTAGCTATGACCGTAGACTCAAAAGATATTGCGATTCCCTTCTCATTGTTGACAAAGGCGAGAGTTCTACAATTCATGTTAGGTGAGAACGAGTTAGCGGTTTTTTTTGAACCCCAAACACTTTCACCGCTAGATAAAAAGCATATTCCAAAATCTCGAGATATCGGATCGACTGGTGTGTTTACGACACACATAAACGGAAGGAAGCTAAATTTCAAGAGTTCATCTCAAGCAATAATTGATATAGAAACTCAATCAGTGTGGAATATTTTTGGCGAAGCTATAAGCGGCCCTTTGTCAGGAGAACAGTTGACTCCTATATTACATGCCAATCATTTCTGGTTCACGTGGTCTGCGTTTAAACCTCAAACAGAAGTGTACAGTCAAGAGGCCCAGTCAAAACGAGATCAATAAAATGGAATCAATTCTCCAAGAGATCTTCAAAGACATCCGGCCACAACTCAGAGTCGCCGGGGCTACTGCTCCTATAACCAATACGACCAAAGCGGTCGAAAGCAATTTTTGTAGGTTGCGTTACGACACTTAAATCTTTAAGCATGTCAGAAGAGGGAGAGGCTAGTGGCCAGGGATATGACTCATCCTCCATCAGACTTGCCAGTTCACCCAAACCTCGATCCTTTTCTACATTAATGACATATACATTTATTGTGTCTCGATAATTATGATGGACATCTTTCATACGCCGTAACTCGGCGTGACAAGACCCTCACCAAGAAGCTACAAATATAAAGAATGACGGCCTACCATAAGATAAAATCTCATCACTAGAAACTGCCTGACCGTCATACATACGCATCTCAAAGTCAGGTACAGTAAGACCTACTTGGGATCCCTTACCGTTTTCAAGTTTCCCATTAGTCTCACTTGCAGCATTACTGCACGCAAAAATAGACAATGTACTTATCGTTAAAAGTAGACTAATCGAAGCAAGCCTCAACAGCCTTATTTTTGAGTTATCACCCATTGCGTGACCTCCGTTTCGCTGTGACATACGGGAATAAGTGGGAAATTAAAATTAAGACGCCGGACGTTTACCTAGAGTAACCTCTATTTTTAATTTCGTGGAGTCACTCCTAATTATGTCTAGAACTATTAGATCTCCTGGTAAGGTTTCTTCCACGAGATAAATAATGAGAGTTTCCATATTTGTAATTGGTAAATCATCAATGCCTATTATCACGTCCCCACCAATTGGAAGCATCCCAAAATCACTTTCAAAAGAATCTTCACTGGGCAAGAGCCCCGCTTTTTCAGCTGGGCCTTCTGGAGCAAGACCTATCACCTGAGCACCTTTAATTTCCTCTGGGAGCCCCATTGCATCCCGAACTTTAGGCCTCAAAGTTGTACCACTAATTCCTAACCAAGAATATTGAAAATCTCCAATTTCTATCAAGGAGGGAATAATCTGCTTCGCTATGTTAATAGGTATCGCTAAACCAATACCTGCATTACTCCTAGTGCCACTTATTATTTGCGCATTTATTCCTATGACCTCACCTTTCCTATTCAAGAGTGGCCCGCCGGAATTACCAGGATTAATTGGAGCATCAGTTTGAATAACTTTAGGAACTGAAAACGGAGTATCGCTACCCCTTATAGTCCTACCTATCGCACTTATAATTCCTGTAGTAGTTGTAAATTCCTGACGGAAAGGGCTTCCTATGGCGATAGCTACCTGGCCTACCCTCACCTTACTACTATCACCAAGTGCTACTGGCGTAAGACCTTCTATAGGAGGTGTAACTTTAATAACAGCTAGATCAGAATCTCGATCCTCCCCTACCAAGTTTCCTTCTAATTCCGTTCCATCTGGGAACACCACGGTTACCACATCTGCCTCTAATACTACATGGCGACTTGTCACAATGTGACCTTCTTCAGACCAGACGAACCCTGAGCCCTCACCATATATAAATTCGTCTTCTCCAGATCCGCCTTCTGGTATCAAATCACCAAATGGCGTCATTCTCTGCGTATCACTGGAGGTTGGTCCGAATCTCTGTCCTACCTTTAGTTGGACGACCGACGGCAGAACTTTGTCATGAACATCTCCCACCAGCATTTCAAAAGCCTCAATGACATCATCGGATTTGATATCATGAGAATGTTCTTGAATTACAGTAACCTGTGGTTCAACCACTTTAGAAGAAGACTCTCCAGAACCAGGCACGCCCTGGGAATCCATACTTGAACATGCGGAAAGCATCAAGGCTACAAAAATTAAAATGCTGACCGCCACTGCAGACGACCATTTTAAAGACATTTCACACTCACGCTATAAGTTACAAATAGTTAAGTTAAGTAAAATAAAGAATTCCAGTTCAAAAATTTCCTTATCAACATTACATCGCGGATTTTAGTCACAACTCAATTTAACGTCCCATACCATTTCACCCGAAGTTTCATCAAAAATATTTTTATCAAATCCCCCGTACAGGTCAATACAATCAAATCCTGAACTCTTTAGCAAATGATATATTTCCCACCTGAATGCATAACGAAGTTGGTAATCTTTATAAGCCTTGTCAACTACCTTTCCAGATGAATCTATTTTTTCTATGATGGTTCTAATATCCATGATTTGATGATATTCATGATAATTGGTTTGATTCCACACGACTAGTGTATTTCCGCTAGTGGGCTCTAGCACATCTCGAAAATGATATGCAGTATCCGGAGCTTGCAACATTGAATTAATGTCTGGAACAAAGACATTAAATATCAGCCTACCCCCAGGTAGCAAATGGTTTTTGACACAATCTAGAGTCCTATGTTGATCTTCAACCGTAAGCAAAGACAGAAATCCTCTAAAAGGAATGATCACTAGTGAAAATTTCTTGCCCAAGGAAAAGTCACGCATATCTCCTTGTAATAATTCTATTTTCTCAGAAGATGAGACTTTACGGCGGGCGACCTCAATCATTTTTGACGAAAAATCCAATCCCGTGATTTGAACTCCACTATCAGCGACAGGGATAGTCACCCTTCCTGTGCCACACCCTAATTCTAACACTGGGCCTGAAGAAATCCCTGCCTCTTCTACATAAAAAGGAATATCCTCCCTGACATAGGAATAAACGTCATCATATACATCTGCCCAAAAGTCATATGTTTCTTGTGTCATCTCTCACACCAATGTAGTTTAATATGTTTTTTTAACCAAGTTTATTAACTGTTCAGTAATAAGATCTTGCCTGCAGAAATAACTACACAATTAAATGGCTCCTGCGTAGGAACTATTCAGTCAATGACGCAAGAGCCATCCTGATTTTTTCTTCAACAGATTCCTCATCAGAGAAGGATAACTGGGAAAGAGCGTCACGCGATTCCGAAGCTGAGTACCCCAGAGCTACCAGCGCATCCAATGCGTCATCTGAAAGACTATCGCCAATAATCGCAAGAGTCTCTTCTAACTTTCCTTTGAGTTCCAATACAATCCTAGCAGCAGTTTTTTTACCTATGCCTGGAACACGTGTAAAAGCAATGACATCAGAAGACTCTATCGCTGAAGCCAACGACGCTGGAGAAAAATCCGATAGTATACTTAAAGCTACCCTTGGGCCTACACCATTCACACCAATCAATGTCTCAAAGGTTTGACAGGCTTCTCTAGAGATAAAACCATACAAATTCAAACTATCTTCTCTAACCTGCAACGAGGTAAATATACGTACTTGACTGCCCGCTGAGCCTAAATCTTCTACAGAAGAAGCCGGGACACTAATTCTGAAAGTTATACCACCTAGCGAAACATCAGCCCAATCATTCCCTTTTTCTTCTAGAAGCCCTCTAATTGAAGTTATTAACGATGCCATTAATAGACCCTCCCAGAAACAATATTAAACCTTTTGAAAAACCAGTCATGAAAACGGCTCTACATTTTCTTGTCTCTAAGTTAAATTTGCACTAATCATCCAGCATTTTAAAAAGACATACGGGTGCGCCGAACTCTATCTGCTCCTCATTGCCTATCATTTTCAGCTAAAAGTTGATCAACATCTAAAGAATTCGCATGGCAAAGAGCAATGGCTATTGCATCAGAAGCATCAAGCGAGTTGGTTATGTCATTAATGTCCAGTACAGCCCAAACCATGTCACGCACTTGCTCCTTGGAACTGTCTCCATATCCGGTCACTGATTGCTTAACTTCTCGAGGAGAATAAGTTCTTACACTCAAGCCTCTTCCGGCGGCAGCCAATAATGCTATTGCCTGTGCTTGACCGATCGCCAACGCAGATCTCATATTCTTGCCAACAAATGGACTCTCTATTGCAACAGAATCAGGATTCCAAACATCTATGCATTCCCTCAACGATTCAAAAAGAAAATTCAGTCTGGTGGCAATTGACTCACTTCTCTTAGCATTTACCACTTGAGAATGCACAAATTTTTGGGCACCTTCAGAAGTATCAACAACGCCTATGCCCATGTTATACGTTCCAGGATCAACTCCTAACACTCGCACTTTCTATGATTGTTCCCCCTGATACTCCTCTAGAACCGAATCCGAGAAATCTGCATTGGAGTAGACTTTCTGTACATCATCCAGGTCCTCTAGTTGGTCTAAAAGTTTGAGGGTTTGCTTTGCAGTTTTATCATCCAAGCTGATAGTGCTTGTGGGTATCATAGAAAGCTCTGAGGACACTATAGATGCTTCACTGTCATGCAAAGTGCTCCTGATTGATTCTAAACTTTCAGGCGGAGAAAATATTTGGAGAGTAGAGTCAAATGAGTCGAAATCTTCTGCTCCCGCGTCGATAGCTATCAATGTCAACTCCTCAGCTGTATCCTCTTCAGCAGTAACCACAACAATCCCTTTTTGCTGAAATTGCCAAGCCACCGCACCCGACTGAGCAAGATTACCACCGGCCTTCGTTAGAGTAGACCTTACATCTGACACAGTTCTATTCCTATTGTCAGTTAGAGTTTCCAACATGATAGCGATTCCACCTGGTCCATAGCCTTCATAAATGAATTCAACCATTTGTTCCGCATCTCCACCCTCCCCCGTACCGCGTTTTATAGCTCGTTCAATATTATCATTAGGCATGTTCGCATCTTTTGCCTTTTGAACCGCCATCCTGAGACGTATATTCATGTCAACGTCGCCACCACCCTGCCTGGCAGAAATGATTATTTCACGTGCCAGCTTGGTAAATAATTTGCCCCTGCGGGCATCTGTTATAGCCTTCGCATGTTTGATGGTTGACCATTTTGAGTGACCCGACATGCCTAACCTCCATATAAAGACATCCTCCAAATATTAACACGCTTAAAAGAAACTTTGTAAAACCGTTCTCTTAATCAGCGGCCAATACTAGTAAAATGCACCGACTTGCCTCCTTGAACCTTAGGACAGAACCATAAGACTGAATATTTATTCCTCCTATCCTAATTTGATCTTTGAAAGCTATATCCAGAATTCTAGTACTCGATTCAAAGTTATAAAGCGCGTCTCCTGATGTATCTACGTCCAATACAGTCTTTCACACGGAGCAAGATACAAAGAGGATTCAGAGAGATCACAGACGAAATCTCTCAAAAATGCACTTGGGATATTTAACCTCGAGAATTCATATTTAAACAGCCTTTTTATCTGAATTCCCACAATCTAAACCACGATTTAACTGCATCATCTTCCTAAGGAAGGGCTATCATACCTCAATTAAGGAAGAATGTTTCCTCAAATACTCTTACGCAATCGCAACATACTGCGATTACTTACCGTAGGGGGCTTGACATAGGGGAAGCTGAACGTGTATATCATTACTATGGCGCTTACAAGCTAGGCAAAAAAATAAAAAAAGGGAGGACTAGCATCTATGGCAACATTAAGGAAAAGTGATATGGCGGGACGTGTAGCTTCATCCATGGGAGGCTCTAGAGCACAGGGCGAGGCTGCATTAAAAGCCGTACTTGAAAGCATCCAGTCAGCTTTAGCCTCTGGTGACAGAGTAGTCTTAACAGGCTTCGGTAGCTTCGAAGTTCGCCAAGTTAAGGCAAGAAAAGTACGACCTATCCGAGGTGGGCAAGCTGGTAACCTGATAACTGTTCCTGCGCACAAACGAGTGGGATTCACTGCTGGGGCAGAGCTCAGCAAAGCGGCTAACTAGTTATAGGGCAAGAAGTGGTGTCACACAAATAGCTGGCGCCACTTCTTTATTCCTATTACCTCTTTTCCCCTCTCCAAACTTCCGGCATCCTTGGCCCCTGCTACGTCATCTATGCTCAATATTTATTCAATATTAAACAATTTCCCTACCCGAACAATTGTACTAATTATTTAAAAATAGACGTTAATACTCATTGACTGCATGCCAACATTTGTTCTAATTTGGATTATTATATCCAATCTACTAATTTACGTGAGAGGTTCAAGAAATGAATTCTAATTCTAAGATTCGGACTACTCTGAACTTGAGGGAATGCCCCAGATGCGCGGGGGATATCCGTATAGAAACGGACCATTACGGAACATACAAAGCATGTCTGCAGTGCGGATATAATAACGATTTTACCGAAAAAACACTCGATTTTAAAATTGAGTCTTGTCAGATATATATTAAGGATATCGCTTAATAGGCAGAACCTCATGTAATATTGTCGCCATTGGTATAAGCACGCGCGAGCTCAAAAGACCTGCCAAAAACAAATGATGCTGGGACCGGAGTGTGAAGATGTCAGTAGATGATCAAACACTTTCCAAATGGTATATTAATGAATCTTTAAAAGACCCTTTGATGCTTCAATCTCACGCCTTAATAAAGAAGCGAATTTGTATAATGGGCGCATGTGGTCAAATGGGTTCACACATTGTCACAAAACTGTACGAACTTGGACTACCATCCTCTTCTCTAATGCTGAATGACTGTCTATCTCTTGGGAGTGCTTCCAATCTTCCCAGAATCCTACGAGAATCAGTAAATTCCCAGTCTCACAAACAATTCGTAGAAACCACGGAGCATACTCCAGATATCCTTCTCTTTCTAGGAGGCCGTTCAAGCGCCAGTCACTTCTCAAGTGTCCAAGACGTAATAGAAGAAATAGTATCTTGGGGGTCGATTTTAGAATGGTGTTCCTCACACAATATTAGACTTGTATTGGCATCTACCAGCAGCCTTTGTAAAGCCCGACCATCGTTAGAAAATGAGCCTGTATGGCCCGGCTCTCTGTACGAACTAGCCAAATTAACAATGGAAAATATGGCTATAGAATATTCGCTTACAAGAAATTTGAAAGTGCAAATCTGTAGATTGTTTTCCGTATACGGTATCACCGAAAAACACAAAGGGAAGCTAGGTAATCTCTATACTCAGCTTCTCTGGCACGCGAAAGATGACACTAATTTCGAAGTGTGGGGTAGAAAGGGAGAGTTTGAACCAGGTGAACAAACGAGAGATACGATTTTCGCTACGGAGGCTGCAAGAGCCGTATTGCATCTTCTGACTATTCCAACTCCGCAACCATCAATAGGCGACATATCTAGTGTGATATATAACATAGGACAAGGTCGGCCTGTGGCCCTAAATGAAATGGTTAAGCAGGTATCCAATCTTCTTGGCAAAGAAATCAAGATTTCCTACAAAGAGGTACCAGAGGATTACAAAAATTATGTGGTCCACACCTGGGGAAGTCCCGCAAAACTGTTAGAAACCGGATTTCAGCCCATTTTCATCAACCACACTCAGAATCTTAGATTTATCAATTATTCTCTAGACAATATAGACGAGTATTGGTCAACTGTGGAGAAAATTAGGGCTAATGCTCTTACCCAGCATTAGAACTGATTCTAGCCGTACTATTCACCAATAATAAGTAGCCTGATCCGTAACTTAAACAGTGCGACGCCATGACAAAATAGTTTCCTGATTTATCGACAAATTTTGCTCCGCAACTGTGCTGGCTAATCTATCCGCAATAACTTGTCATCAGATCCAATGTTGCCTATTTTCTCTCTGATCCATTCGCCAATATTAATCTCCATTGAATAAGCTATGAAATTGCTAAACCGTCATCAGTGATAGGCAGTAGCTAGACTATACCGCAGAATTTTAGGAGCGTTAGCCAGAAATTGCCATGATTGCTAAGTGGCTAAACATTCTTCAATTTGTATAATACGGACATGAATAATCGAGATGAGAATCATAGCAAAGTACAAACGAAAACCTAATTACATTCTAGTTGGACTAGTAATGCCCAAAGCTATCTGAGTAAGTGCACTGGAGGCATATTTCATGGACTACGGTATCGGTATCCCCTCAAGGCCAGATGCATGGCAGGAAGTGAAACTAGCGGAAGACGCTGGTTTCACTCATGCATGGTTCTATGACTCACAATTAATATGGTCTGACGTATGGGCCACCATGGCCTTGGCGGCACAGAACACTACTAAAATAAAGCTAGGGACCTTAGTCGCTATTCCCAGTAACAGGATCGCTCCAGTGACAGCTGCAGCAGCTGCAACAATAAACAAACTTGCACCTGGGAGAGTCATTTTAGGTATTGGTACGGGATATACTGGACGTAATACGATGGGATTGCCAAGACTTACCATACAGCAATTCAGAGATTATGCCCTTCAGGTTAAAGGACTGCTTTCAGGTGAGGACGTTCTGTTCAAAGAAGATAAAAAGGAACGATGGATCAGATTGATCCACACAAAGGAAAACTCAGGAAGAAATGAGTTCTTCAACATAGAGGATCCCATACCAATTATGCTAGCAGCTGATGGACCTAGAGGTCAGAAAGTGGTGGGAGATATATCAAACGGCTGGATATTATCGGGAGGTGGAGCTAACGTGGGCAAGGGCCTACCAAGAGTCATGAAAAGTGCGGAAGCTTCAGGAAACACTTTTGATCTTTACGGTGGGGCGGGGCATAAACCTTATGTTACTGCACTGACCTCTTGTTGCGTGCTACGACCTGGAGAAACTATCGAAAGCGAGAGAGTCATGAGAAATATAGGTCCAACTTTAACCTCAGCAGTACACGGAATGTGGGAACATCACTACGGACCAGGTGCGAGTCGGGGAGACAGTAATCCAGACATAGCAAAAGCATATGACGAATACATAAAAAGTTACGCCACAAACAAAGGGCGTCACCAAACAGATCGTTTGTACCTCGACGTACATGAAGGACACTATACTTATTTGAAAGACGGCGAAGATCAGTTTGTACCAGGAGAAATTATCAGCAAAACATTGACTGGCACAGGAGATCAGATCAATGAGCGTATTGATATGCTAGAGGCTGCGGGTATCAACAATCTCGCGTTGTCATCAGTAGATAAACGTTCCGCGCTGGAACTAATCACTGATTTCGGAGAACAAGTAATTCAAAGAAGACGATGATCACTGCCTTGACTCCATGATTCACCGATGTTAGCTTATTAGCATGTGCTACGGTGCTATGGCGGGGACGCCGCTTGAATGCAACATTTAAAAATCAGAACTACAAGTTTCACCACACCTATAAAGACCAAACTCATTGCGGATCGTCGGAGAAAAAACCGTGATACCTCAGCAACAATAGATGCGAGATTCACAACCCGTCTCTCGTCTTTAGGGACGAGTTTTTGATTTTCCAGCGCTAATTTTGCGAATAGCGGAAGGGAGACTGGTTGACATGACCACTATTAGAATCACTGAGGAAAGATACAACCATCAGGCCATAGATGCCAAATGGCAGTCACGTTGGAACGAAAACGGTTCGAATAGCGTGAAGGATAATGACATTCGACCAAAATGGTACGAATGTACAATGTACCCATACCCATCAGGGGACTTGCATATAGGGCACTGGTACGCTATGGCGCCTTCCGACACTCATGCAAGATTTAAAAGGATGCAAGGCTACAACGTACTGCATCCCATGGGATTCGATGCTTTTGGCCTGCCAGCAGAAAATGCAGCGATTCAGCGAAGTGTGCACCCTCATACTTGGACGATGGGAAATATAGACAACATGCGTAGACAACTAAAAAGCATGGGGGCGATATACGATTGGGATAAGGAACTAGTGACATGCCTCCCCGAGTATTACCAATGGAATCAATGGATCTTTCTACAGTTTTTTAAATCAGGACTAGCTTACAGAGACTTTGCCCCCGCTAACTGGTGTCCAAATGACAATACTGTTCTGGCCAACGAGCAAGTACTGCAAGATGGTACCTGTGAGAGATGCGGAGCCACTGTAATCCGGCGAAATCTCAATCAATGGTTTTTTAAGATAACTGAATACGCCGAAGAATTGTTGGACCATTCAAAAAAACAGTGGCCCGACAAGATAGACACTATGCAAACTAATTGGATCGGTAAAAGCGAGGGAGTAGAGATCGACTTTGATAT
The DNA here is from genome assembly GCA_964595285.1 of uncultured Dehalococcoidia bacterium. Classification (GTDB taxonomy): domain Bacteria; phylum Chloroflexota; class Dehalococcoidia; order Lucifugimonadales; family JADFKI01; genus CAZQPS01. The sequence goes on along the minus strand of CAZQPS010000021.1, from coordinate 1,384 downwards.
ATCTGAATACGGTCTTGAGAAGGATACACTTACAACCTTCACAACAAGAATAGATACGATCTTCGGAGTAACCTTTGTTGTGATGGCACCGGAACACCCCCTAGTGACTCAGTTGACTACAACTGCATACAAAGAAGATGTAGAGTCCTATGTAGAGCAGGCACGGAGGCAAACGGAAATAGAAAGACTCTCGACGGAAAAGGAAAAGACAGGGGTATTCACAGGAAGTTATTGCATAAACAAACTAAATGGGGAACGTATACCCATACTTGTGGGAGATTACGTTTTAAGCACGTACGGGACAGGCATAGTAATGGGGGTTCCAGCCCACGACCAAAGAGATTTTGAATTCGCAAACCAGTATGGACTAGAAATTCGGACCGTTATAGCACCCGAGGCGTGGAACGGGGAGCCTCTGAAAGAGGCATACACGGATGTAGGAATCCAGGTAAACTCAGGCCAATTTGACGGACTCAGAAGCGAAGAAGGTTGGCAAAAAATCGCCGACCATATTACTGATAGTAGTTGGGGCAGGCGTACAATCCAATATAGAATGAGAGACTGGCTAATTTCTCGCCAGAGATACTGGGGCACTCCTATTCCCATTATTTATTGTGAACAGTGTGGCGTGGTACCTGTACCAGAAAAAGACCTACCACTACTACTCCCAGAAGACGCGGAATTCAAACCAACCGGAGAATCCCCTCTAGAACTGCATGAGGAATTCGTCAACACTAAATGCCCTAATTGCAAAAATCCTGCTAAGCGGGAAACTGACACTATGGACACATTTGTTGATTCATCCTGGTATTTCCTGAGGTACCCAAACCCAAATTACCATACCGGACCATTCGATCCTGACGCATTAGATAAATGGGGACAGGTTGACCAGTATACAGGTGGAGCTGAACATGCTGTCATGCACCTCTTATATGCCCGTTTTTTTATTAAAGGTCTTCGTGATTTAGGGTTTCTATCCTTCGACGAACCATTTTTAAAATTATTCAATCAAGGTATTATACTGGGATCTGATCGCGAAAAAATGAGCAAATCCCGTGGTAATGTAGTTGCCCCCGATGACTACGTTGAGGCATTCGGAGCTGATGTTGTGAGGTGCTTTTTGATGTTTCTGGGGCCATGGGATCAGGGGGGCAGTTGGAGCGACTCCGGCATAAACGGCATGGCTCGATGGATGAATCGAGTATGGGATTTGTCAACAAGAAATTCTAAAACACTAAATACTTTATCATCTGATCCGAGCGCGTCTAGAAACCTTCTGCGTTTACAACACAAGACTATCCAACGAGTAGGTGAAGACTTGGATAAATTCAAATTTAATACCGCCTTATCTGGACTCATGGAATATTCCAATGGGCTTAATCAG
>CAZQPS010000020.1:0-7756 GCA_964595285.1 uncultured Dehalococcoidia bacterium | reverse complement strand
TTAAATCTGTGAGACATGCTGGAGAGTATTAAGAACTTTTGATAGGAGTGTCTTGTCTCTACCCAATAGTCTAATGAAATCCTCTCTTTTGCAGTGTGACGATAATGTGGCATTTGCTTTAAAGATCTGCGATGTGTTGTCTATTAGGGACTTTTCGTGGACTAGGGGTTAGACTAAAGTTTATAATTAGAGGAAGCTGGGGAAGTGTCGGAATTGGTAGACGAGCATGATTTAGGATCATGTGCCGAGAGGCGTGGGAGTTCGAGTCTCCCCTTCCCCACCAATGACTTCCGTTAGTACCTTTAAATCTTGCGTTTAGTCAGGTCTCCTTGTATGCCGAATACTATTAATTCATACATTAGTGATGTGAATTGTGTGATGGGGGGTAATGCGCTCGTTATTAGACAAACCTTCTGATAAGAAGCTTTATAAATTTATGTTGGGTACAGAGCAATGATATATCAACATCGCCAGGTAATTGCCCGTGGAGGGAGATTGTCTAGAAGACATGAGGCTTTCCAAGAAGAAACCTTGCAGGCTTTAGATGACTATGGGTCGCGGCTTATTGGGGCATGGGAAGTAATAGTGGGTCGGGAGCCCGGGTGTGCAGTATGGCAACTGAGGCAATTTGCAAGCTTGACGGCTTGGGAAGAACATCAAGAAAGAGTTCGACAGGATGGAGAACTTTCCGCAAGGCGAGCTCAAAAAGTATTTCCATACAATGATTTTGTGGACACATCAATAGTCAGGTTGGTTGCGGATTCTTCATATTTGGTGGATGATTGGCCATCGTTTGAGGAAGTGAGAGATGAGCCGTCTGGCCTAATTGAACAGAGAACAATTTACCTACAGCCAGGTGAATCAGGGAAGCATCATGAATTTTACTTCAATAGTATATCGCCAGTTTTGGATGAATGGAGCAGGCTAATAGGGCTCTTTGATACCGTAATAGGCCCTGGGACTACTAATGCAGGGTCACATCGGAGCGTGGAAATTCGAAGATACGAGAATTTTGTGGATTGGGAGAATTCGCGAACGTCTATTGAATCTAATCCCAATTTGCGTGATTTGTTGAAGGTTCAGTGGTTAGCTAGGATTGTAAGTGTGGAGTCGCTCCTGCTACAGCCTTTAAATTACAGCAGGATACGGTGATTTATTGGATTTTGGAGTTATATAACTGGACTCTTGGATTGCAACAGATTTGAGGCGGTACTACTGCGTTATATAATCCCACTCATTGTCTACATATCTGTTATCCATTATTTGGTCTTGCATTACAAAGAAATAATTGTTTAGTACTATTAACTCTTCCTCCAGAATTCTTAATTTGGATAGATCCTTTTCTATTTCCTTGGCCAACTTATCAAGGGTGAAAGATGCCATTAAGCCGTTTTGAAAGTCGATTTCCGCTTGTTTTTGCCACAAGAGCTTATTTTCATACTTGCCGCGTTTGTTCTCGTAACTTTCAGTTTTTTCGTTAAGTTTATTTTTTATGGTTTGATAGTTTCCCGTCTCAATGACGTCCTCAGGATAAAGATTGTCAACCCAGCCCAGTACCTTGCCTTGAATATTCCCAATAGGAATCCTGCAACCGTCTCTATGGTAGTTATTGTCACCTTTCGTCACAAACCAACCGTGATTGATTTCTACTACACGATGCATTGTTTGACTTTTAGTGTTTGTGAGGCCTGTCGAGCAATCACGAGGATGGAAAACTATAATATCTCCTACGTCTATTTCGTGGTGAGAAATATTTGACTTTGTAAGTACTAGATCACCACAATGGAGTTCTGGCAACATGCTGCCTGTGCAAAGCAAACGCCCAGCGCTGGTATGAATTCTTGAATCCTTCATGTAGGGACTGGTTAGCGCCTGCATAGCCATAACTTTTTCTATCCATTGATCCCTTTCTATTTTGAGTGCAATTATTTGGTTTTGGATTGACTCCGTGGAATTTTCCTTTAATTCACTGTTAAGAGATTCAACTACATTATTAAGCGAATCTACTTCATTGTTAAGCGAATCTACTTCATTATTAAGGGAGCCTACTTGCTTCCGAAGTTCAGTTTGTGATTGATCCAAATTCTCATTCTCGTATTTTAAAATATTGTATCGGTTTTGAGCATCTTCAATTTCTTTCTTTTGTTTAATGTCCAAAATGATAGAAGAATGTATATCGTCATTGAGTTTTGAGATGTGATGTTCTCTTTCAAGAAGATCAGTTAGATGGCTGAACTCCAATTTCGATGTCTGAGATTTGTGCGAAAAGGTCAATTCATTAATATCGCTTTGTAGTTCTTTTACCCTCGTTTCGATAGACTGGCCAGTCTTTCTAGAATGATCTAAGTCAGCCCGAGTCTCATCTAGCACAATTGTTATTTCTAATATTTGGGCTTCTAGGCTTTGAATGGCTTGTTCACGCTCTAAAAGTTTCTCTGAGACGTCGTCATACTCTGCTTGTGGAACACCACAGGCAAAGCCTGAGGAAGTAGCTATTATCAGGCTTAAAATTGCGAGATATCGCGGTCGTTTATTTTTATAGAGATGTTTAAACATGTTGGTCCCCTTTTAATTAAGAACCCGTTGATGGTCGTGGAGCTTTATGGATAAGTTTAAAGCGTGTATTATCCGTCGATTATAGATCAAAATATTCCTCAAACATATACTATTTTCTTGATGGGATTGCGCTAGACCTACCGTGGTCCCAGTGCTACCATTTACGAATGGATTCTAAGTTTATACGTAATTTTTGCATTATTGCTCATATTGATCATGGAAAGTCGACCCTAGCCGACAGGCTTTTGCAGTTTACGGGTGCTGTTGAAGAACGTGAAATGGTAGACCAACTTCTGGATAGTATGGATCTGGAACGAGAACGAGGCATTACCATTAAAGCTCAGGCTGTGCGACTGTTTCATGAGGATCAATCAGGGCAACCATATCAATTAAATCTGATTGATACTCCGGGGCACGTCGATTTTTCTTATGAGGTCTCAAGGAGCCTAGCGGCGTGTGAGGGAGCTCTTCTTGTAGTAGATGCGACACAGGGGATACAAGCGCAGACATTAGCAAACGTTTATCTTGCACTTGAAAATGATTTAGAGATCATACCAGTTATTAACAAGATAGATTTAGATGTTGCAGAACCAGAACGAGTAGCGCAGGAAGTGATTCAAGCTTTTGGTTTTAAGGAAGAAGAAATAGTTTTTGTATCAGCGAAGGATGGGACCGGGGTACCAGATATTATTAATGCTGTCATTGACAGAGTGCCTCCTCCGAGAGGTGTGAAAGAAAAACCTCTTCGAGCTTTAATTTTTGATTCTAAATATGACCCATATAAAGGGGTTATAGCCTATGTTCGTGTTGTTGATGGACAAATACCAGATAATAGTAGAGTGAAAATAGTGTCTACTGGAAAGGAGAGCGATGTTCTGGAAGTTGGCGTATTTAAGCCCGATCCAAATTCAGTAAAAACATTGCACTCCGGTGAAGTAGGTTATGTTGCTACAGGGTTAAAAAGTGTGGGGGATGCTCCTGTGGGGGACACCGTTACTCTTGCATTGGAGGGTTCTGAGGATCCCTTGAAAGGATATCAGCCACTTAAGCCTATGGTTTTCTCTGGGCTTTATCCAGCGGATGGAGAGGAATATTTAGATCTTAGAGTTGCGCTTGAAAAGCTTCAGCTCAATGACGCGGCTTTGACGTTCCAGCCGGAAAATTCTATGGCACTGGGGTCAGGATTCAGATGTGGATTTCTTGGCCTATTACATATGGATGTGGTTCAGGAGAGATTAGAAAGAGAATACGACTTGAGTTTACTTGCCACTTCGCCTAGTGTGGCGTATCAGATTTTACATACAGACGGAACTTTGGAAGAAATAGATAGCCCCGCTAAATTACCCGAGATGTCCAAAATAGATGAGATTCATGAGCCGTGGTTGGATTTGAGTATTTTGGCCCCTGCGAATTATATAGGTACAGTAATGGAGTTAGTCCGAGATCGTAGAGGGGAACATGTGCGTATGGAATATATGCAGCATGAAGGCCAGGATCTTAGTGCGAGTCCTCGTGTGTTGATGGAATTTCGAGTGCCTTTGTCTGAAGTTCTTATTGATTTTTATGATCAATTGAAGGCAAGAACCCAAGGATATGCATCTATGGACTATAGTGTTTCGGGTTATGAACCAGGGAAATTGGTTAGAGTCGATATACTTGTGAATGGAGAATCTGTAGATGCTCTTTCAATAATATCTCATAGAGATAGTGCTTACTATCAGGGTAGGGAACTAGTTAGTAGATTAAAAGAATTAATTCCCAGGCAATTATTTGAAGTACCGATACAGGCTGCTATAGGGAAAAAAATAATTTCTCGTGAAACTGTTCGTGCGCTGCGGAAAGATGTGCTGTCTAAATGTTATGGTGGAGACGTGACTAGGAAACGTAAGCTTTTGCAGAAGCAGGCTGAAGGAAAGAAACGCATGAAGAGAGTTGGAAGCGTAGAAATCCCCCAAGAGGCTTTCTTAAGTATTTTGAAAGTAAATCGCTGATTATAGACTGCTTAACTGGCCAAATTGCACACTAGGGTCATAGGAACTCAGGACCTTCTGTTTCGTTGACAGCCCAAATGGGCTGATCTAACATAAAATGAGGTCGTGCTAGGTGGGGAGATAGCGGTGCCCTGTACTCGCAATCCGCTCTAGCGAGACTGAATCCCTTCTAGAGGTCGCTTGCTAAAGGCCTCTGCATGCCAGATCGGTGTAGATGGTTGGGTCCTACGCGGCGGAAGTCTGTGAATCCCGTCAGGTCCGGAAGGAAGCAGCGGTAAGCGGTATATTTCGGGTGTCGTAGGCGTGCCTGACTTGAGTTGGTTTGGTTTGAAACGTTCTTGGTAGCGATCGAAGAAGGGTGCACGACCTTTCATAGTCACCCAGGGGAATTTCTGCATGTCAGATAGTTTGAGGCAATGATGCGGGCACAGCAAAGGAGTACTGATATTGAGCCCCAAGAAATCCCTAGGACAAAATTTTCTAATCGATAGACGTTATGTGAATCGCATACTATCCACAGCTTCCTTGCAGAGCTCCGATATCGTTTTAGAAATTGGTCCAGGTAAAGGGATACTGACGAAGAATCTTGCCAAATTAGTAGAGAAAGTATATGCAGTTGAGATAGACGAAACCTTGTGCAGTAATTTGGAAGCTGAATTTGCTGACCAGGGTCATGTAAAGATTATTAATGCAGATGCGAGAGATGTAGATACGAGTCATATAGGTATTGATCATGTTCCTTACAAATTTGTGGCCAACTTGCCTTACTATGCGGCGATGCCGATTGTAAGGAGATTCTTGGAATTTCAGCATAGGCCTGAATTGATGGTTATTATGGTACAGAAAGAGGTAGCCCAAAGTATGACAGCTTCGCCTGGAGATATGACTCTATTGTCTGTTGCAACCCAGGTATTTGGGAGTCCTCGCATAGTCTGTAATGTTCCGCCTAAGGCGTTTCGTCCAAGACCTAAGATCACTTCATCATTGGTGTGTATAGACGTGTATGAATCCCCACTACTGTCCGAGGAATCCTTGGGCTCTTTTTTTACGCTGGTCAGGGCAGGATTCTCTAGTAGGCGCAAGCAGATACATAACAGTTTGAAAAACTCTTTAAATGTGTCTGCAACCGAGATAGAACTAATTCTTGCTAATGCTTCCATCGATTTAACACGTCGACCTCAGACGTTGAGTGTTTCTGAGTGGGGTGGTTTGCATAGAGCATTTCTCTTACACTGTGGCAATGTCGAAGCAGAAAAAGATGATCACTAAGGCATGCGCAAAAGTTAATCTAACTTTTGAAATTCTAGGACATCGCGAAGATGGCTTTCACGATATCGTTTCGATATTGCAGGCGGTGGATCTCAACGACACAATAACTCTCTCACTCGCCCAAGATATCACAATTAGTTGCAACGACCCGCTATTGTTAGGACCAGACAATTTAGCTTTTAAGGCGGCGGAGCTTCTGAAAGATTCAACCGGATATTCTGCTGGAGTAACTATCGACATATTGAAATCAATTCCCGTAGCAGCGGGATTAGGCGGGGGAAGTAGTGACGCGGCGGCAGTTCTGTTGGCCCTGAATGATATGTGGGGTCTGAAAAGGCCTATAAATGAGCTTACAAACATTGCGGAGCAACTTGGGTCAGATGTACCTTTTTTCTTACACAGAGGAACAGCTATGGCATCAGGTCGAGGCGAGAAGATAAGGCCTTTGCCTGATGCCGCATTAGAATGGATTCTAATTGTATCCCCTGACATTTCCCTTGAAAATAAAACTGGGGAGGCATTTAAAGCTGCTAATGCATCAATTTTTACTAAAGGTGCTCTGACTAGGAAGTTGGAGGCGAGAATACGAGTAGGGAAGGATGTCCCGCCTCAATTTCTTTTTAATGCATTTGATGGGTTAGCTGAAGAAATCTATCCTGGCATCAAGGACTATAAATTTGCAATGGAGTCACTGGGGCTTAGAGAGATACATCTATGCGGAAGTGGCCCGAGTCTTTTTTCGATTGTAAACCGAAGAGAAATAGGAAGTGCTATACAACTTCTTCTGAGCCATACTAAAGGTATTAACGCCTACCTGGTGAGAACCGTTGGTCCCGTGGAGAAATTGCCATCTTAAATCTCATTTTTTCTGGGGCGATGTTAGGTCTGCTGGTTGCTTCTTTTTTTGTAGTTGTAGGGGAAATAGTTTTGTTCCTATGGGTGAGAAGGAACCTTGCTGGCCTGAGGCAAGCTAACAATTTTTCGCCAGGTATACTTGCGGTGGCTTTGGTGGCAGCATCATATCCCTTTTGGGCAGCCGTAGGTGCTCTTTTAGTATTTCTATTTCTAGCTCTCACAAGTGCATTTCCTGGCCAGGGACTAGGGTCTCCTAATGCCGTCTTCACGCTTACGATTTTGTCTATAGGGGTTTCATTCTCCGTACTGATCGCATTAATAGCGAAACGATTTATTTTCGGCATTGGAATTTTTGGGTTTGTTTTCATAGGCGTGTTTGGGTGGTTGCTACCTCATTTTATTAGTTAACTGGGAATACGATTGACCAAAAAGGAAAGCCACCAATAGAATGGGTGGGAGTAGCAAGTGGGGCATTTCAATTTGGAAGTTTAATTATTGGGCTTATTTGATTTACATGTACATACGGTGAGAGGCAGCAGTGATAGCAGCTTAACTCCCCAACAACTTATAGATGAGGCAGAGAGGATTGGCCTTACAGGAGTTTGCCTCACAGAACACGGTGGTGGGTGGTCCGATGGCGAGTTTAACTCCACTTTTGAGGATTCCGATTTGGTAGTTATTAGGGCTCTTGAGGTGGCAACTGAAGTAGGGCATGTGCTTGTTTTTGGCATGCACAGCTACGTTAGCGGAATGCATAAAGTGGAAAATCTCCGCAAAGTGGTTACCAGTGTGGGGGGTGTGATGGTGTCTGCCCATCCTTTTCGCAACTTTTTCAACAAGCCGCCTTATAATGTAAACCTTTTGTTCAATAAAGCTGATAAATTACCTCAAAGCCCTGAGGAAGCATCTGCACATCCTTTGTTCGGCTTAGTCGATGATATTGAGGTTGCTAATGGCTCAAATACTGATGAAGAGAACATATTTACTCGTGAGGTGGCCTCAGTATTGGGATATAGAGGCACAGGAGGGAGTGATGTTCACTCGACTCATGGATTAGGTAAATGTGTTACGGACTTCAAAGGTGA
>CAZQPS010000019.1:0-15487 GCA_964595285.1 uncultured Dehalococcoidia bacterium | reverse complement strand
ACGTAAGCATTCATTAGTAGGAGCTTTTATTATACCCTGTTGGTCATCTTATATGATGTTGGAAATATTCTTCATAAATTATGTCCCCTAACTTCTAGTTGTACTAATAACCCTGAGAAGGCATCATAAGAGAAGGGGGATCCATTTCTTAAAACGAGGAAATATACATGAACTACAGACACATCCTTAGTGATGAAATAAAGCTTTATGTAAAACCATGGACTATTGCATTTCTTCTGGTCATATCCATCATTGTTTCTAGTTGCGCAGCTAATAATCAAATGGCCAAGGATTCTGATCCATCCATCACGACATCTTCACAACTAACCACACAGCCCGTTGGAAGATTTCCTGTCGATGATTCCTTCGCATACGAAATTGAAGCTGCCAGTATCCCAATTTCACAATCACAGGATTTGTCTAGCGGGATATGGGTCACAGGCAGCGGACGAATCTCCGCAGAACCTGACATTGTCATATTATCATTAGGCGTGGAGGCCAAAGCTGCCCAGGTGTCTGAGGCCAACCAAAAAGCTGCTGAAGCCATGTCCAAGATAATAAAAAGATTGAAGAACCATGATCTGGAAGAAACAGCCCTACAAACGACCTCTTTCAATATATATCCGCAGTATGAATACAGAGAAGTTCTCAAGAATGGGCTTCGCCAGGGAACTCAAGTATTAGTGGGCTACACAGTTAGTAACAGGATAACCGCTAAAATTAAAGACATAGATTCAATAGGAGAGATCATTGATGACGTAGTCAAATCTGGAGGTGATTTCGTTAGAATAGATGGCATAAGATTTTCTATAGAAAATCAAAGCCCCATAATGTCCCAACTACGTCAAGCCGCCATGGAAAATGCATTTGAAAAGGCTCAGCACTTTGCAGATTTATCAGGGGTCCAGCTCAAAAGTCTAATATTTATACGTGAGTCTACTGGGTTTGAAATAACTCCCAAAAACATGGGCATGCAACGATTTGCGCTCGAAGCCTCACCGGCCAGTGCTCCGCCACCAATATCTGGGGGTGCATTAGACATGGATATGGACGTAGAAGTAGGATTTTCAATACAGTAACTTCATATACCTAAGTAACCCTCACGCAGCGTTACTAGAATATGGCTAATTTGTTTTACCCCGCCGACTATGAATAATTATTCAAAATAAAAATTCTTTCGTCTATTCTGGCTTATACCTATACGAAGGTTTATAATCACACTTGGAGGTGGGACAGTGATTCTCAGTGACCGTTATATAAAAAAAGCCATGGAGGAAGGGCGCCTTCTCATCACCCCGTGTGAGACAGAGACCTCCGTACAACCAGTGAGTGTAGATCTGAGACTCGGCAATAAGCTACGTGTCTTCAGAAACGACAGATACCCTATGATCGACGTAAAGCAGGAAATGGAAAACTTGACAGATCTAGTTACTGTCGATGAAATTAACCCGTTCATATTACACCCAGATTCTTTTGCACTCGGCATAACCAAAGAATGGATAGAAATTCCTTCCGATCTAATGGGGCGACTAGATGGAAAGAGCTCACTAGGTCGTCTAGGACTGTTAGTACACTCTACTGCAGGCTTTATTGATCCAGGATTCAAAGGCCATATAGTATTGGAATTCAGCAACGTGTCACCGCTTCCAATAACACTCTACGCCGATATGCCAATTGCTCAATTATCCTTTCACGAACTAACGAGTTCCTCTGAAAAACCTTATGGCCATGGATTGAGAACAAGTAAGTACCAAAATCAAGATGGCCCGACTCCGAGCAGATATTACCAAAATTTCTCTTCCACTCGAACAGCAGGAGCTGGCCAATCTAGGAGCAGATTATATGCATCTGACCTAACTCCACTGAAATCATGGCTGGACAACAGCCAGTTTGATGGTAACGCACATGAATTGGCACAAGAACTTGGGATACCCGAAAAGACTGTAGAAGACTGGGTTTATGGTAGAAACGGACCCAATCCAAAAAACAGGGCAAAGCTTTACGAATTGACGGGTCTATCTGAATATTCTGACAACCAAATGGAGTTAGGAGAGCTTGAAACTTAACAAGTACATGGTTAGGGCTATTGAATTAGGTCAGAGAGCGAAAGGTTCCACCAGTCCGAATCCTCCAGTTGGCGCAGTAATAGTGAAAAATGAACGTATTATTAGCGAAGGATGGACCAATCCGCCTGGAGGTGAACACGCCGAAGCTATGGCCATTCGACTCGCGGGAGAAAACGCTAATAATTCAACTCTTTATTCAACTTTGGAACCCTGCAACCATCAAGGTCGAACTGGACCCTGTACAGACGCAATTATTATGTCAGGTATTAAGCGAGTCTGCATAGGAATCAAGGACCCTAATCCACTTGTAATTGGAGGTGGTGTCCCTTACTTGGAAAAAGCCGGAATTCAAGTCTTCGTAGATAATGCCAGTGAAGACGCTAAAAATTTGATTGAAGCCTTTACTAAATATTCTAAAACTGGTATGCCATTTGTGACCGCCAAATTTGCTATGAGCCTTGATGGCAAAATAGCCACTCGGACAGGTGATTCAAAATGGATCACGAGTGACAATTCTCGCCAACTTGCCCACGAGTACCGTCGACAGTCCGATGCGCTGGTAGTCGGTATAAATACCGTCATGAATGACAACCCCCAGCTTACTGCACGAGGCCCTGATGGAGAACCCCTGCCAGTTCAACCATCAAGGGTTGTTGTAGATTCTAAGGGACGATTCCCAGCGTCTGCACGGATGCTCAAGGAACCAGGGGATACCATAATTGCAACAACCAAATTTTCATCCATACAGCCGATGGACAAAGCGAAGATACTAGTCTCTAAGGAAATTAATGGATTGCTTAATATGGAAAGTCTCCTACTAGAATTAGCAGAAATGGGTATCATAAATATTATGGTTGAAGGAGGAGGAACACTTCTTGGAGCACTATTTGACGCTCACTTGGTCGACAAAGTCTTAGCGTTTATTGCTCCAGTAATAATAGGTGGCAGAACCGCTATATCACCTGTGGAAGGATTAGGCATCGATAATATGAGAAGTGCGCTACGTCTAAAACAAGTCAAAATAGAACCCTTGGGAGACGAGATAGTGCTAATCGGCTATTGTATTGAAGACTCAAATACAAACTACGACGAACCCCAATGAAAGGATGATTATGTTCACAGGAATAGTGGAAGAAATAGGCAAGATATTTTCGTCAAATGAACATCATCTGTCTATCACAGGACCTCTAGTAATCAGTGATGCGAAAGCAGGTGACAGTATCTCCGTAAATGGAACTTGTTTAACAATTACTCTTATCACAGAAAAAGGATTTGAAGTCGACGTCGTGCCTGAAACCTTAAGAAGAACCAACCTGGGTAAACTAGTAGTAGGCGATGAAGTCAACTTGGAGAGATCTATGCCCGTGAATGGCAGGTTTGGTGGCCATATAGTACAGGGTCATGTAGACGGCACCGCATTTATAAAGACCATTAAAACTGAAGGACCAGCACTGAATATTGAGTTCGAAACACCCTCGTTTATCCTAAAATATGTAGTAGAAAAAGGATTTATCGCTGTAGACGGTGCCAGCCTCACCGTAGTAAACTGTGGCGACAACTCGTTCACGGTTACCATAATACCGCACACCAAGGAAAATACGGTGTTTAGAAATAGAAAAATTGGGGACCAGGTGAATTTGGAAATAGATATTTTTGCTAAGTATGCTGAAAAACTCGTGGGATAGTAGCCGCCCATACCAAGGTTCTTTAAAGCCTTGACTTGTTAAATGGACATGCTGCCCGGAGGTTGAAATTGAGTTTAGGTAAAGTTGAAGGGGCCATACAAGATATTAAAGCCGGCAAAATGGTCATTATCGTGGATGATGAAGACCGTGAAAATGAAGGCGATTTGGCTATGGCCGCGGAATTGATAACTCCGGAAGACGTAAATTTCATGGCAACTGAGGGAAGAGGCCTAATTTGTGTTCCAATGCTAACTGAAAGATTGGAACACCTTCGTATACCCATGATGGTATACGAAAATACTGCGCGACTTTCTACTGCATTTACAGTGTCCGTGGATGTCTTAAAGGGAGCAACTACTGGCATTTCAACCCAAGACCGCGCAGCTACCATCAGGGCGTTAATACACCCCGATACTAATGCAGAAGACCTCGGCAGGCCAGGTCATATATTTCCTCTTAGATATAGAGACGGCGGAGTTCTCGTCCGTGCGGGACAAACAGAAGCATCAGTAGACCTCACTAAGTTGGCAGGTCTTAAACCCGCAGGAGTGATATGCGAAATATTGAACCCTGATGGAACCATGGCGAGAATGCCCGAGCTACAAAACTTTTCCGAAACTCATAACCTCAAAATTGTCACTGTGGCAGATATAATAGCTTACCGAACCGAGCACGAAAAATTAATAGAACGAGTGGCCGAAGCCCGTGTCCCAACCAATCACGGTGAATTCAGAGCAGTCTCCTATAGAAGTATAGTAGATAAGGGAGAACATGTAGCACTTGTGAGGGGCAAAATTTCCCCAAAAAGACCAACCCTTGTGCGAGTTCACAGCGAGTGCCTCACCGGCGACGTCTTTGGCAGTATACGGTGCGACTGTGGCGAACAAATGGAATTGGCTATTGAACAAATTGCACAGGAAAACGAAGGTATATTTCTATACATGCGGCAAGAAGGAAGAGGTATAGGGATCCACAACAAACTGAAGGCGTACGCGTTACAAGATACTGGACTAGATACAGTCGAAGCTAATCTTAAACTAGGGTTCCCCGCAGATTTGAGACACTACGGAGTGGGAGCACAAATACTCGTAGACCTGGGAGTCAAAAATATGCGACTGCTAACTAATAACCCCAGAAAAGTTGTAGGACTTGAAAGTTTCGGTTTACAACTAGCTGAACAAGTTCCGATTATCGCCTCTATAAACGATGAAAACAGAAAATATATTGAAACTAAAGCCACACGTATGGGACACTTAATAAGCGAAGAAGATATGTCATGAAAATATGTGTAGCGATAGGAGCAGACTGTGAGTAGAACCCTTCAAGGTGACATAAATGGAGAAGGTCTAAAGATTGCTATAGTAGTAGCTACCTTCAATGATTTCATAACCTCAAAACTATTGGAAGGAGCGCAGAGCGCCCTTAGTAGACATGGAGTGGCGAACACCGATATAACTGTGGCAAACGTGCCAGGTTCGTTTGAAATTCCATTAATCGCCAAACTACTGGCTGAGTCAGGGGACTACAACGCCGTAATATGCCTAGGCGCGATCATACGTGGTGAAACAGACCACTATGAGCACGTTGCCTCAGAAGCAGCTAAGGGAATAGCAAATGCATCGTTATCCACTGGCATTCCGATAATTTTTGGGGTGCTTACAACCGATACCCTAGAACAAGCTATTAATCGATCAGGAGCTAAGCAAGGTAACAACGGATATTCAGCTGCACTTGCCGCGATCGAGATGTCCTCACTAGTAAAAACCATATAACAAACACCCGACAAGCAACGATACAAAAAGGCTTCATACGTGACGGTTATATGTTGGGTATCTGCATTGGTCATCCCATAAGTTTAAAAAACATACAGAGAACAATATTAATAGTTTGTTAACTGTACTTTGGCATCTCCTGTATTCATGACGATAAAGGGCTTTATATAGTGTTGCGATAGAATTCTGGTACTGATAGAATTCCTAGTAGGGTTGGGGATTCGTCTAGTGGTAGGACGACAGATTCTGGCTCTGTAAGCAGAGGTTCAAATCCTCTATCCCCAGCCAGTTTAAGTATTGAGTGGCGCATTCGTCTAGCGGCCAAGGACACCGCCCTCTCAAGGCGGAGATCACGGGTTCGAATCCCGTATGCGCTACCAAACGCTAATCGGATTCTTGAAGCATTGCGGTCTTTATCCGGTGTAACTGTTCGTATTTGTCAATCGCATCATCAATTACCATCGCCATTAAAGTTGAGGTTTTAGAGTAGTGTTTTTCCATGCCTCGTGCATTGCCCATTTTAAATCCTCTACCCCTCATGTAGCTATTCACAATGGCGTCCAAAATAGCAAGACAGTTCTTCGCAGATAGGTATTCTATATGGACTATAACCTGATACCAGCGCCACGACATATCGTTTACATCATTTTGATCGACACTAAAGTCCTCTGCAAGTCTAATTTTTGACATAGAATTATTGCTCGTAGCCTTCACATTTCTTAATACATTTATATAAGGGAAATACGCTTGCTTAAATCGTATAACATTCCGATCGTACTCCAGCTGCATGCATCTTGAAAAGATCATAAAACTGATGTCAAAAGAAGTCATTTTTGTAGATGGGTCAGGTTCAGAATATTATCAACATACTAATTCATTAGAGTTAACGTAGGCGCCTATCTAGATATGCATGAGAAATGTAATCAAATACGCGCGTCTCATCTTACAATTAGCTCAACCATATAAACTGGACATCTATTATGACATATCAATTATTTGTTTAAACATCCGCTCTCTCGAGCGTATAAGACCCCAAAAACTAGATCTTTTTCCTTATCTGCTTCTTCTTTTTGGAGTAGATCTTCGTTTCTTTATTCTGAAATCAGGAGCATCTAGATTAACTAATTGACCGATGCCTGGATCTTGAATTCTAGAGCCTATAGGACCAGTTTCCTCCGAAAAATCCACCATACTAGTTATAACTGTGGCCAGTCTGGAATTATGCCTATGAACTATAATTTGATACAATTTTTCCTGAGCCCATGGACTGCTATGTTCCTGCCCAAGATCATCCATAATTAGAACCCGTGTGTTCTTTACCTCGTCAAATATTTTGTCGTATGTCACTCTGCTTTCTGGTGTAAAAGTATATCTCAAGTAGTCCAACAATTCCGGTACGAAGGCAAAAAACACTTCCTCACCACGTTCTATTATCTCACTGGCTATAGCAACTGCGAGATGCGTTTTGCCGACTCCAGTTTCGCCATAAATAGTAAACCATCCATCGGGAGACGATGCAAAATTACGGGCTGCATAAAGGGTACTCTCCAGGCTTGCGACTTGGTGCGCGTTTGGATTGTTCCCATGTGTATTAAAAGAGGAAAATGTCATACGGGCTAGCATCTCCGGATCCACACGTCCCAAGCGATGTGTTAACTCAGATTTAGACTGAGCAACAATTACTATCTGGCTCAAGGATGGAGACTCCACTCGACTCCTCACATAATCACTCAAATCCCCTATCTCAAGCGATGTTGTAACAACTGTGGGCATCTCAGCATTGTATCTATGATTTATTATTTGGTGTAATTTCTCTTCAGCCCATGGAGTTGTTATATGAGACCCCAATCCGTCTAATATCAGTATGGGCACATCCATAACCTGTTCTAGTAGAACACGGTACTCTGAATCTGTGTCTGAAGAAAAAGAGGCTCTCAAATGATCCAAAAGATCCGGAACGTGGATAAACAGAGCGATATATCCATCTTGAATACATTGGTTCGCAATTGCTGCCGCGAGGTGAGTTTTGCCCGAACCATTAGGGCCAGTAAGAATCAGCCAACCCGCAGGGTCACCCGCATATTCTTTACTGGTATTGAAAGCCTTATTAAACAGAGCACGAGCTTCTTCATTTTCATCTAGACCCTCTGGCTTTAAACGGTCAAAGGTGAATCGAGCAAGATGCCCGAGATTACTGTAGGTTAAAAGTCTGGAAATGCGCTCATTTTCAAACTGGTCGTGTCGACAGATGCAGGTAATGATTTTACCAAATTCTGGGTGGCCGGCTGGAACATCATCAGTGTACCATCCCCTGCCATCACACACTTTACACTCTTCAATTTGATCTGTTAGGTCAAATGGGTTGGAATTATCTCCATTATTGCCTTTGAAACTATTAGTATCGTCCAGTTTTTTTAGGATATCTCCCAGATTTTCCATGGTGTCTACCTTCTCTATCCCATCTCTCCAATATACGAGACACATATCTCCAGCTACGTTTATTTTGAGTCACTGCCTCTTTGAACGCCTCATCTATCCATGATATAGGATAATGTGACTCAGCTTCTCGAAGCTCATCGGCAACCATGGGGGTAAGCATCCCTATATTGTCTTCATATTGTGCGAAAATATTGGGACGCGCCACCTCAGCCAGCCATGGGTTCTTCTCCTCGTCGTCTTCACTCGTGTGTTCACCAAAATTGGATCCACTATACCTCGTCTGCCTATTTTGTATATGAAGAGAGAATCTTGTCTTTTCAATATCATCATTAACCCGAGCATCTATAATTCCGTGCCTTATAGCCTTATCTAATGCTTTCTTCACCCTTTCATGATCGGGCCTCCCAAGACTAGCGAGCGCATTCGCCAATATCCTATCTGAAAGCAACTCGCCTAAAGTCATATCTCTCGGATGCCCTCTTTTACGATGAAGTAAGAAGATGACCCGTAGAATTAATTTTAACTCATCAAAATCATCGATGACTTCTAAAAGTACTCCAAACATCGGGCTAGGCACAGGTACCGATTTCACATCCCTAGGGAATCCATTAAACACCACTTCCTTCACCATGTGTTAAGCGAACTCGACTGAATGAGCCGCCGAGTCAGTCATCATGCTTTCAAAACGAACCACATCGTTTCTAAAATAAAGAGGCACATTGCCTACCGGGCCGTTTCGATGTTTGGCAAATATTATTTCAGCTATATTCTTTGGATATGGGGCCGTGGGATTACGCTTTTCCCAATCCTCTTTCGTTATATAGGCATCTTCACGATGAATAAACGCCACTACATCCGCATCTTGTTCAATACTTCCACTCTCACGTAAATCTGATAACATTGGTCTATGATTGGGTCTTTGCTCTATAGCTCGACTTAATTGGGAGCAAGCAATGACAGGTATATCCAAATCCCTTGCAAGCCCTTTAATGGAACGAGATATTTCACCCATCTCTTGGACTCGATTATCTATTCGACCGGAACCAGCAATCAATTGAAGATAATCTATAACTAGAAGATCTAATCCTCTTTCAGCTTGGAGACGCCTGGCCTTCCCTCTCATTTCTACTATATTCTGAATTGGGGTATCATCTATGTAGATCGGGAGATCGGACAATAGACCTATTGAATCTAATAGAATGGCCTCCTCTTCTGTCCTGAGTAATCCAAGTCGCATTCTATAGCTGTCAACATTAGACTCACTCGACAAAAGACGAGTGACGATTTGTTCCGTGCTCATCTCCAAGCTGAAAAGACCGACGTGATTTCCTTGTCCTGCCGCATTCCTAGCAATATTAAATGCCAGTGTACTTTTACCCAGGCTCGGGCGTGCGGCAACTACAATCATATCGGACCGCTGAAGCCCCCCACCCAACAATCTATCCATATCTGGATACCCGGACGTCACCGGTGCTAAATTATCAGCATCCGGTCCATGCAGTGCTGCACTCTCCTCCATGTATGTATCAAGAACATCCCTAATATGCTCAAAGTCTCCCGCCCCTCTACCTGAACGGACATTAAACAGCAATTCCTCTGCACGGGAGAGAGCCACTTCTGCGTCTGGGCCACCTTCATAACCAATTCCTGAAATACGTCCTCCGACGTCTATCAACTGTCTAAGTATTGATGATTCCTGAACTATTCGGCCATAATGCTCAATATGCACTGAGGTAGGAACAACCATCACCAAATGACTAAGGTAAGATGCGCCTCCAAGAGCTTCCAGTTGATCCCGAAGTGCCAATTCATGGGCTAATGAAACCTGATTGATTGCCTCACTACGTTGGAAAAGTGTTTGACAGGCATCATAGCACTGTCTAGTTTTTTCACTAAAAAAGTCTTCCGGTTTGAGAAAGGATGCTACCCTTGTAAGAGACTCTCCATCGATCAACATTGAGCCAATAACGGACTCTTCAGCACTTATGTCATGGGGCGGTAAAGATTCAGTGTACAAATCAGACTCCTCGGACTGAGTCTAACAGATAAAGTTAACATCTGCCACGTAAAGTTCCTAGACATTCATTTTGAGTAAACGACTGAATTATCAAAACATTATTGCATTCTATAAACAACCCAATAGACTGGCTAAGGGAATTGCATGAGAAATTTATTATTCCGAAGATTCTCTATCTTTTTCTTCTTCTACAGGTTCATTATCCTGCGAAATTTCGTCAGACGCCTGTCCTTCAGAGAGTTCACCACTAACCACAGTTTCCTCGCTTAATTCTGATATATGACTCTCATAATTCGAAGACTCTTCTTCAGAAGGAGTGTCTTCCGCAGAACTTGCTAGGTTTTCAGCATAGTCTTCCGCCGACATCCCTGTGGGATGTACCAACACATTGACTGTTAATTGGATTTCTGAGTGAAGACGAATATTAACTTCAAAACGTCCCAATTCACGTATTGAATCCGACATTCCTATGATACGACGATCAATTTGAACTCCAGTCTGCTCAAATATCTTGTCAGCTATTACGACATTCGTTACTGACCCATATAACTGACCACTCGCACCTGCTCTCATCTCTACAGCTACTTCTAACCCCTCAAGTGAGTCAGCTACGCCACGCATATCTGAAAGTCGTCGGGTACGATCCTTCTCAGCCTGCAAGGTTATTCCTTTGATTCTTTGTAGCGCATTGTGTGTCGCAGGAGCAGCCAAATTTTTAGGTATAAGGTAATTTCTTGCGAAACCATTCTTGACGTCCTTAACTTCGCCGCCTAGAGCAACACCATCTACATCTTCCAGAAATACCACTCTCATTTCACCTGACCTCAGCAAGACATTTAATTCTATTTATAAAATTCAGACAACTAAGCATTATAGCACAGAGCGATTCCAAGCGCGCGCGTTGCACTACTCGAAAATGTCAAAAAACCGACTAAAAACTTGGTTGCCGAATCTCTTCCCTTTGGCCGTCAAAACTAGTGACTTTTCTGATCGTATCAACAATCCTAAACCCTCCAACTCAGCTATGGTATCTCCATAGAAATCAGAAGGGTATCCATGAAAAGATCGGTTGAATTCCTCAAGAGAAATGCCATAGTCCAAGCGTAATCCCATCATAAGTGTTTCAGCCATCTGCATTTGTTTATCAATATGTTCTACATTGTCAACTACGGGAACAGATTTTATTTTATTTTTCATAGTCTCATATTGTTTTACTTCAGACAAATTTGTGGAGTGTTCATCAATTTTGGATATATAAATTCTAGGAGAGTTGAGATTGTTGAATCGAAATCCCGAAAGATAAGAATGTGCTCCTGGACCGACTCCTAGGTATGATTTATTTTCCCAATAGGCAATATTGTGACGGCTTTCAAATCCTGGCAAACACCAATTGGATATTTCGTAATTTCGATATCCCGCACTAGACATACGTTCTAAAGATCTCAAATACATATCAGCAGCTAAGTCCGCATCTGGAGTAGGGATTGTACCTAATCTGACCTGTCTTTCCATTGGTGTACCACCCTCCAAGGTCAGGCAATAAAGAGACATATGAGAGGGCATAAGGCTTAAAGCAACATCCAGTGTTTGCTCCCAGTGTTCAATATTTTGAAAAGGTAACCCATACATTAAATCAAGACTTATATTCTCAAATCCCGCCTCCGAAGCAGCCTGGTAGGCATCTTGCGCTTCAATAGAAGAATGCTTGCGTCCTAGCTGCTTCAGAAGATCATCATCAAAACTTTGAACTCCAATACTAATTCGGTTAATTCCTTCAGACAGATAGGACTCCAATTTGAGACTATCAAAATCGCCAGGATTAGCTTCCATCGTGATTTCAACGCTGGGATCCACAGAAAAAGTATCTCGGATCGCTTCCATTACAGAAATTAACTTATCCTCGGGCAAATATGAAGGAGTTCCCCCACCCACAAAAACTGTTTTGACTTCCTGACCTATAGGCAAGATAGAACCCCAGAGTCGAATTTCGTACTCTAGCGCATCTATATACGTCGGAATCAGAGATTCGATACCTGAATATGTATTGAAATCACAGTATGGGCACTTTGTCTCACAAAAAGGTATGTGTACATAAAGTGAGATCGGTTTAATCTGTTTCATACAAAATGTTCAGTGAATAGAATATTACTGGTCACAGACTTGTCCTCATAGTGAACCTTTAGCTTTAAATCTAAAATTAAATATTGAAAAGAACATGCATTATGTCTCCGTCTCGGACCACATACTCTTTCCCCTCTTGCCTCAATAAACCTTTTTTACGGGCATCACTCAGACTCCCGCACTCACGCAGGTCTTTGTACGATACCACCTCACCTCTAATGAATCCACGCTCCAAATCTGTATGGATTTTCCCAGCTGCTTTTTGAGCTACAGTGCCTCTAGTAATTGGCCAAGCACGCACCTCATCTTCTCCAACTGTTAGAAATGAGATCAAATCTAGCACAGAATAAGACAAGCGAATCATTTTCTTAAGGCCGGACTCTAAGACTATTCCAAGTGACTCACGAAATTCCATATCTTCGGTTTCATCCATTTGGGCCAAGTCCATTTCAAGTTCTCCACACAAAACAGCAACTCTAACCTTATCGCCTGCCACTTCATTATCTAATTCCGATTCAATCTGCGACACTTCTCCCAACTGCTCTTCATCCACGTTGACGACCACTATGAGAGGTTTCCCCGTTAAAAGCTGAAACCCAGAAAGCAATCTGCTCTCTGCCTCTGACATGGCACGGTCCCTGATATGTGTCCCTTGCTCCAATTCAGATTTTAATGTGTGCAAAAACTGCATCTCACGGTTTAGTATTTCGCGATCGGTTCCTCCAGCACTTTTCAGACCGTCAGAAATCCTTGATATCCGTCTATCCAATATTTCCAAATCCACAAATGTAAGTTCATACATAAGATTTTCAATATCTCTCGAAGGATCTATAGAGTCTAATATGTGAGGTACAGCGGGATTATCAAATGCTCGAACGACTAGCAAAAGAGCATCAGATCTCTGCAACATGTTTAAATACTCACCAGATATACCCTGATTTTTACCAAGACCTTCAGGAGACGCAGGAATATCCACATATGTGATCTCTGCACTGATAGTTTTTTTAGGATTGAATATCTCAGTCAGGATATCAAGACGCTGGTCTGGAACTTTCGCGACTCCTATGTTAGGGGCACTAGCATAAGACGCGACCTGGGCCAAACCTCTGGTCGCGGCATTAAATATTGTCGTCTTACCACTTTGTGGAAGGCCAATAATTCCAATTTCCATAGTTTAGGTACTCTTAAAACATTTACTCAACGATAGCATTCGTATATCCACGAGACATGGAATCTAATCCTACTTACTTTTATGCCATTTCTGGCTACCTAATCATAGTCCTCGTCTTTTTCACCCTTAACACTGTATTCCCCTTCTATTACTTTCCCTCTAGATGAGGAACGTCTAGAACCTTTATAGCTATGATCTCGTCCCAGATTAATGTACTCTGAGCGTACAGATTTAGGAACTGAGTACAAAAAATAGGTAAGCGACGCGACAACTACCACGACGTCGTCCATCCATCCAGAAAAAGGCACAAAGTCAGGAATAAAGTCTATTGGAGACAATAGATAAATGATAGCCATTGGCACAACGATCTTAGATCGAATTGAGATCCTCGTATCTAGCATCATCCTGAAGAAAGTTTTGAACAATCCCGTCCGTATAACCAAAAACCATAAAGACGATTTTAGCATTTTCTCTCTCTACTCCCCTTTCATGTATTATAGCGTTACGTAAATATATAGGGAACCTTCCAACATCTACAGGACAGAATTTGATATACATACTGCATGGCGGAAACGATCTCACTAAAGAAGAAAAATTGCTAGAGATCAGGCGTAATTCTTTTGCTGAATCAGTTGGCGACTTGAACATAACCACGCTACCAGGCAGAGATTTAAGAATCGAGGATATTACATCCGCTTGTAACACTGTCCCATTCTTAGCAGAAAAACGACTGGTAATAGTCACGGACATCCTATCCAAATTTGAAGGTCAAAAACGTAATACAAGACAATCCGAGGGTAAAAATCGCGACTGGACCAATAATCTGCATGAACATCTAGTAACAATCCCGGACTACACGGATCTAGTGTTTATGGAGGGTAATTTATCAAGGACTAATCCTGTACTGAAATCCCTGAGGCCGATAGTCGAAATCCATGAATTCCAACTCCCTAACCAACGAAGCTTGCCGGAGTGGATATCAGACAGAGCGAAGAAACTTGACATCTCTATAGACCCAAACGCTATCTTCGCCCTAGCACAATCCGTAGGACCCAAGCCGCTACTAATCGACTCAGAACTTCATAAACTTTCCATGTACAGGAATGGACAACCTATAAAACTTCGGGACGTTAATGACATGGTTTCGTACGTTAGAGAAGTAAATATTTTCGCAGTTGTCGATCTAGTCATAGAAAACAAACCAGGGGAAGCGCTAAAAGCGATCCATAAATTTCTCGACGATGGGAACGCACCAGCCTATCTGATCACTATGATCGCCCGGCAACTCAGGTTATTGTTAATGGCAAAGGAATTGAAATACAAAAATAAGTCTACACAAGAAATTGGTCGCGAAGTTTCTCTTTCAGGTTATCCACTAAAGAAGCTTCTTGCACAGGAAACGAGCTTTACAAACGATGGGTTGATTAAGATGCACGATATTTTGCTCAAAACTGATTATGACATAAAAACGGGCAAGACCAGTGATAATTTGGCCCTAGATATGCTTATATTAGAGATGGTAAATACCCTGGATAAACATCAGCGGTCCCATTAGATTACCCATCAGTCGCTAAGAACAAATCTGTGTATTAGGTTCTCATCTCTAATTTATCCATCTCATTATCCTAAATTTGATCTTGTGGCGGGTGATATACCTGCCATATAATTGGAAGAGCTGCGTCAATATTATTAGGACATGATCCAAACAAACGTAGGCTAGCAGAAAAACAATTTAAATAATTAGGACCGCAACCAAAGGGAAAGCCGTTCAAATGACTACTGGGAAAAAAGATTACTACGACGTGCTGGGCGTACGTAAAAGTGCTTCTGATGAAGACATCAAGAAGGCTTTTCGTAAACTGGCAATGGAGTACCATCCTGATCGAAACAAAAGAGAAGATGCGGAAGAACTTTTCAAAGAAGTAAATGAGGCATATCAAGTTCTTTCAGACCCTAAGAAACGAACCGCGTACGACCAATTTGGACACTCAGGCGTATCGGGTGGTGCCGGGAGGGGTTTTGAAGGATTCGAAAATTTTGGTGGTTTCGGTGATATTTTCGAAACTTTCTTCGGGGGCTTTGGAAACACCTCCAGAACTAGACCAAATGCACCCCAGCGTGGGGCAGATTTGCAATACGCTATGAATATCACATTTGAAGATGCCGTATTTGGGACAGAAGAGGAAATAGAGATTCAGCGAATTGAGAACTGTAGC
>CAZQPS010000018.1:0-9882 GCA_964595285.1 uncultured Dehalococcoidia bacterium | reverse complement strand
GTTAACCAAGGAATCTAGTTTGCTTAGGCCATCCAAGAGACTGAATTCAGTGTGGACATGGAGGTGTGTAAACAAATAAATTTACTCCAAATCAGGGGGTTTAATGGAATTTAATTATAGCATTGTAAGAACAGTATTTGTTGAAATACTTGAGATGTTTTAAAGGTAACAAGCAACACTAATCTGGTTCACTCCAGTTGGTCAACAAGAGTTTTATAAAAAAGAGAAGGACCGATCATTATTAGTCGGTCCTTCTCTTTTTCCCCGTGGTTATAAGCTTATCTAAGATGAATCTTTAGTAGTCCATCGGTGGCATTGCTGGGGCCGCTGGAGCATCCTCTTTAATATCTGTTATCAAAGACTCAGTTGTTAAGACCATTGAGGCTACACTTGCCGCATTCTCTATAGCAGCCCTAGTGACTTTAGTAGGGTCCATTATCCCTCTCTCGAGTAGATGGGTAAAATCACCCGTTTCTGCATCGTAACCGAAATCACCTTCGCTCTTTTCGCTCTGGTCTAGGATTACTTCTCCTGAGACTCCGGTATTCTCTGCAATTAATTTAAGAGGCTCTGCGAGAGCGCTTTTCAGAATACTTATCCCGGTTGCCTCATCTCCAGATAGATCAACAGTATCCAACGATGCCCTTGCCCGAATGAGGGCGAGTCCACCACCAGGAACTATACCTTCTTCGACTGCTGCTCTAGTCGCTGACAGTGCGTCTTCGACACGTTGTTTCTTCTCGCGAAGCTCAACTTCCGTAGCGGCTCCGACTTTTATTATTGCGACACCACCAGATAACTTTGCCATTCTTTCCTGAAGTTTTTCCCGGTCAAAATCTGAAGTGGTTTCTTCGATTTGTGCCTTAATCTGATTAATCCGGCCTTGTATGACGTCTTCAGTACCTGCTCCGTCTACTAAAGTCGTCTCTTCCTTACTGGAAACAATTCTTCTGGCTCTTCCTAAATCATCTACTTCCACTGAGTCCAGTTTTCTACCAACTTCCTCGCTAATTACCTGTCCGCCAGTCAACATAGCCATATCTTCTAGCATGGCCTTCCTGCGATCACCAAATCCCGGGGCTTTCACTGCTAATACATTTAAGGTTCCTCTCAACTTGTTAACTACCAGTGTTGCGAGAGCTTCGCCTTCTATGTCTTCCGAAACTATGACCAAATTCTTGCTGACTTGCAGGATTTTTTCCAGCGCTGGAAGCACGTCTGCAACCGCAGAAATCTTCTTGTCAGTAATGAGAATGTATGGGTCTTCAATAACGGTTTCCATACGATCTTGATCTGTGATGAAATACGGGGATATATATCCTCTGTCTATTTGCATCCCTTCAACAAATTCGGTTTCATATGCGAGACCTTTCGATTCTTCGACGGTTATTACTCCGTCTTTGCCGACCTTTTCCATCACGTCGGCAATAAGTCCTCCCATTTCCTCGTCATGGGCTGACAGGGAGGCTACTTGGGCTATCTGAGTTTTCCCCTCAACCGTAGTAGCCATGCTACCTACAGCTTCTCTCAGGCTGACGACAGCCTTTTCAATTCCCCTTTTAATAGCCATTGGGTTGGCGCCGGCCGCTATATTTTTGAATCCCTCATGAATGATAGCCTGAGCTAGGACAGTCGCTGTGGTTGTACCATCTCCAGCTACATCGTTTGTCTTGCTGGCAGCTTCCTTCAAAAGCTGAGCACCCATGTTTTCAAATGGGTCTTCCAATTCAATCTCTTTAGCAATAGTAACCCCGTCACTGCATATTTGAGGGGGACCAAATTTCTTGTCTAGGACAACATTTCGCCCTTTTGGCCCTAGTGTGACCCCGACTGTATTCGCCATAGTATCTATGCCGCGCTTCATTGCTGCTCGGCCCTCTTCGCTGAAGGTGAGTTGTTTAGGCATTATTACCTCCCTATTACTTTACAACTAAAATAAGTCCGTCAGCCCCGTAAATCCCGGAGCAAAATAGTTTGAACTATTTCTTAAATAGTACGTCATCTTCTCTAAGGACTAAGTACTCTACGTCGCCCTCTTTGTATTCAGTTCCAGCGTACTTGGAATATACGACGGTGTCACCGACTGCCAACTCCATAGGCACACGATTTCCGTCGTCGGTCAATCTTCCTGGACCAGCCGCCACAATAGTTCCCTCTTGTGGTTTTTCCTTCGCTGTGTCAGGTATATAAATCCCACCCGAACTCATTTGCTCTTCGGCATCACTAGGCTGTACTACAACCCTGTTACCGAGTGGTTTGAAATTTACTTTGGCCTTCGTTGCCATCGATAAAACCTCCGTTATTTTTGCTGCGTAAAAGTTTGTGCATATGTCTATCAGACACGCTATCAAAGGTAAATGGTAAATGGAGTCAGCTATTATTGTCAACAATAAACCCTTTTGAAGTTGATGCTGAATTCTCGCAGTGTTTACTAGCTAATATAGTGCTTTATGATATCTTTACAATTTATGAAAGGTGACCGATTAGACTGAAGTTCTAAATGAACTCTATATTTCGTTAAGGATTTACAAGCTGCCTTTCGCGCAGTTGTGAAATATTTGGGCTTTATAGAGGCTAAAAATAGACCTTTAGGGCAAAAAAGTGAGCTGATGCTGAAAACATTCTTGACGGGTATGAGGCCCCAACAATGGTGGAAGAATACAATAATATATCTACCAATTCTGTTTACGGTTAATGAAACTTGGGATTTTGACGATCTTGGTGTGTTTTCATCCCTGATGCTGACAGGGACTTTGTCCTTTATTCTATTTTCGCTTTTAACTGGGGCTACCTACTTAATG
Organism: uncultured Dehalococcoidia bacterium; assembly: GCA_964595285.1. Taxonomy (GTDB): domain Bacteria; phylum Chloroflexota; class Dehalococcoidia; order Lucifugimonadales; family JADFKI01; genus CAZQPS01. The sequence goes on along the minus strand of CAZQPS010000018.1, from coordinate 7,081 downwards.
AACGATATTTTTGATAAGGATGATGATCGGAATCACCCGGTAAAAAGATTGAGACCTGTAGCGTCTGGCACCATGACTATTAAACAAGCCTGGGTTGGAGCTTGTGGCTTAATTGTTGTTTGTGTAGTGGGGACTTGGTTTATCAATCCTATATTCACAATAATTTGTCTTGCATATACGGGGTTGTCAGTCGGTTATTCATTGATAATAAGGCATCTCCCTATACTTGACGTACTAGCCATTAGTCTGGGTTTTGTTCTAAGAGCAGAAATCGGATCTACTATTTTGGATGTGCCACTATCTCCATGGTTATATATGTGTACTGCCCTAGCGGCATTACTCTTAGCCCTAACTAAACGTCGTAGTGAACTGATTGCGGCGGGTGAACATGCAGGGGTGCAGCGATACTCACTTGGATCCTATTCACTCGCATTTCTTGATCAATTGATAACGATTGTTTCCACAACATGTTTACTAGCCTATTGCTTATATACGTTTAGCGCACAAAATTTACCTAGTAGCCATATTATGATGTTCACCATACCCTTTGTGGCGTATGGAATGTTTAGGTATCTTTTCATTGTTCATAAGAATAACGAATCAGAAAATCCCATTGGAGTGATCCTATCGGATCGTCCTACACTCCTCTCCATTGCCCTATGGTTATTGGTTTCGGGTGTTATTTTGGTATTCTCTCGTTAACCTAATGTAATGCTATAATCAGGTGATAATTCAAAGTTTTCTAGTGGGTCAGTATGATAATTAAGAAAGCTGTGATACCAGCCGCGGGATTGGGAACTCGGTTTCTACCGGTGACTAGAGCAGTGCCGAAAGTGATGTTGCCAATATTGGATATCCCCGCAATAGAATATGCTGTGAGGGAAGCCGCTGGAGCTGGAATAGAACAAGCTGTAATTGTGATATCTGAGAACCAGACTGCTACTGTCAATTATTTCCAGTCTTTCTCTGCTGCAAATCAAATTCAAATCAGTTTCGTGTATCAAGATAAACCTCTAGGATTAGGGCACGCCATATTAATGGCAAAGGAAGAGATTGGGCATAACCCCTTCGCTGTTTTCTTACCTGACGATGTGATCTTCAGCGATAAACCCACAATTAGGGAAATGTGTGATTATCATATGAAACACAAAGGCTGTGTCATCGCCGCAAGGAGGGTGTCTGGCGAAGAAATACCTAATCTCGGAATATTTGATGCGGGTGTACGAGACGAAAACTTTTTCACCATAAAAACAATGATAGAAAAACCGCCTCTGGAGGCAGCCCCCTCTAATCTTGCAATAGTCGGGCGTTATGTATTGACCCCAGGAATATTTGACGCACTAGCTGACACTTCTCCTGGTGCAAAAGGGGAAATTCAATTAACTGACGGACTCAATTTACTTATGTCCGATGAGGAGGCATATGGGTATGAATTTTCGGGACAGCATTTTGACGTAGGCACACCTTTGGGTATGTTGAAAGCATCGGTTTTCGCAGCAATGAAGAGAGAAGATATATCTGCGGATCTCAAGGATTGGTTGAACCAGCATACGTGAGAGAATGTCCTCATATGAGATTACCCAGTAACATAGTAAGGTGCTTGAATGGATGTATTTGGCTCAAGTCATAGGCTTTGGCCACCGCTTTCGGATTCTTGCCCAGCAATGCTCACCATGTTAGAATTTGCTGGCTTCTGTGCAGGGTGGGTTACCTCGTTTATGTTTAACTAGATACGCGTTGGGAGGATTAAATATGGTACTAGCGGAACGATTAAAATTTGGGATTTTCATGGCTCCTTTCCACTGGCTTGGAGAAAATCCAACATTGTCGCTTGAAAGAGACCTTGAAACAATTCAATGGCTAGACCACTTGGGATATGATGAGGCTTGGATAGGTGAGCATCACAGTGCAGGATGGGAATTAATATCCTCTCCCGAAGTTTTTATAGCGACTGCCGCTGAGCGGACGAGGAGAATAAGATTAGGTACGGGGGTAATAAGTCTCCCTTATCATCACCCTTTAATGGTGGCGAATAGGATGATACTTCTCGATCATCTGACTAGGGGTCGTGTAATGATGGGAGTCGGGCCTGGAGCACTTTCTACAGACGCCTTAATGCTTGGGATAGAACCAGTACTCCAACGCCGAAGAATGGATGAATCCCTAGAAATCATTATGAGATTATTAAGGGAAAAAGAACCCATAACCTACGAATCTGAATGGTTCACTTTGAATGAAGCTCAGATACATTTGAACCCATATACCAATCCACATTTCCCTATAGCCGTTGCGGCCGCTAGGTCCCCTTCAGGTATGGTTTTAGCGGGTAAACATGGGGCTTCCGTCCTCTCTGTTAGTGTTACACGAGAGGGTGGTATTGCAAGTAACTTGAAGGAGTTTTGGGACATAGCTGAAGAAACGGCAGAGGAAAATGGCAACGTCATGGATCGGAATGAGTGGAGAGTTGTACAGCATGTCCATCTGGCGGAGACGAAGAAAGAGGCCTTTGAGCAAGCCAGAGTTGCTGCTGGAAGATATCAACGAGAATATTTCGAAAATACTCTTGGCATTGATCCAACCGATGGTCCTCAGGACAAACTTGTTGAGAAGATGGTAGAGAGTGGGGCATGGTGCGTAGGTACGCCAGACGATTTAATAGACACCATCAATAGATTAGACGAGGAAAGCGGTGGCTTTGGCGGATTGATGATTCAGGCCACAGAATGGGGCACACGAGAGCAAGTTTTACACAGCTACGAACTCATTGCGCGGTATGTCATGCCAAAATTCCAAGGTTCTATAGAAAATCTCAATCGCTCTCATTCATGGTCTGTGGCAAAAATACCGGAATTAAAAGGGAAAAGAGAATCAGCCTTTGATAGAGCAAGGCAAGATTATGAACAATCTCGCCCGAAGTAAATAAATTAATATGCAATTTGACGGTAAGCGTCGGGGAACAGAAGTATTGTGTACGTACGGATTGAAAGGTGATAACAGATGGGTAAATTAACCGGAGGCCAGGCGCTAGCCAAACAACTGTACAGAGAGGGTGTCAGGGTAATTTTTGGACTGCCTGGTGTGCAACTATACCATGCACTGAATGCACTCTATGATGAGGCTGGAATAAAATTCATAACGACTCGTCATGAACAAGCAACTGCTTATATGGCTGATGGTTATTCGAGGGTCGGAGGAGGTATAGGAACCGCATTGGTAGTTCCAGGCCCTGGCCTACAGAATGCATCTGCCGCTATAGGTACTGCCTATTCTGCTTCATCTCCAATTATGGTCGTATCGGGCCAAATTGAACGAGACTTAATAGGCGTAAACCGTGGGATGCTTCATGAGGTGAATGACCAACTAGAAACCATTAAGCCGGTTACTAAGTGGGCTCAAAGAATCCTAGATCCGCGGGATGTGCCTTCTGCCGTAAATGAAGCGTTCTATCAACTGAAATCAGGTAGGCCCAGACCTGTGGAAATAGAGATACCCCCTGAAACGTTAGCAGAAGAAGCTGATATAGAATTAATTGAACCAGTAAGTTATGAACGACCTAGTGCGGATGAACAGACAATCGCTGAGGCAGCTCGCACACTAGTAGAGGCCAAAAATCCCCTGATATGGGCAGGTGGTGGTGCAAATTTGTCTGGTGCGGAGGACGCCTTAGTTGAATTAGCAGAGTACTTGCAGACGCCTGTTATCACTACTGCAGAGGGAAAAGGAAGCATCTCAGATAAGCATTACCTTTCACTGGGGGTCCCCAGACGCATCGATCCTTTTCATGATCATATGGCAGGATATGATGTTATATTCGCTATAGGGACTCGAAATGCGACGCCTCATATACTAAGGGGACAGCGTATTATTCAGTTAGATATCGATCCAGAAGAAATAGGCCGTAATTATCAGAATACTTTTGGGCTTGTTGGGGATGCTAAGGCTACTTTGGTCAACATGAAAAAAGTTGTTTCGAAATTAACCGGTCCAAGAGCCAATCGCCAGCAAGAAATCGAGAAACTGAAGGCTGAATTTTTCGGTTCTTCAATAGAGTTGGAGCCTCTTGAGGGGATGACGAAATCTGTGAGAAATGCGATGCCGGAAGAAGGTATTCTCATAGCGGGTATGACCCAAATGGGTTACTACAGTCGCGTTCATTTCCCAGTGTACAATGCGCGGAGTTATCTTACTTCTTCCTACTTTGGGAATTTAGGCTTTGCGTACCCAACCGCTTTGGGCGCTAAAGTAGGCGCTCCGGATAAGCCTGTTGTCGCTCTTTGTGGTGATGGAGGTTTTATGTTCAACGTTCAAGAGTTAGCTACCGCGGCGCTTTATAACATAGGGGTGGTTGCTGTAGTGTTTAATGATGAGGCTTTTGGGAATGTATTGCGAGATCAAAAGAATCGATTCGATGGTCGCGAGTATGGGCCTCGCCTAAAGAATCCTGATTTTATGAAACTGGCAGATGCTTTTGGTATCAACGGCACTCGTGTAGAGGGGCAGGACCCGTTAAAGCTTCAGACCGCGATTGAAAATGCAATTCAAGCGGGTGGCCCTGCATTAATAGAGGTTCCTGTTGGAGAGATGCCCTATCCATACTAAGGCACTATTGGTAGATTATGAACTTGAAACTAGTTAGAATCTTGATTCTTAGGCTGTTGAAGCGTGAGGATTAGTGGAATGGCGACTAACACCGTGCATGCAATCAGTAAAAAGGGTTCCCTGTAATTGCCACGGATGTCATATATCCAACCTACAATCACAGGCCCCATGACGCTAAATATTGTACTAGTCGTCATCATTGTTCCCATAACGGTACCATAGTGCTGTCTGCCGAATAAGTCTGCGATAAGGGCAAATCTAATTGGTATAGACGCGCCAAACCCAAACCCCCAGGCTGCTAAAAATATGAATAGATGCCAGGTGGTAGTACTGAGCGCAAACACAATAGTCCCGACAAACTGTAACATGAATGCGATGGCTATCAGCTTTCGTTTATCGAAAGTGTCTCCTAGGTAGCCTGTTGCAAGACGACCGGCTACGCTGAAGAGAGATACTCCAACTATCACCATACTCCCCAAAGTTCTGCTCATCCCAAAGCTGGTAATAGCCGGAATATGGTGTATTGAGGCAGATATTACCAGCCCTGATGCGCCCATAGACAAGGCTAGTTGCCAAAAAGCTTTTGTCGCCATCGCCTGTTTCGCGGTGAAAGTATTTTCAACGATACTCCCAACTTGACTCATACTCTTTGAAATGCCTTGGTTGCGGCCCTGTGGAGTTAAGTTTTTACCATCGGGCATCAAGCCGTATTCCTCTGGTCGACTTCGCATCGTTAAAGACACTGGTATCCCTACAAACAGGAAACCAATACCCACTATTAATATGCCGGTCCTCCAGTCTGTCGCGGCAATTAACCACACTAGTAGTGGGACCAAAACACCCCCTAATGCAGATCCAGCCATTGTGATTGACATCGCACGAGATCTTTTCTGTACGAACCAATTTGCAACGGTTGTAGTCACGACTAAAAATGTTCCGAATGACAGACCTATGGTTATTATTGTGAAAGCAGCATAGAACTGCCATAAAGTATTTATCCTACTCAAAATTATGAATCCCAGAGATATTAGAAGGGTTCCAAATAGCATAACTTTCTGTGGACCAAATTTGTCTATGAACCAACCTACAAAAGGAGATATAACTCCCGTTTCCGTACGTTGAAGAGATATGGCCGCAGAAGTTGTGGCTCTACTCCAACCAAATTGCTCCACTATCGGATCAAAAAATGCACCAAAACCTTGCCAAAAGGTTCCTGAGGTATATGCCTGGCTGATTGACCCTGCAACTACGATCCACCAGCCGTAAAAAACAGGTTCCTTCCGCTTGTATTTGTTTTTATTGAAATATTTCAGTTAATTCTCTCCCGAGGGGAATTATGGCCTTGACGAGAACATAAATCTTGTATAATGGCTCATCCCTGTAAATCAAATTGGAAAGAGTGTTTCCGTAACCGTTAAAATCATGTTGTAGTGATGGAGCTGAAGACTATTTTAACGCGTGGGGATATTGTACTCCTACTCTTAATAGAGACATAGTAATTTGGAGAGCTTAGCGATGATTTTAGATGGAAAAATTGCCATTATAACTGGCGGAGCCAAGGGTATGGGAGCGACAGAGGTTGCATTATTTGCGAGCGAAGGGGCCCAGGTTTTAATTGCTGATATTTTAGATACAGAAGGCCTGGATTTAGAATCTCAGATCACTCAATCTGGAGGTAAGTGTAAGTATATGCACTTGAATGTGACTTCGGAAGATGATTGGAGAAATGCAATTGATTTCGTTTTGAAACATTGGAGGAAATTGGACATTCTTGTTAATAATGCTGGGATTCATCATTTAGGAGGCATAGAAGATACATCAGAAGAAGATTGGGACCGACTCCATAACGTAAATTCAAAAGGTACATTTCTGGGAATAAAGTACGCCATTCCTGCTATGCTTGATTCTGGAGGATCAATAATAAATATATCATCTGCGGCCGGGTTAGTTGGCAATGGACTAATACCTGGCTATTCATCGTCAAAGGGAGCGGTAACCGCTTTGACTAAATCTGTCGCAATTGAATATGCTAATAAAGGCATTAGATGCAACTCTATACATCCTGCTTCGACTGAAACTGACATGCCAAAAGAACAATACCCGGACCCAAGGGACTACGCTGACATTCAGATGTTGCATCCCATGCGTCGTTTCGCAAGACCAGAAGAAGTTGCTCAAGCAGTCATGTATTTGGCATCAGATGAATCCTCCTACCTGACAGGTAGCGAAGTGGTAGTCGACGGAGGACACACTGCTCGTTGAAAAGAGTACATGTAAACCTACCATGTTATTACCAGTCCATCCTTTAGAGCTGAATTAGACACACATGCTCTTGGGAGAGAGATATACACAGTCATTTCATTACGGCCAAACGATAGTACCGGATTATAAATGGAGCAGATATGAATCACTATACTCATTTAATTAAGACTGAGAATTTTAGCCGGGATTGGCTTGAGGGAAAATTATTCCCATTATGTGA
>CAZQPS010000017.1:0-8553 GCA_964595285.1 uncultured Dehalococcoidia bacterium | reverse complement strand
AGGCATATGTTTTGATTGAAATGGCGGCAGGTAGGTCAGGGGATTTTGTACGTGTTCTAATTAACAAGTCGGAAGTGAGTTCTATTAGTAGGGTTACCGGTCCATATGATGTAATCGTCATTATACAGGGAGATACCTTGAACGAGGTACACGAATTCGTCACAGATGAAATTCATAAGCTGGACGGCGTTCTTAGGACCACTACTAGTGTGGCTGTTGGATAGATATCGCTAGCATTAAAAAGAGGATTGTGGCTTGATTATCTATTTGCCCGGAGTATAACCTGCTCTATGCATATTTGTTGACGGAACGCAGGTTAGTCTTTGACCAGGTTAATGTCACTTGATGACGTTCAATATTTTGCTATTTTTCCTACGGTAGTGCCCAAATGATGCGTGAAGCAGAACTAGCCCAGATATCACTCCCAGGCCAATTGTCAAAGGTATTTCATCTAAGTAAGTGAAGCTGAGGATGAGCAATGTTCCATATCCAAAAATCACGCTGAGGAGGGATGTGTAGCGCATTTTTTGTGCGCCCAAAGCTACCAGCGTGCCCACGAAAATTGCGATTAAACCGTACATCATAAAAGAGGCTATAAATATACCTCCAAGGGTAGCTAGTCCGTCCCCACCTTTAAATCCAGTAAATACTGAATTCCAATGTCCCATTACTACCGCAAATCCAGGTGCAACTAACCAGCTGCCTTCTAGTCCTAGCATTTGAGAAGTGATAATGGCAAGGCAGCCTTTTATGAGATCTGCAGAAAGTACCAAACCTCCTGAGGCATTGCCCACGTGTCTCCGTACATTGGACGCGCCAGCGAGCCCAGTCCCCACAGAGAATATATCAATTCCTCGGTACCGGCTTATTAGAGCCGCTGTGGGCACCGCCCCCAATAGGTATGCAATCGCTATGCTTGTTGCTAAAGTACCGATTAGTGTAATTATGTCAGTCAAGCGTTTTTCCAGTACTGAAATTCTGAAGTAAATTCACCATAGCAGAGCGCCTGCAAATATGCGATTCGTTTTCCTGCTGAATTTGCTAAGACTTTTACGATTTGGTTCATAATGTTCCTGTAATTCGCGATTTAGAAGTCGAAATTGGAACCGACGCCCTTTTCTTTTGCTTGTTTATACACATGATACGCAACGGATATATCTTGAATGGACAGCCCGACAGTTTTCATTAGAGTGATGTCATCTTTACCTTCTCTGACCTGAGTTTTCCCAGTCACAAGATCGGCTAGTTCACATTGCAAATCGTTTTTAGATAGAACTCCTTCCTTCAGCGGTATTTGAATGTCTCCCGCTTCCGCAAGGCACGCTTCAATGTTATCACAAACTATCTTGGATCTCTTCATTGTTTTGCTGTCAAGTTCTCTCACTCCAGGTGCGTGGGACCCTATGGCGTTTATGTGAGTTCCGTTCTTTACCCAATCCCCATCTACGATTGGAGTAGTTGCGGTAGTCGCCAATGCCAATATGTCGCAGGACTGTACCAGCTCTTGGGCACTTGACGAGACACTTACTGTAAGACCAGTTTCGGATGCGACGCTTTCAGCGAAATGCGCTTGATTCTCTTGTGTGTCCATTGAAAAACAAAAAGCCTTACTAAGTTTGTGAGCAGTCGCAATGCCTATGAGTTGCGCACGAGCTTGAACACCAGTACCTAAAACGCCTGCAACGGAGGCATCTTCCCTCGATAAATATTTGGTTGCTAATCCGGAAACTGCTCCCGTTCGCATCGCAGTTATGTAACCACCGTCCATGACGCAAGTCGTTTCTCCAGTGTTGTTATCCATGAGCAAAATGGTTGCTAGAGTGACGGGAAGGTTATGCTTAGATACATTATCTTTGTAGACGGTCACTGCTTTCACACCCAGAGCTCCCATGGTTTTCAACTGGGCTGGCATGAAGGCATACCAACCGTTCTTATCTAAGTCAGAGACCGCTGTCCTCTGTGGCATAATAGACGAACCATCTGCTAGCTCTATGAAGGCTTGTTCAAGTATATTAATAGTAGCGTCCATAGTTAGCAATTGTTGTATAGAGCTTCTATTCAATAATAAGGTCATTATCTGCTCCAAGGCTCATATAGAGATGTATGACAAATCAACTCTGCCCTATTGTACCTCAAAAATTGATTCTTTTATGTTTTTCTGTTTAGGGATTTGGAGGAATATATATTAGAATCGTATAAAAGAAAACATTTGGAGATATTAATGAAATTTGGCGTATTTTTGTTCCCTGAAAGTGTTTCACCTGAGGATGATTACAGAGCTATAAATGAGGCACTTGAAGAAGCATGTCTAGCGGATAGACTAGGTTATCATTCTGTTTGGATAGGAGAACATCATTTTGACGGAACGTGCTCATATTCTGATCCTATGGTGTTTGCAGGAAGTGTGATAGCGAAGACAACCGATGTGAAAATAGGATTCTCTGCCATTCAGACAGCGCTGCACCATCCGGTTAGGCTAGCGGAGCAGATTGCTCTTCTGGATAACCTGAGCGATGGTCGTATTATAGTTGGAACGTCTAGGGGGACGGCTTTCAATTTCTATGAATATCGTGGTTTCGGAGTAGATCCGGCGGACGGCCAACAGCTTCTTGATGAGGCAGAGATTGTTATGATCAAGGCATGGACTCAATCGCAATATAATCATGAAGGAAGGAAATGGACGCTAGATATTCCTACGCTTCGGCCGAGACCAATACAAGTTCCACATCCTCTGCTTATAAGGGCAGTTGCAACTAAAGACTCAATTGCAGAAATGGGTAAGCAGGGTAGGCCTATCATGATGGTGAGACAATCTAATGAAGCAACATTTAATAATATTAAAACATATAAAGACGCTATGAAAAATGCTGGATTTAGAGAGGCTGACATAGTAGACAACATGTCAAACCTGTGGGTATGGAGAGATGTTTACGTAGGAAATTCCAACTCTGAAGCGGAAGCTGTAGCGATTCCCGCCCATGAGGCAAATCGCCGGCGCATTGTAGCTTCAAGGGTATCCAAGAACACCTTTAACGAGGAAGTTTCCATTCAAGGCTCGGTTAATCATCCTCGATTTAATGTTGATCAATCGTTGATTGTTGGATCGCCGTCCACGGTCGCCGACAAGCTTAGGCCCTTGTATGAAATGGGAATTGGTGGAATCATCGCCCATTTCAGAGTCGGAGACATTAGTTTTGAAGACAATGAAAAGAGTATGCGTTTGTTTGCGGAAGAGGTTATGCCTCAGTTTATAAGTTCTTCCTAGGAGAACTTATAAAACTTCTAAACTATAATATCGAATATATCTCCTTCAACTTGCGTGCTATTCATACACCAAATATAATCCTGACACTTTCACTTTAGAGGAATGTTGTATGCATGCTATATTTGTCACCATCAAAATCAAGGAAGGTTACGCTGAGAGATTCGCAGAGGCTAGCCTCGGAGATAGTCAAGGCTCAGTCCGTGATGAGCCTGGTTGTTTTAGATTCGATATTCTTGCAGATAAATTAGATCCACTCAAGTTTTATCTGTACGAAGTTTATGAGGATGAAGATGCTCATATGAAAGCGCATCGCAACGCCCCTCACTATAAGAAATGGCGAGATACAGTATCTGATTGGTTCGACGGTGACACGTCTTCTGTGGCGATGGACACAGTTTTTCCGTCGGATGAGGGATGGAAGGCTCAGAAGCCCTGTCTGTTAAACTGGTGAGGTGTTAGACTACCGGTCAAACAAATTTGATAATAGTGCATACTTTGACTTGAGAGTATGCCCCTAGTTTTTGACTTTAGGTATGATGGTTTTTCCTAGTAATTCTATTTGTCTAATTGTTTCTTTATGAGGCATGTTGGGCCACTGCAGACGAAGAATTAGGTGATTGACGCCCAATTGATTCTGATATCTGTTTATTTCATTGATGATATCTTCTGAAGTTCCTATTAGAAATCTGTCTCTTGCCAATTCTTCATATGGCACCGTGAAACTTACTTCGCCCGGAAGAGCTTTATCCTGACCCCACGAAGCGTAGGCTGCATATTTGCCCTCTAGATAAGGTCTGCTTTCTTCATACGCTTTTTGCCTAGTTTCTGATATATGGATTTCCCTCATCAAAGGCAGGTGCTTGGGCTCCTGTAAGCCGGCCGATTTTATGGCTTCTCGATATACGCCTATTTGAGTATCTATCATAGCGATGGTAGCGTGAGGGTTAATTATCCAAGGATATCCCCAATTCGCGGCTCTAATTATTGCTTTGTTATTGTTTGCAGCCATCCAAATTGGGGGATGAGGCTTTTGTTCGGTTCTTATGCATGAAATCGTATTGGGAATTTTATAATAATTTCCTTGATATTCTACTTCTTCATTGGCAAGCAGTAATTTTATAATATGCAGGGATTCTTTCAGGCGAGAGACACGTTCACTGGATTTAATACCAAAGGCCTGGAACTCTTCTTCACGGTACCCTAAGCCCGCGCCCAGAATAAATTTGCCACCACTCATAGCATCTAATGTGGCTATGTCTTCAGCTAGTGCCACGGGGTTATGTAATGGGAGTAATAGAACAGTTGCGGCAATTGCCATGTCGCCGCAATCCGCCGCCATGCGTGCTAGGAATGGTATTGTTGATACCATTTGATATGGATGAGACAAAAAATGCTCTCCCGCGCAAAGGAGGTCGAAGCCGGAATCTCGCGCTGCCTTAACCTGTTCAGTGTTATTAAATATATGCTGGGATAGGGAATCGTTTGTTGAAATTTGTGTGTTCAGAAATATGCCTATTTTCATTTTTGTCTCCTGTCATTTCTTGGCGGCAACAAGGTTATTTATATTTTCTGAGTAGTCACACCTGAAATTGTAGGGGGTTTGCCTTTGTACGTGTGCTCAGATCATCGCCGGCCGAATTCTCTCTCAAGCTTAGAGATACTTAGCTGTATCATAGTGGGTCTTCCATGAGGGCAATTATGAGGATGGTCGCATTGTTCAAGGCTTCTAACTAGTAGTTCCATTTCCTTATGCGTAAGGCTTTTTCCGGCTCTTATAGCGCTATGGCAGGCGATAGTGTAGTAAGTTCGATCACGCCAATTTTTGATGTTGCCCCCAAGAGATATTTCATCTAGGATTTCGAATATCGTTGTCTCGGGATCGGCCTCTAACATTATCTTAGGAATTGAACGGATAATGTATGAATTGCCCCCAAAAGGTTCTACCAGTAATCCGACCGATTCCAAAAGCGATGCATGTTCGGACAAAATTTCTTCTTGAGATTCAGTCATTTCTATGATGATTGGTTCCATTAATGCTTGTTTTCCTGATGAATTAGATGAATCAGCACTCCTGATTTCTTCAAAGATGACCCTTTCATGTGCTGCGTGCTGGTCAATTAAATATAATCCGTCAGGCCCTTCTGTCACTATGTAGGTGCTTTGAATTTGTCCTAGGACTCTAAGTAATGGCAACTTTTCTTTGAATCCTACAAACGTATCGTTCCCGCCAACATAATTTTTGCCAGCATCTGGACGGTCTCTATCACTTTTGAAAGGTTCAACAGTCCAAAAAGGGTTTTTATAATCTATTAAGCGTTCAGTCCTTTGAGAATAAGCTTCTTTTGATTGGCTCATTGGTGGGATTGGCGACTTAGCAGTTAAAGCTTGTCGTATAGAACGCTGTAACGCTGCGAAAACATGGTTTTTATTTCGTATTCTAATTTCTGTTTTGGAGGGATGGGTATTGACATCTATTTGATCTGGAGGTAACTGCAAGTTGACTATCGCTATAGGATGTCGTCTATTCATCAAAAATCCCTGATAAGCTTGTTCGACAGCAAATGATAGTGATTGGTCTCTAACCCACCTCCTGTTAACGAATAGTGTTATGTGTTGTTTGTTAGAGCGACTAATATGTGGTGGACAGGTTACTCCAGAGATTATGACTTCCCCAAGTGGTCCCTCTGATCTTTCTGATATGGATAGCAATTGATTCGCTATATCAACGTTATATATTTTTGCTATTGTTCCTATAATATCGCCGTCTCCGTTAGTTGAGAAATTTTTCTTTCCATTTTCGAGTTGAAATTGGATTTCTGGATAGGCTAAGGAATAGCGAGTTACCAGAGTTTGTATGTGCGAAGCTTCTGTTGCTGAAGATCTGAGGAATTTCCTACGAACGGGTACGTTGTGAAAGAGTTTCTGAACGATTATCGTAGTGCCGTTAGGAGCGCCCGCTTTCTTCAACTCAGCCGCTATTCCTCCCTCCAAAATGATTTGAGTTGCATAGTTTGTATCGGGCTCTCTAGTGGTCATTTCCATGTGAGATACAGCTGCTATGCTTGGAAGAGCTTCGCCACGGAAGCCTAGTGTAGATATGGCATCTAGGTCGGAGGATGTGGATATTTTGCTAGTTGCGAATCTTTGAAATGCTAGTGGTACTTGATCATGCGGTATTCCCAAGCCATTGTCGGTGACTCTTATGTAGTCAATGCCACCGTTTTTAATTGTTATAGTGATAGATGTTGCATGGGCATCAATAGAATTTTCTAACAATTCTTTTATGATAGAGGCTGGACGCTCTACAACCTCTCCGGCCGCTATTAATCCTGAAATATTTTCGTTGAGAATTCGTATAGGCATTGCGTGGCTTCCGAGAGAATATTTTGGTTTTCGACGCGATGGTAACAGATTTTCAATGCGGAGACATACCAAGCTTTTCATATGTACAGATTTTTGCTTTCTCTTCGCGTGATAACGAAATTTTCACTAAAATGTGAAACTGCTAGTCGATAAATTTAATATGGCTGTAAATGCTGAAAATTTGTCTGATCAATGTGAACCTAATTGGAATAGTGTTCGCACTTGAAAGTGGTGCTAGAATGGTTGATATATTGAGTTGCCACTGAAAGACGATATTTTGCAGATAGCAATTTTCGGGGCTTTAATTGATTAAACAGAAGTAAAAAAGGGAGACTACTTTGAATTCTGATGCATTGTTTGATTTAAGCGGTAAAGTATCCGTTATAACTGGGGGCAACGGTGGTATTGGATTGGGAATAGCAAAAGGATTAGCAAGTGCAGGTTCTGACATTGTTATAGCTGCTAGAAATTCTGAAAAAACTGAACTGGCTTTGAAGGAGATTGAGAAATCTGGTGTTAAATGTGTAGGATTGGTGACAAATGTCCAAAATGAATCGGAAATTTTTGATATGGTCCGACAGGTGGTTGAAGAATTCGGAAGAATCGATGTCCTAGTTAACAACGCGGGAATTAACATTCGGAAAGCTCCGCAGGAGTATACGATTGAGGATTGGCATTTGATTACAGAAATAAATCTGACAGGAACATTTCTTCCCTGTCGAGAAGTCTATACTCATATGGCTTCGTCTGGGGCTGGCAAGATCATAAATATTGGTTCTATGACCTCTATATTTGGACAGGATATGACTATGCCGTATTCTGCGACTAAGGGTGGTGTTGTACAGCTCACCAAAAGCCTGGCGAATGCGTGGGCCAAGGACAACATACAGGTAAATGCAATTTTGCCTGGATGGATTGAAACAGATTTAACAAAACCCTTGAGAACTCAGGGGGATTTCAAAGAGAGATTTGACTTGATTTCAGCACGTATACCACAAGGAAGATGGGGATTGCCAGAAGATATGGCGGGGGCAGCGGTTTTTTTGGCCAGTAAAGCATCTGACTATGTAACCGGCATATCAATACCTGTGGACGGTGGCTATGTAGCTTTCTAAGGCTCACCCAAGAGAGCGATTTTCAGGTATTAGATGGTTTTTGCGATCTATGCTCATGATTAATCATTGAGAGAGGGGCTATAGGAATGATGGGTTGAATAGCCCTTTTCAGTGATTTCTTTGACTACATTGTATATTTCGTACATTTCAGTATCATTGGCATTGCGCCAAAAGTACGGCGTACATGTGAACCCTCCAAATACCCGGACAATTTCTGGATGATCATCTACAACGAAATGTGGGCGGGATGTGACTTTCCATGTGATAAGCCCTTTTTCAAAGTCCTCCAAAGGTTTCTGAAAAACGTTGGATATGAAGGACGTAAGTTTGTGTCTTTTAATATCAGGTGTTCTTATACCTACACCTGACCATACAAATAAATCATGTCCGTCACCTATGAGATTGTGAAACACTTCTTCTGTACCGGGTCGTAAAGATCCGTCTGCTCCTTGTATGGTGTAATCTACATCGAAAAAAATGTTCATATTATCGCCATGCTATCAGAGTTCCTAGCATGACGCCGAGTGATATTCAGTAATTGGAACGTATGAAATCTGCTAATTAATACTATTACCTGCAGTGTTTGCGTTAAGATTTTTCGAGGTAACAGGGAGTGACACAAAATTTGGGCGAAGAGACATGATGTAGATCGTTCTGCGTCATGATTTATCCATTGAAGACCTGAAGGCTAGCGTGCTTTCCAGTATTGTCTCTCTGACAGAAGGTATACTGTTATACTAGTCCGCTTTGGAGAGTGTAAATTGAATACTAAACCTACTTTTAAGAATGTTCTGTCCGCAAGGAAACGTA
>CAZQPS010000016.1:0-83075 GCA_964595285.1 uncultured Dehalococcoidia bacterium | reverse complement strand
TCCAACGAATAAACTTGAACCAGAAGGGAGACAGATGTGATTAGTCCCAACATCACGATTGATAGACTGTCAATCGTGATGCCAATATCAATCGTCCATTCACGTAAATCCATCCAAGTCAGGCCATAAGACATCCCAACCAATCCATTATTTACAAAATCCACTAACACAACTAGAAAAATCACAAATCCTGCTGTGATTGCGGAAATCGAAAGGAAAGATCCCCTATTCGGCAGACTTCTGCCGAAAAAGACTATCAACACAAAGGCACAGAGACTTAAGCCAGGCATTAACCATGCCAATTCCATCTAATTCGT
Source organism: uncultured Dehalococcoidia bacterium (assembly GCA_964595285.1). Lineage (GTDB taxonomy): Bacteria > Chloroflexota > Dehalococcoidia > Lucifugimonadales > JADFKI01 > CAZQPS01. The sequence continues at coordinate 82,758 of CAZQPS010000016.1, read as the reverse complement.
AACTCCCTAACAGACTATTCATCAAGAGTTTTAAGTTCTCTAGCTAAACATATCTACCACTTCATTATGTTCACGTTATCCACATTTACAGTTGATCTGTTTCTGTATAACCGGAGAATAATGGCAATTGCCAGCGCAAGTTCAGCAGCAGCAATTGTGATTACAAAAATTACGAGCACTTGCCCTAAAGCTTTTTGAGATTCAACAAAATCTCCAAAGCTAGAATATCCGACCAAGTTAATGCTTATTGCATTTAGCATTAGCTCTATGGACATCAGTATCAAAACAGCACTGCGACGTGCCAACACACCGTATAAGCCTATAGCGAACAGAATAACGCTAAGAATTTGAAAATGGAACAACTCTATCATTGGCGCCCATCCGTAATTCTTACAAGAACAATCGCGCCTATAAGTGCCACCAAAAGTATTAATGATGCAACTTCGAAAGGTACCGCCCATCGCACGAATAAATTCGTACCTAAGGTCCCCAAGTCGACACTGGCCAGATTGACTGACACCTCCCTCCCCTTAAGCATGATAGTTGCAATTACGACGAACAGTGAGATGGCAACTATTAAGGCTATGGGCCATTCCCTATGATTAGAGATATCCTTGAAGTCCTCAATTCTCGTCAGCATCAGGGCAAATAGTACTACTATCACTACCGCCCCTCCATAAATCAATACCTGTACTAACGCAAGAAATTCTGCAAACGCAAACAAAAAAATCCCAGCCACCCCAAGCATTGAAATCAGTAGGCCAAAAGCCGCATAAACAATATTTTTCGACGTGACTACGACCAGAGCTCCACCTAATGTAATGCCTGCTACTATGTAAAACCCCAGCGATGCCAAATCAATAATCATTACACCCTACGCTGATTTTTTAGGTAATCCACTATTTTTATCTGGTTGCTTGGGAAACCAGTCAGTTTCCTCTTGATAATCTTTCCCCATATCTAACAACCTATCTAAATCCACTCTGTTACCGTTACGCTGATATTTGCTTAATTCATATTCATGACCCATTTCGATCGCGTCGAAATTGCAGACATCCACACATATACCACACACTATACAGCGCCCCAAATTTATCTCAAACATCTCAACAATTTTACGACGCCTACTTCTGCCCTCTTGATACAGAGGATTATCTTTTATTTTCGCAGTCATACACTGTGTTGGACAATATCGAACACATACCATGCATCCTGTACAGTAAGGTTCATCAACCTGAGTGTCCCAAGTCAAAACAGGGAACCCCATAAATCTGTCCTGCAGTTTAAGACGTTTCACAGGATCAGGATATTGCGCAGTAACTGGCTTTCGTCCAGCGCTACGTAAAGTTACCAATAAACCTGCCAAAAAACCTAACATCCTATCCCCCAAGTGATTACTGATCCCTAGGCGTACGAACGTTAATTATTTGTGCACTTGCCCACTATTTCCATAAGTTGATCCTTGTCTCGCAACTTCTACAGGTATCACCGTGACTGTTTTAATTTTCATGTTCTTTCCAGAATATTTGGACATAACTATGGCCACAACAATTAAAATCATTATAGAAATAGCTGTCAGCACCCACAGGGGCCACCCGTAAAATACCACAGATGACGTAATCACAATATTCAAAAAAGACAAAGGCACTAACAGTTTCCATCCAAACGACATAAGTTGATCAATCCTCAATCTTGGATATGTCCCTCGTATCCAAAACATGATCAAAATAACCAAGTAAATTTTCATGAAAAACCATGCTGCTGAAAGGGTCGTATGTAATAAGCCCTCAAAAGGCATAGTCGGCCATTTCCATCCACCAAGAAAAAGAAGCGCCGTTAGAGTCGCGATAGTAAACGTGTTCACATATTCTGCCATATAGAATACTGCCCAATGCGCACCACTATACTCAACAAAAGGCCCCCCGACTATCTCAGACTCTGCATGGTGTATATCAAATGGGGTTCTCCCTAACTCAGCCAAACCTGAAGTGAAAAAAATCAACAAACCCAATGGTTGTATCAAAATAAACCCTATATTCGATTGTGCCGACACGATTTCCTTAAGGTCTAACGACTGAACCAATAACGCTACTCCCAATATCGACATAATAAATGGGATTTCATAGCTAATCATCTGTCCCGCAGCACGCAGACCTCCCAGAATAGCGTATTTATTGGCGGAACTCCAACCCGCCATCACCAATCCCATCACAGAGAGCACAGAAATGGCAACTATATAAAATAACCCCATGCCCATGTTGCTCAACACTAGGTCGTGAGCAAGGGGTATCGTTACCCACAGCATCAGCGCAGGAACAAATACAGCAATAGGCGAAATCCAATATATACGACGGTCAGCCCAGGAGGGGAGGATATCTTCTTTCGTTACCAATTTTATAGCATCGGCTATCGGCTGCAAAACACCATAAAACCCAACTCTCATTGGGCCTAATCGCATCTGGATTCGAGCAAGTGTCTTACGTTCCAACCAAGTCAAAATCAAAACTGTAACGGATAAAAACGACAGCAACCCGATGGACGCCAAAAATACATTTAAGATAGTACTTGTCGTCACCTATCAACCTCTCCCATTATTATGTCTATAGACCCTAGAATCACTACGGCATCTGCAATATATGAATTTTTGAGTAAAAATTCCAACGACTGCAAATTAGCAAAAGAGGGTGCCCGCACCTTGACTCGGTACGGCTTATCAGAGCCATCGCTTACTAGAAAAACCCCGAAGTCCCCTCTTGGTGATTCTGTTCTGACATAGACCTCCCCTTGAGGTGGACGAACAACGCTTCTCACATCAGCGATAATTGGACCCTGTGGCATAAATTTCATGGCCTGATCTATGATCTTCATTGATTGTCTCATCTCTTCAACCCGAACGTAATACCTATCCCAACAATCCCCATTGGTACCAACGGGAATACCAAAATCGAATCTATCGTAAATAGAGTACGGATCTGATACTCGGACATCTTCAAGTACACCACTTGCCCTTAGCATCGGGCCTGTTACTCCAAAATCTATGGCATCTTGCTTTGGTAGTACTCCAATACCTTTCGTCCTAGATAAAAACATTTCATTAAGGGATAGGAGGGAATCACATTCGTCAATTCCTCTTTTTAAATGCTCGACGAGCGAACCCATACGATCTATGAAGTCTGAAGGAACGTCTTGTTTGACTCCACCTACACGGAAATAATTATGCATCAGCCTGGCGCCTGTTACATTCTCAAACAATGATTGAATTCTTTCCCTTTCCCTAAATCCATAGAGAATGGGAGTCATAGCACCGACATCAAGCCCATAAACCCCGTAAAAAAGCATGTGGCTGGCAATACGATTTAATTCTGAAAGAATGACCCTGATATATTGAGCCCTTTCAGGAATTTCAATACCCATGAGTTTCTCCACGGCAAGAACGAAGGCCAATTCGCAATTCAAATTACCTACATAATCCATACGATCAAACAAAGTAATTATTTGGCTGTATTGTTCACCTTCGCATAACTTCTCAGACCCCCTATGTAAATATCCGATATGCGGTTCTGATTTAATTATGCGCTCACCGTCGACCCAAATAACAATTCTAAACACCCCGTGAGTACTAGGGTGCTGAGGTCCCATATTGACCATCATGTCTATTGCATCGCCCGTTCTATTCTGTTCTCGAATTTGCATGTTATATTTCCAACACTTATTTATGCGAACATTTCATTTGCATTGAAGAACCCAAATAAGTTCACCACTCCTCATAGTCATGGAACGGATAACTCTTGAGACCAGGATGTCCTTCAAATCCCTCATACAACAGTAACGGAGATAAATTAGGATGTCCGACAAATTCAACTCCAAAGAGATCATGGCCTTCTCTTTCGAACCAGTCCGCCCCGCGCCAAACGGAAGTAACAGAAGGAATTACCGGGTTTTCAGCTATCACACTGCATTTTATGAGCAGTTTGTGCCTTTTCGTGAGAGAGAATAGATGATAATTGACTTCGAGATTATCACCATAGTCAACTACAGATAAGCACCGCAGATAATCACAATCGATAGATGCGCTACTCCTAGCAATGGTACAAATCTCTTCAATATCCTCGGGCTTAACAGATAATATTACTTCGTCTCTTTCAAATTTTATATTTACGTCAAACTCAGGGATCTCCTGAGACAGTAGTTCCTTCAACGAAGAAAGGGTTCTAGATGATCCGGCAGGAGAGACCGGGCGATGTTTACTCTCAGTATTTTCAGGTTTATCTTGTGAGGTCATCTGGCACTTCTTGCATTTCGGTCTGCTTGCCATAAGTCCCAGCATCGTTCTGTAAAAAAATGCCTCTAGCTTTAGAGTCTTGGACGATTTTTTCTTGAAGCTGCATTAACCCATACGTCAAGGCCTCTGGTCTCGGCGGGCATCCCGGAACATAAACGTCAACAGGTATAAGGTGGTCCACGCCCATAACAACGGAATATGAACGATAATAGGGACCTCCATTAGTGGCACAACTTCCCATCGCAATAACCCATTTGGGATCAGGCATTTGTTCGTACAATAACTTTATGGGATCTGCCATTTTCTTAACAACTGTACCTGCCACAATCATGACATCAGCTTGGCGTGGAGACGGCCAAGTTATAACTCCAAATCTGTCTAGATCATGATGTGACATATGCGCTCCTATCATCTCTATCGCACAACATGCCAGGCCAAAGGACAATGTCCATAATGAGGACTTACGTGCATTGGCAAAAAGTTCATTGGATTTTACAGTGATAGCATTCGGTAAAACCTTCTGAAAAGGACTGTCAGCGGGTGTATTCCCACTTCCAAATTCATAATGTGGATCTGGTCGCTTCCCATCTATCTCCATTGCAAAACACCTTTTTTCCACGCATACAAAATACCAAACATCAATATCCCTATGAAAATAAGCATTTCATAAAACACTGCCGGTATGCCCTGAGCAAAAACTACAGCCCATGGAAACAAAAACACGGCCTCTACATCAAAAATGAGAAACAGCATTGCAAATACGTAGTAGCGAATTTGTATTTGAGACCATTTAAAGGGAGAAGGTTCAATCCCGCATTCGTATGGTATATCCTTCATAATAGACGGCCGTTTAGGAGCCACGAATGCTGACACAGCGAACATGATCAATATAGCAGCTATCCCTACACACGCAACAATGAGTACGGCAATCCAATTAATTGGTAAGTCCAGATCCAAAACTCACCTCAACACCATAACACTGGGCCACGCTAGTTTATCATCACAACAAGCACGTTGCAAATTCTCGTTTTACTTGGTACTAAAATATCTCGCCAATTCGTCTCTTTCAAAATTAGGGATTTCAAATATATCATCTCCGCAGGCCATTTTAATTCCGTTCTCCGCAGGCCATAATCTGCCTATCTGTTCTGCATCAACTCCTTCCTTGGACAAGGCCTCTATTAAATTCAAAGACTCTCCCTGAGACACGATAATCAGTAGTGCTCCAGACGATATTAATCCCATAGGGTCAAGGTTCAACGTGTCACAAATAATTTGACACTCAGGAATCACATTTACTTTGCTATAATCAATAAAGACTCCTAGTTCCGAGGCACCTGCGACTTCCCTTAAAGCTGAGGCCAAGCCTCCTTCGGTAGGATCATGCATGCCATGTACATCTGGAAATCGCCGGGCCACCGCGCAGGCCTTGGCGACACTAATACCAGGATCCAACAAAAGTTGACTCGCTTGTTCAAGAATATCCTTAGAAACTCCCTTATCCATCAACTCTTCGTAAGCCTCTCTCGCCAATAACGATGTTCCTTCAATTGCGATACCCTCTGTCAAAATTATCTCGTCTCCTTCCCGAGCACTAGACTTCACTACAGCTTTTTCCTTAGAAACTTCTCCGATCATGCAACCAATCACTATTGGCCTCGATATCCCATGTGTTACTTCCGTATGCCCACCTACTAGAGTAATATCTTGTACCTCACATGCCTCTAGCAGTTGGTCAAAAATATCCGTCATCACCCTTTGATCAATGCCCTCTGGCAAAATAATAGTAGCCAATAGCCATTTAGGAATGGCTCCCATTACAAAAATATCATTAGCGTTTACTTGAACTAAATACCATCCTGTCAGGTCGGTCGCAAAAGTGATTGGATCCATGGTCACTACTAAATAACGGTCCCCACAATCTATCAGCGTGGCATCCTCACCGTTCTTGGGACCCAAAAAGACACGAGGATCCTTCACAGATATTCTTTCTAAGATTTCTGTGAGCACTTCCGGGGGCAATTTCCCTGCCTGCATTCATCACCTCTTCAAGATTCTCATGGAATTAGTATGTGTTGCTAGAATCCCAGATTCGCCGTTGCAAGTAACAAGGTTCACGACATTTCAATTTGTCCAATCTACTTTGAAACTTTCTTGTATCTCCAATTCCTGCAATCGGATCTCAGTCTGAGAAAAAGTTAGGACATTGACGACTTCGGCTATACTAACATTAGTAATCCAATAGCATATATATGGACTAGCTACCAAAAAATAGTGCGATTCCCACCTACAGAATTGAATAATTGAATTGAAGTATGATTAAAGCTATATTTTTCGACCTTTATAATACATTAGCGGGGTTTTACCCCTCTAGATACGACATACAAGCCCAGGTTCTTTCCCAATTTGACATTACTGTCACACCTACCGGAATTCTACGAGGCTACCATCTAGCAGATTCATTCATGTCAGAGCAAAACGCCTCTGTGCCAATCAGAAAACTCGACGCATCTCAGAGAGAGAAATTCTTTGGCGAATATGAACGCAAGGTACTTGAAGGGGCTGGAATAGAAGTATCTATTGATAAAGCTAAAGAAATCTGGAAATTAGTCCGAAAAGTCGACTACGAAATGACCCCATTTGAAGACACTATTCCAACACTTACTAGACTACAAGAAAAAGGATTCATCCTTGGTCTAATAACCAATATAGATCAAAAAGGAGAAAGATTAGCATCAGATCTAGGTTTGTCCTCATATCTCGATTTCACAGTCACTTCTCAGGAATCTGGCGCTGAAAAACCAAGCCCTAAGATCTTTGAACGTGCCCTAGAAAAGGCAGAAGTTAAAGCTTCGGATTCCGCACACGTGGGTGACCAACTGAGATCTGACGTAGCAGGAGCAGCAAACGTGGGAATCAGACCGATTCTAATTGACAGGGACTGCAATCATATTCACTACGCATCACATCCTAGAATTGAAAGCTTGAAGGAATTAGATGATGTTATTCTTAATCTTTGATTATCTACACTATGTTAAGAAACAAACATAAATATAGGGAACAGAGAACCAGTCTAAAAAAGGAGACATCAGGCTAATGAAATTAACGCTCCAAACTGCTATAGGCAACTACGGACATACAATTCCGCTTAAGAACGGATCTGTTGTTTCAGATAAATTTGATATGGAACACATTGAGGTGTCGCCAACTCCTATGATATTCAGGCGCATGGTACGTGACTTGGAATTCGATGTTTCTGAGATGGCTTTGGCAACACATATTTGTAGCAGACACGAGGGTAAAACTTTTACCGCTTTGCCAATACCTATCACCCGAAGCTTCCCTCTGCACGCTCTTGTTTGCAAAGAAGATTCTTCTATACGTGATGCAACTGATTTAAAAGGAAAAAATATTGGAGTTCGAAGTTATACATTCACGCCTGGCACCTGGATAAGGGCGATTCTGCAAGATGTTTACCATGTTATGCCAAGTGACTCATCTTGGATTATATCGGGTGACGAACATGTTGCAGAATATTCAGCTCCACCTTACGTTACCTATAGCAAAAACTCTGACTTGCTAGAAATGTTGGAATCGGGGGAAATTGACGCAGCAATATATTCAGATACTTTAGAAGGCAAACGGTTACGTCCAGTTATAGAAAACGCAAAGCAAGTGCAGGCGGACTGGCAGAATCAACATAAAATCGACCCTATAAGTCACATTCTTGTTGTGAAAAACGACCTACTGAAAAAGCATCCATGGTTGTCAACGGAGCTTTTCACAGTCTATTCAGAAGCCAGAGACTTATACTCAAAATCCCAAGAGGGAAATACTCCTGTAAATATTCCCTATGGATTTGAAAATGAAAAGCACCAGCTAGAAATGTTTGTCAGCTTTATGAGAGACCAACAACTGATTCCTGATATTTTTAACGTTTCCAAACTATTCCCCGACAACACTCTCCAACTATGAATATCTACTCATCCACGGAACGACGACGCAACTTGAATTTGAGACACCCGAGTCATGAATTCTGATAATTTCTTTACGCCGTCCATTAAACCGTTTTCCCATTGATTATTAGTGAACTCCGGAGAAAATCTTATTTGTGTATTTCCAACCTGGTACTCTGAGCCTAGAATTTCTTCTAGGATAGTTTTTGCACCACCGACATCACCCGTTAGCCGTATCACAACGCGATCATTTTCTTTCAAAATCGACTGAACTAGCGCCTTTCTAGCCACTAATTTTAAACTAGTTAAAAACAATAGATTTTCTGTTTGCTGCGGCAGCACACCAAATCGATCAGCCAGCTCCTCACCTATCTGCCTCACCTCATCAACAGACTCCATTTTGACTAATCGTTGATAAATCGCCAATCTACTAGAAAGATCATCTACAAAATGATCAGGAATGCTAGAAGGCAAACCAATTCTTATGAAAGTATCCGGATAGGTTTCATCCTCAATGGGATATAAAGAATGAGAATCGTCTTCGTCCGACTCGCGGGCTGCCATTGCTCTGAGTTCTTCAACAGCATTTGTCAACAAACGGGTATAGAGCTCGAAACCAATAGCATGGATATGTCCACTTTGTTCAGCACCCAGTATATTCCCCGCTCCTCTAATTTCAAGATCTTTCATCGCAATTTGAAACCCTGCACCAAGTTCGGTAGCAGCCATCATAGCTTTTAGCCGCTTTTCAGCAGTTTCAGTGATTCCTTGAGCTTGGGGAACCAACATGTAGGCGTAAGCTCTCCGTGAACTCCTGCCGACTCTACCTCTAAGTTGATACAATTGAGACAATCCAAAACTATCGGCTTTATTAACTATTAAGGTATTCACATTCGGAATATCCAATCCAGATTCAATTATTGTTGTACATACCAATACATCTTTCTCACCTCTGGCAAATTCAAGCATAGCACCTTCTAGCTCTCCTTCAGACATCTGGCCATGCGCTATGCTTACCTTGGATTCCGGCACTAATTCCCCAATATAATTCGCGATATAATCAATGTTGTAGACTCGATTATGTAAGAAATATACTTGGCCTTGACGATCTATCTCACGCAGTATAGCTTCCCGTATAAGCTCATCGTTAAACTCCGCTACATAAGTCTTTATTGGCAATCTCTCCTCGGGAGGTGTTTCAATGGTGCTCATATCACGTACACCTGCTAATGACATATGCAAGGTTCTGGGAATAGGCGTGGCGGTCAACGTTAAAACGTCCACTTCTTGCCTCATGGCTTTCAAGCGCTCCTTATGAGCCACACCGAAGCGCTGTTCTTCATCAACAATTACTAGGCCCAAATCTTTAAACTGCACGTCTCCTTGAACAATACGGTGCGTACCTATACACACATCGATACGCCCAGAATTAAGATCCTCAATTATTTGCCTTTGTTCTTTGTCCGTTCGAAATCGACTTAGGACTTCAACTCGACATGGATAAGCATTTAATCTTTGAGTAAAAGTTGAATAATGTTGTTGAGCCAACACGGTTGTAGGAACAAGAACCGCCACTTGCTTACCGTCCATAACCGCTTTGAAAGCCGCTCTCAATGCTATTTCGGTTTTGCCATAGCCTACGTCACCGCAAACTAGTCGATCCATAGGCCTTTTTGATTCCATATCTGCTTTCACTTCGTTCAGAGTTGACACCTGATCTTTCGTCTCTTCAAAAGGAAACGAATCCTCAAGTTCGATTTGCCAGTTATTATCGGAGCTAAAGGCATGGCCTTCAGCCATCTCTCTGGAAGCATAGAGTGAAAGTAATTCGCCAGCCAATTCTTTGGTTGAACGTTCAGCCCGTTCTTTGGTACGTTTCCATTCAGAAGTATCCAATCGTGTCAGATTTGGAACACGATCAAACGGTGCTAAATATTGTGTTACTCTATCTAAATGTTCCAAAGGAACATAAAGTTTATCGCTCTTGGCGTACTCTATAATCAAGTATTCTTCAAGCTCTCTATCATTATCCTCACTGGCATGACCTACTCCTGTAAACCTACCGATACCATGCTCTACATGTACTACATAATCCCCAGGTTTTATTGAAGCTAGAAATGCATCTCTAATCGCAGCACTACTACGCCTTGATGAGCGACGTTGCTTAGAAATTCCAAAAAGTTCCACTTCCCCCAGTATTACCAAAGACCCTTCAGATGCAGGTAACACGAAGCCGTCATTTAAGCCAGACCCCTCAGCGTGCAACACAGTAATAGTACCCACTCCGGGCATTTCAGTCAGTTCGTCAGTCAAGGTGGATTCTAGCCCGCCTTCAATCAAGATCTCATGTACACGCTTTGAGTGCCCTGTTACAGCAACAATTCTTTGCCCAGACTCAGTAAGCCTTTCGCTATCTGACACTAATCCGGAAAGCTTACCAAAATACTCTGGCGCTGCTGAAAATGGAATAAGATGAGTATCGTCCGATGTCAAATCAGTAGCACCCCAGGGGCTTACTTCCAATCGTCTCGGCAAACGACCTAGCTCTAGTTCTAATTTCTCGCAATCCATACTAGGAGACGGAAATTTCTTCAGTATTTCACCACGCAATTCTTTAGCTACTCGCAATTGGTCTACTCGCGAATCAATCTCTCGAACTGCATCAAATATCTCGCTTGGACGCGACAGAATTTGAAGACTGTCTAGCGGAAAATAATCTATCAGAGAACCATCACAAAACAAGCCAGAATAAAAATCAAAGTCGTCTGTTTTAGTACCATCTAAAATTTCATCGAGCTCTTTCTGTACACGCCCATCTATGTCGCCATTGCTACCCATATCCAATGTGGATATCTTAGATTCCCATAATTCTATAGGGATTAACCCAGGCAATACCTCATGCGCGGGACTTATTTCAATAACGTCTACAACTTGCGTAGAGAGTTGTGTAAAAGGATCAAATTTGCGAATACTTTCAATCTCATTATCCCATAGTTCTATTCGTGAAGGTGCTTCATGACCTATAGGGAATATATCTATGATCCCACCCCTCCTACTTACATACCCTGAGTCAAAAACGGTGGTATCAAACTGATACCCCATCAATCTCCACTGGTCTAAAAGGGCTTCTATATCTATCCGATCGCCACGGCGCAAAGTGCGAGTATATGTATTGTATATTCCCTTGTGGATCGTCTTCTTCGTCAGAGCAGCCACTGATGCTATCACTATGATAGGCAAGTCTCTATTGGTTGACTCTACATTCAATGTTTTCTGGCTTAAAGCGCGTAAAACAGACAATCTTTGTTGGATAGTGATAGCATCAGCATCTTGTTTCTCAAATGCAAGAGTCTCAACCTCAGGGAAAAGCATTACTTCACAGTGACCATCGTTCCAAATCTCAATCTGCTCTTTAAGTTCAATGGCATCATTGGGAAGAGGTGCGACCACCAAAACACAAACGCCAACATCCCTTCCCAAGCTTGAAATTACCATCGGAATACCACTTGATTGTATTTGTGCCTTTTCCTCTGCAACTTTTCTTTCTACAGACTCTTTTAAATCCCTATAGGCAGGTTCCTCTTTAAGAACACTCGTCAATATGCTTAATTTCATAGATTCACCTAGTTAATTTCAAACGCAAACCACCCGCCCTATAAATTACAGGGCAGGTACATTACAATAATACCATGCAAAGCATACTCATATCTGCAACGCGCGATTATGGAATCCATTTACCCTGAGTTGGAGGTGTCACTTTGTCAGCGTTTGTAATGGCGAACCTAACTGTCACTAACAAAGAGAAATTTGAAATTTACAGATCTGGAGTAAGCGCAACGATCGAAAAATATGAAGGCAGATACGTAGTCCGTGGAGGTGAAGTCGAAGTGCTAGAAGGAAACTGGTCTCCCGACAGATTTGTCCTGATAGAATTCCCTAATATCGAGAAGGCACGTGAATGGTACTATTCATCAGATTATTCTGATCTTAAAACAATGCGGATAGAATCTACTTCTAGTAGTGTGCTTATTGTAGATGGTGTCTGAAGGAGTAAGGCACCTTAATTGAACCTAAGAGTTAAGAAAGAAAAGTAACGACATTTACCACGAGTTTCTATTCAATCAATTGCTCCAAATATCCTGATAGCTCCCCATACGTGGTATAGGACTCAAATTTGCCAGTTATGATTCCATTTCTATCCACTATAAAAGTCCAGGGTTCACTAGGCAAACCCCAATCTTCCAAAATAGGTGATAGTACTGCATTGCCCAAGTCGCCTTCTATATCGTGAGGGTTGTCATAGATCTCTATGTGAATGAAATTAACCGACCCAGAATATCTATCTTTTAAATCCTTAATCACTTCCAACTGAGGACCACAAATAGACGTACTGCAATAGCCTGGAGTAGAAAACACCACCACAAAAGGGATTTCTTCGTCATACGCTTGGTCGACCGTCAAAATGTATAGTTCAGGATCAGGGCTAGGATCTGTTGTTAAACGTCTTAAATCCCCCACATCCTGAACGGTTTTATTTATACTCCTAGGGGACATATCTCCTATTTTCGGCGTCATACTGTTCTCAGCCACTTGCAATCTCACTGAGGCGCTCCTGACGCCCTGTACATCTTCAACAACAACCCCTAAGCCCCATTCTCCATGTCTGTCAAAGTTTAATGTAACAATGTAAACACCGGATGCTCCAGTCGGCCATTTTTGATAGACAGCCTTTTCCATGTGGAAGGGACTACCTGAACTATCAGCATCGGTAAGAAAATGGGTAGAGACTGAAACTGCCGCGTCATCAATACGATGCCCACTTTTGCTCATTAAACCAAAAACTATTCTATTTTCTCCAACGCTTAAATCACTGGAAGCAAGCAAAACCGTCAAAGTCGCAGCGTCGCTGGCATAGGATTGATCTCCCGGTTCTTCGTCAACTACCTTAGGGATTTGAACCGGTTCTTCTTGACTATTCACACATGAAGAGACCAAAACACCGACTAACAGCAACAATAAAAAGAAATCCAATTTAAAAGAAAAACGAAGCCTATGGGACATATCTGTCGCGACCTTACCCCCACAAATGTTTCTCAAGAATCTCACGGAACTAATCCTTGAGCATGCGCTCATAATCTCCTACTCCTAAGGAAGATATTTTAGTAAGGCCGTCGAGCATAGTTTCATTTTGTAAATCTTCTTTTTCTAATCGAATCATATATTTTCTAGCAACCGTATAATAGTGAGACTTTGTATCCACGACTCGAACTAGTGCCTTATTAGTCTTAGAATCCCTCATATCATCAAAAGGCATAACTTTCGACATGCCATTTTCTATGTAGACTAGTCCCCCATTTCTCAGGCTGTCTTCACTAGTAGTGGTCGTCAAAAATTGAACTGCCCCAAACCCCAAGCTGCGTGTATAATCAATGTCAAAAGGAATCGGTGGAGCACAGCGCAATTCGTATCCCAAAGTGGTATCAACCATACCTAACTCTTCTCCGAATTCAAGGAACCTTTTTTGAACTTCACGTCTTATTATGGCAGCTACTGGAATCTCGCCAAGACGAATATGTCCATGAGGATCTCGTGCAATACCCAATCCCGCAAGTTGTTCCAGTTCACTAGGATCAATTTTCTCTGCAACACCTTCTGCAATTACTACTATACCATCGTCACGTCCATACACTCTCCGTTTCAGCATACTTCCCGCGATAACGTCGACCACATCCTTCAACATTATCTTAGACGATGAAAATTCCTCCGGGATAATAGTGAGAGATGCTCCCACTCCTTTGCCTATACCTAATGCAAGATGGCCTGCTTTTCTGCCCATTACCACAACTATGAACCATCGATTCGTAGTCCTGCTATCTTCCATCAAATTTGAAACAAGTTCCGTACCCAATTGACGAGCCGTTTCATAACCGAACGTAGGCGTATCTCCCGGAAGAGGAAGATCATTATCTATTGTTTTTGGGATATGAGCCACTCGTATCGTACCGTTGGAAGCCTTGGCAACTTCTGACGCCGATAGGGCGGTGTCTTCACCGCCAATTGAAATTAGAGATTCAAGATTCATTGAGTGCAAGCTCTTGACGGTTTTTTCTAGGTTTTCAGGCCTTGTCGTTGGATTAGCCCTAGACGTCCTCAATATTGACCCACCTTTGAAGTGTATCAGCTCAACATCATCGGGGCTTAGTTTAAAGGAACGATCTATATCCCCTCTTATGAGACGACTGAACCCATCGGGAATGCCTATTACATCTACCCCCTTATCAGCAGCGGCTATTACGCATGCGCTAATAGCACTGTTAATCCCTGGAGCTGGGCCACCGCCAACAAGAATTCCGATTCGTTTATTCGTCCGAACCATGAGATCTCCCGTTCGTAGAAGATATTGTCATAAAACAGACATATCCTTCACAAAATATACAGTTGAGTAAGATTCTATCACAGCGTATTATAGGAATCCTTTTATTTGCTTCACGTCCAAAAACAAATTATATAGCTCTAGTCTTTACTCCTAAACAAGTGCTCTAGTATCAAACAGGGACGAATGCTACACTTTCTCTCAAACAATAACATTATGGAGGATTTATTTACGAATATGACTACAGTTCACGTTCTAGGTGCAGGAACTCCTACTCCAACCTCTGATCGATTTGGATCTGCTTTTGCTGTGACTGTGGGAGACCAACAGTTCATGATCGACTGCGGTCCTGCTGCAACACACAAGCTTGTTAAAGCCGGGTTATGGCCGACGGACATTGATCAAATATTTTTCACCCATCATCACTTTGATCATGACATAGATTATCCCTGTTTCTTGTTATGTCGATGGGATCAAAGTACTGGGAAGGAAAACACATTACAAGTCTTCGGTCCGTCTTTGACTGAGAAAATAACCAAGGGTATCCTGGACAAAGATGAGGGTATATTTGCCCATGATTGGAAAGCACGCGTGGGCCATCCTTTAAGTCAACGTATACATGTTAATCGCGGAGGTACACTACCAAGGCCAGCTCCACATGTACTGGCAAAAGACATTACACCAGGGAAAATCTTTTCGGGTCCCGACTGGGAAGTCACTGCCGCACCCGCCGAACATGTCGGACCATTTTTGGATTCTCTCGCCTACAGAATAGAAACTCCTGATGGCAGCGTTGTATTTACTGGTGACACCCAACCCTGTGATTCTGTGACTGAACTGGCCAAGGACGCAGACGCCATGCTTTGCATGTGTTGGGACGACCAAGAAGTAATGGATCTTGACGGAGAAGCTCTTGGTCAATGTGGAACAACAGGAGCAGCAAAAATGGCACAGGCTGCAGGTGTTAAGAAATTAGTATTAGTCCATGTAGGACCTCACCTCTCCCAACATGGACCTATGGAAAAAGGTATCGGAGATGTGCGAGATCATTATGATGGAGAAATACTCTTCTCGGACGAACTCATGTCATTTGATCTCTAATCCGAAATAAGATTAAAAGCATATCTGAGGATTTGTACAAAGCTTGGCGTATATTAGAAAGTTCCTAAATTGGCATCCTAGAATGCCTTTCTATTACGGATGGGCCATTCTAGCAGTTGGCGCAATGAGCACGTATTGCGCAACGGGAAATGCGCAATTGCTTATTGGTGGAGTGCAAAATTTTATTTTTGAAGACACTCAATGGAGCCGTAATACTGTTGCGTTAGGGGTGAGTATTGGCACTTGGTCTTCAGGAATAACTACTCCGTTCATTGGGAGACTAGCAGACCGCTATGGCCCCCGTGGGATGATGCCTCTAGCCGCATTTATTGTAGGACTTTCTTTTTTTTATATTGCCAACTCTAATGCAGCTTGGCAATTTTGCATGGCTATCATAATCGGCAGAACTATTTCCCAACCCGTCCTTGTCGGTGTTGTACCTAGAACGGCTGCAGTCAATTTCTTTCAAAGGCGAAGAAACCTAGCCCTTGGCATAGCCACTATGGCGAGACCTTTCGGAGCGTCAATACACATACAAATATTTGCTTTGATATCGTTGTCGCGAAGTTGGAGAAACGCGTATCAAGTACAAGCATTACTCTCCTTGATAATGATTTTACCTATGCTTTTGATAATGCGTAGGCGTCCATCTGACCTAGGTTTGCCCATGGCAGACAACGAAGTATTGCCAGACAAAGCTCAATTCTCTCCTAAGTCACACACTAAGAAATCCGAAGTCAAAACCCGACATGCCCTGAATGAAAATCTCAACTGGTCGACTGGAGAAGCAATCCTCACTCCTGCCTTTTGGCTCATAATAATCGCAGAATCTCTATCGGTTCTTACTTCCGGAACAATTAATTTTCAAGTGGTTCCACTTCTAAAAAGTTCTGGCGTACCACTGGCAACAGCTACATTGGCCTTGAGTATTAGCTCCTTCCTGGGTTCATTCGGAAACCCTATATATGGATTCATCTCTGATAAACTATCGCCCAAGCCGTTAACAATAGGTGTTCTCACCCTTTCTTGCACGACTCTACTAATGTTCTTAATTATGCCAATAGATCAATTTGGGTTCATTACGGTGATAGTCTATGGAACGGTATCTGGAGGATTAAATATAATGGGTAGCATGATGATGGCACATTATTTTGGAAAAGGATCTTTCGGTTCCATAACTGGCCTAATGGGAGTATTCCAAATCTCTGCACTAGGGCTAGGCCCTACATTCGGAACATTGTTGTATACCGTCACTAAAAGCTACTCAAGCATATTTTTGTTTGGGGCAATTTCATATGTTATGGCCTTGATATGTGTATCATCTATCAAGAACCCCAATATAGAAAAACGGACAATAAATGAATAATTCTTTATGTACTTTATATTAAAAGAGAAGGCTGTGTATAAATGACCAATATTACTGATGTATTAATAATTGGCGGTGGCGCTGCAGGTTGTGCTGCAGCCTATTTCCTCTCCAAAAACAAAGTCAATGTTACCCTGGTAGAGCGCGAGGGCATAGCCAGTCAAGCATCAGGTTACAATGCCGGCGGGCTCAATCCTATGCAAGGCGTTGGCATACCAGGTCCAATAAGCGCATTGGCGAAGGAATCCTTCAGAATCCACAAAGCCTTCAGCTCTGAGTTACAAGAAGAATCCGGAGTAGAATTTCATCCTGCACCTGTAGATATGATAGACGTAGCCTTTCAGGAATCTGATATCTCAGATATGAGTATCACTAAGGACATCTTTGACGCTGTTGAAGGTTTTTCTGCTCAATGGTTGGAATCATCAGAACTCCTTAAACTAGAACCCAATTTAAATCCTCAAGCCATTAAGGGGCTTATTTCCAAGGGGAATTCATGTCTAAGTGGATTCGAATTTACAACAGCATTATTCAAAGCATCTGAGCATATGGGTGCATCTTTGTTAATTGGCGAAGCAACGGAAGTAATCTTAAACGGCGACAAGACTATCGGAGTTATCATAAATGGGGAACCCGTATACTGCGGAGCTCTAATAATAGCCACGGGGCCATGGTCCGTTGAAGCCGAAGGTTGGCTAAATATAAGTATTCCTATTCGACCAGTAAAAGGGGAGATAGTACGAATAAAGCCTCAGACGCCCTTAGCACACGATTTTTCAGGAACGGGAGCAACACTATACCATAGAGCAAACGGCTTGGTCTGGGTTGGCGCAACTGAAACGGAGGAAGGTTTCAACAAGGAACCTACCACGTCAGCAAAAGACAAACTGCTCGGAAGTGCATTCAAACTAATGCCTTCTCTCAAAGATGCAGAAATTGTGAAACACACCGCATGTCTACGTCCTATAACAGTTGATGGACTGCCTATAATTGGTAATGCACCAGGGTGGGAAAACGTGTATTTGGCTACTGGAGCCGGCAGGAAAGGAATCCTACTTGGACCAGGTATTGGGAAGGCCATCGCAGATTTGATAACCCTAGGCAAAACCGATATGTCCGTTGATCAATTTACACCTGATAGATTCTCGTAAAATCATGTGTGTGAATACATATCCAGACCATTATGACTTGCTATCAACGTGACTCGTCTTCCCGGAGTTTCAGCTACACGAATGGCAATTTCTCGACATTCATTACGAGTCATATCAGGTACAAAAGATTCATCATCAATCCAGGGAATCACGACAATTGAATAGCCTAAAAGTTCTTCGATCATCTCTACCAAACCAACATGTTCAGCACCAATGATAATGGAAACCTCTTTCCTCGCAAAGTTGTGTTGCCGAGAGACTGGCGAAACTAATACTTTCTCTCTTCTATAAATCGAATAGTAATACGGCAAGATGATGCTCAGGGCCAATATCAAGGATAAGGGCATACCTATATCGTTTATCGTAGATAGCGTAACATCAGAATCCAAAATATCCTTCAAGACAATGAATAATATTATACTTGCACTAACTAGAGACGAGATCACGCCCACACCAATAACAAACATCACGTGGGCTCTTCTAGCCAAAGCAGAGGTTTCTTGCAAGCCTTCTACGGAAATCACATTTTGAGAGATTTTCCAGTGATACAACCAAGTAATGGAACCTATCACTAGAAGACTCAGACTAGTACTTAGTCTTTCAAGACTTTCATCCTTGTTGGTTACATCAGTGGCAAAATTTATAAGCAAATCTAAAATTGTGCCTACTAAGAAAAACATTCCTACCGCCAACAAAACGACGCCAATGGTCATTACCAAATACAAATATGGTCGTCCAGCAGGATCAATTCTATCCTCAGTGTAAGACTGCGCTTCGTGTAACAACCAAGTATGGTAAATCCACAATCCTGTCCCGACGGAAAATAGTGCGATCGTACCTGGAATAAATTCAAAATGCGTCAATAACCGTTCGCCAGTAGCACTCAGCAGCCACTGAAATATACCAGTCAACGTTATACCTAGAGCAGTAAACGTAAGAACTACCCCGCCCACTACTACGCATATGTGCAAATACACTTTCAAAATCAACGACTCGGTTGTCAGATTACCCAACCCTGTCCACTCTTTGGGGGTAATTCCCCAGTGCTTCAACCAAATCGTCCCACCTACCACAAAGGACACAAGTGCATCTCTCACAGAAGGGCGCCAGGCTCCACCACTTTCATTCAGAAAAACTACTGACGAAGAGGCAATTTGATATCCGTCCAAAAGCAGAAAATAAATCATCCTCCCGAGGCCAAAACACAATGCAGCCAAAGAAATCAAACACACGGAATATATATAGAACTGTCTAATTAGAGCATTCTCTCGCGTTGTTTGACCCTCCCTTAACTCAAGACGCCAATGCATTAACCAAATAGCAAGCCAGGCTATAAATCCACCTAAATCATATCCACTAAATGCCTCTACACCCAATATCCAACGTAGCAGGCCAACTATTGAATTAGCAGCCATTGACAAAGAAACACCTAGTAGTAAATAGATATAAAATTTCCTAATAAGTGTCTGACTTTCTGCTGGGACATTTAAGGCACGTACCTGAATCATTCGCCAATGAAATACCCACAAAGGAAAACCTACCACAACTAATGCAATCCCCCCTGCAACGATCCCACTTGATTTTGCAAACATTGTGGTTCCTGAGAAAGACTCTGCCAAAACTTGGACGAGCAATATAGCCCCGTTAATTACCATGAAAAGCGAAACGAAACAAACGCCATAAAAATACAATCTTTTGACGGTTCCCATTCCTCTAGCATCACTTGGGGAAGATCTGTAGCGGCGCCACAACGTCAATACAAGAACAAGCAAGCCTAGGGCGAACAATATCTCCAAAATTATAGTCAGTCCGGTCATACTAAATGTCCCTTTGTTGCCTGCGATTATTAAGAAACGTCAACCTCACCACAACCATCATAGGGCCACTGATATTTGGTGAGCAGCCATGTGCCGCCTAGTTCATGTAGAGTAAATTTTTCGGAGTGGGACCACTCCGAAGATCCGAGGAATCCATCAGATTCAAATTCTGTAATTGTAACCTTAACCAACGTAGAAGTCCCAACTGGAACTACACTATCCAGAACAATTCTGTATTCTCTGTCGGATAAATCTGACCTTAGATTGTCTGCAAAATCCTCTACTGAGCAATTGCTTTGCACATCACCTGACAAAAAGCTGTACGCCAAATCAAAATTATCATCAAGACTTGCTGAGATAAATCTCTGAACAGTCCATTCTGCAGTACCCTCAGACATTTGGTCGGCTTCCTCAAGAATTGACATTACAATACTTGCAATGACTAAGAAAAATAAAAATACGCCCCCGCCAATTAACCACCACTTATTCACCATGAATTAATACCTCTTGCAAAGTCCTAATAGAACTAACTTCATCCGAGAATTATACGAACAGTCCTGTACCGTAAAGGCATCCTGAGTAATCATGATATAACTCTTTGTATATTTCTAAAATAATCCTTCATAATATAACGGCCCATCTCGTGAGCGTCAGTGAAAAATGCACGGCCTTTGTTAACTTTGGTGATTCTATTTATGAAGTCAGATAAATAATAATTCGCCTCAAGCATGAAGGTATTTATTGTAA
This sequence comes from uncultured Dehalococcoidia bacterium, assembly GCA_964595285.1. Lineage (GTDB taxonomy): Bacteria > Chloroflexota > Dehalococcoidia > Lucifugimonadales > JADFKI01 > CAZQPS01. The sequence goes on along the minus strand of CAZQPS010000016.1, from coordinate 61,965 downwards.
TTCCCTCTTTCGTACATCTCTTAACCTCTCTAAGTGTTTCATCTATCGTTACCCAATCCGGTGGATAGCTAAACACGGCTTTACCGTCTTCAATGTGTGCGGTAGGTTCACCATCCGTAATCATGATTATCTGCTTATTAGACACTTTTTGCCTAGACAATAATGTGCGAGACACGGAAAGACCATGTTGCATATTAGTTCCTGAAACCCAGGCGTTCCATCTCAAGTCTCCTAAATCACTGGACTTGACTTGCGAGGCATAGTCAGAAAAGCCAACCACGTAAAATCGATCCCTCGGATACTGGCTAATAATAAGATAATTAAGGGCCAGTGCAACTTTCTTGGCCGCTTCAAAGCTGCCAAACATACCCATTGATCTGCTCTGATCCAAAAGAAGCACTGTAGCCGTTTGAGTTAAATCTTCTCTTTCTTTGCTTTCAAAATCCTCTGCCTTAACTTCTAAGGGTATTTTAATACCCGATCTTGTTAACGTATTGAATAGCGTGCGATGAAGATCTATGTCTAATGCCTCTTCATATTCATAGGGTTTACTTCGTCCATTGTACTCCCAGCCTTCTCCAGAAAAATTAGACTTAATATATCCATTCCGGTCTCTTTTTAATTCAGTCAGTATTTCTCTCAGTGCTCTCTGTCCGAGTTTCCGAATCCCACTTTGGGTAAATTCAAATCTCTTCCCCGACCGCTTATAATATCCCTCATCTTCAAACTCTGACATCGTATCTTGCAGAAACTCAGCACTTGATCGATATTCCTGCCCTAAATAATTTCCAATGGAATCTAAATCCAGATCATGTAAATTGACGTCTTTTATAGCCTGATTTATATTGGCTTCCAATTCATCAATTTTTTGCAATTCTGAGAGTAACGTCATTGCATGATCTAGCGTTACATCATTATCACCTAGAAAGTTGTATTCCCTTACTAGCTTATCCATATTGAAATGTTCATACATTGTAGAGGTCAAAAGTTCCAAGTCTTTGATAATAGGCGGAGGAAATGAAGCTCGCAGAGCATCTTCAATATCTTTTCTCTTCTCAACATCAACACTCGACATTAGCGAATGCATTACAGCCATATGCCCCGCTAATCTGCTTATCAGCTCCTCAAGGTCGCCTGCCTTAACATCTTTAAAATATTGCCCATGAATATCAATAAATTCTTGAAATTTCAAATCTTTGCCACTTGCCTTATCATTGAGCAGGCTGTTCAAAGAGGCAAGCATATTTCCGAAATCACTAATTTCGTTCTCTGTCAAACTACCGATTTCGCCACTTATGGACTCTATTAAATGTCCTGCCGCCGAATCTTGAAGAGATCTTAATAGTTCCAAAAATTTCTGCCTCGCCATATGATCAATGAAATCATATTGGCGGAGATTCCTTATTTTATCACCCACTCCTTCAGGCAGGTCATCGAGTCTTGATACATTATCTTTCACGAGATGTTCTAGAAGATCCATTGCATCTTGAAAGTCACCCTTCTTTGCATCTTCTCTAGCATCAACGAGACGTGTTTCCATACCAAGCCGCTCACTTTTTACGATATCTTGCAGTCTATATACTAAATCTTCTTTGACGAAATTAGGGTTATATGTCTCTAGTTGATCTTGGCGAAATCTCTGAAGCGCTTCTATCAAATCTTGTAATCCGGAAATAGTGCGTCCATCCTCGTCCTCTATTCCAGACTGCAACAAACTCTGGAGAGAACCCTTCAAACTTTTCGATGTGAGAACATCATCTGAAAGCCTATGTATAAGCGTGTCGTGCTTAATGTTTGGTGTCCGCCGCGACATGTTCCACTGAGAATACAAATAATTAGCCATCTTACACCCTAAACATCTTGAGGATATTCTCTCAACTGTCTTATCGGATTCTGAAAACGCATGTTACAACAATTCGTGAATATTCGTAGCTGATTTCATGGTACCAATACGTTTTTATATTTGTAATTTTACCTGCGAGATTTATATTTCCATAATAATGCAGGCGCCACAATAAACAATAAATACCCTAAATCGGATGATTCTTGCTTACCTGCAAAAAAGGCATTACATGATCCGGATGATTGGATCTCTTTCGATATGTCCTCAGAAGGTGTGGGTGTAATAACCAACACAAAAGGAGTTGCTTTTGCACTTCTATTTAAATCGGTTGATACAATTTCACTCTCTGCGGGGCCTGATCTTATTTCATCCTTTTCATCTCCAGAGCCCGACTTACTGGTAAAAGGAAGAGGCGTAGCTGTGATTGAGACAATAATACTAGCCTTGTCTGCACCTACATTCTCAATCGTAGGAGAAAGTAGACTCGTAATATCATTAGAAGATGTAATGTCTTCATCGTCTTCCACTAGCTGATTTGAACTCTGAACAGTTTCATCATTAACTACGGTTGTGGATATGACCTCTGGTTGTTCCGTTTCAATTTGTAACTTATTAGAGGTCGATGCCGTAGCGACAATTGATAAGTGCGCCATTGATATGGGAGTTAAGGATAGTTCGGATACTTCCTTTGCGTAAGCATTGGCGACCATATTACTACCGTTATAATATCCCAATTCAATTTTGTATTTATCAGATGAGAATTTGCCTGTTGTGGTTATACCGAGGCTTGCGTTAATCTGGTTATCATCATTTTTTGAATCTACAATACCTGCTGAAAAGGCTGTCCATCTAAGGAACATACGCGAATTCTCAGCACTGGCAAAATTCGCGCTAAACACTACCACTACGATCAAGGCCAAACTTAAAAAGCCAACTATCCATCTTGTTCTGTAAGGCACTCTCATCTAATGATCCATATCTATCTACTTCTTAATGATTTGGTCGTCATCTTTAGCCACTACCCACACATCCGTACCATCAAATGCCATTGCAACTGGAGAACCGCCTACGGCAAAAGTCCCTATTAATTCCCCATAGGACGATTTTAACTTAGTAACTTCATCGTCACGTTTATTCGCTATCCATATAGCCCTGCCGTCAAATGCTAATGCTTCTGGTCTATCACCTTTGGAATCATACCGCCCCAAAGTCATTCCATCGGATGCTCTAATTTTTATAACAGAATCATCCCCTTCATCAGTAACCCACATATTCTGACCATCAAACACTATATCGGATTGACCATCTCCTTTAGATAACGTGTCAACTACCGTTGCAGTCGAGCTATTTATTCTAGTTATATTATTATTACCAGAATGCAAAACCCACATCATGGTTCCATCAAAAGCAATAGCAGTTGGCCTATCTCCCACAGAAATACCAGTTATCCCATTAGACGAATTTCCATCTTCATCAACGGCCTTTTCAGTAGATACGTTGTATCGAACTACAGAATCTGATCCTTCAACGAGTACCCAAACATATTTGCCATCAAAAGACAAAGCCACTGGTCTCTCACCATTTGCAGACAAAGTCTTTTTGTTTGTCTTATTTATGTCAAACTTGGTTATATTGTCACTATCTTGATTCGCTACCCATAAACTCTTCCCGTCAAACACGATCGCAACTGGGTTTGTACCCACCTTTACACTTCCAGCTGTATATCCAGTTGACGGATTAATTTTTGTCAAAGCGTCATCGTCCGATTCTTCTTCGTCACCACGATTGGCTACCCATAAATACTCTCCATCAAACGCTATGGCACTCGGCTCATCCCCAACCGATACCTTGAACCCAATATCACTCACTTCATACCACCTCAAAGTAGCAATCTGAGCCGCAGTTGGAAGAGCATTTCTAATATTATCTGCCGTGACAGCATGAAAAGCATATGGAGAGTATGTCATGCGAACACGAGGCTGCAATTCTGAATTATGATCTACTCTTATTCCTAGCCACGTCTGCGCATTATCGGAAAATATATTTGGCGATATTTCCGTGTCTTCTCCCAAAATAATCGTGAAGAGACCTTCATAAGTGAATACCGTTTGCTTCTCTGACCACAAAGGGGTCCGTGCATCTTGACCGTCATAAATTGCGAGAGTTAACTCATGGGCACTATTAGAAACAGCATTCCCATCACCATCCAGAATCGTGCCCTGAAAAGTAAACGGGAAACGACCTTCTGCAACCTGAGTAGTTGGCAGAGTTAGGCTCACAACGGGAGGTGCAGCGCTAATATTCTTACCAAAAAATGTCCATCCCGCTAAGGTTATAATTAAAGCGATTATTAATATCAGTGAAAACGGAATCCGACTTCTCATAACATTCTCCCAGCACAATAGAAACCCACGGACCTCAAGCGATTATGTTCTAAAGATACCTTACGACCTATATGCACCCCTAATCTACCATAGGGATGTTATTTTCTTATACCGCATACTAGGCTCATGTTTTTACAATTTATATCATACGCTGTGCTAGAATGCTGGAGATATTATCTATGGGTAAATTAACATTTTCTGGCTAGCTTAGTATTGCTTGGAGAGAATCACAAGATGAAGATAACAGACGTAAGTCTTGAAATTTACAGGTGGCCCCGCCCTAGGCCCATACGGAACGGAAGGTACACTTATCCTACAGTTGCCTTAAGTGTCGTGCAGATTGAAACTGATGAAGGTATTACAGGATACGGCTACATTGGGGGGGATAACGAAGGAGATACCGCAAAGCCAGGCATTCTGGACTTCATGAAAGGCTTCGTTATAGGCCAAGATCCTTTTCTGAACGAAAAGATCTGGAACGAAATGTGGCAACCCAAACTAGTGGGACGACGCGGGATTTCAACCAGGGTTATCAGTGGAATTGATATCGCTCTATGGGACATCAAAGGTAAAGCATCAGGTCAACCAGTTTACAAATTACTTGGTGGATTCACCAATAAGATTCCAGTTTACATTGCTGGAGGCTATTACGAAGAAGGAAAAGGATTAAATGAATTATCCAAGGAAATGGAGAGCGCTCTAGATACCGGCGCCAAAGCAGTAAAAATGAAAATTGGCGGAGTACCCATAAACGAAGACGTTGAGAGGATACGAGTTGTAAGAGAAACCATATGGCCGGACATAAAACTACTCATGGATGCCAATTGCGCATATACTTTTTATGATGCAATAAACATTGCCAGAAAGGTGGAACAATACGACGTCTACTGGTTTGAGGAACCAGTCAACCCGGACGATTATGAAGGCCATCGTTTAATATCAACTGCTACATCCATACCAGTTGCTACAGGAGAGAATGAATATACTCGATACGGATTCAGAGATTTGATAAATAACAGATGTGCTGCCATCATACAACCAGATGCATTGATAATGGGCGGAGTAACGGAATTTATGAAAGTGGCTTCACTGGCACAATCACAAGATTTGCCTATTGCTCCCCACGGCAAACAGGAAATTCATGTGCATCTAGTATCTGCAATTCCAAATGGGCTCATCTTGGAATACTATGCACAGGCCTTTGATCCAATGTGGGGCAATATCTATGAAGAGACCCTCGACCTTTCAAACGGACATACCAGCCCACCTGAAAGACCCGGATTTGGATTCACACCAAACAAGGAATTCCTTAAAAAATACAGAGTAGCCTAAACAGAGTCTCAAAACGAGAATAATCTCAAATCCCAGCCAGACCATTATTCTCCAGACTGAGTTTCATCCCCTGATTCACCTTCCACACCGTCCTCTGCCATGCCTTCTTCATCACCTTCAAGACCCTCCTCATCCAGAGGCGTTTCTTCAACTTCAACTCTAGGAGGACTAACTCTGGCAATCATATCCTCTATATCGCTTATAACCGTCACGTCATTACCCACAGCAACGTCACGAACATAAATAGCCTTCTCAAAATCGTCAAGGCTTTCAACATCTACTTCTATAGAGGCGGGGATATTCATAGGTAAGGCTTCTACTAATATAGTTTGTAATTGCAGGAGTAGTGTCCCTCCCTGCCTTGTAGCCGGAGCCTCTCCGACAAGCAAAACTGGTACTTCTGCTTGCGTGACTTGGGAAACATCCACCCTGATGAAATCCACGTGCAATAGATCTTCAGTTACGGGATGTCGTTGAACCTCTCGCACAAAACATATACTATCGCTGCCCTCTACCTCAACAGATACAGGGATGTTGGTACCTATTTGAGGTATCAGACGATTCAAGACGCGAATATCACCTTGAAGTGATTGAGGTGCTTCATTTGTGCCGTAAACATGCACTGGTAGGATTCCATTCTTTCTGAGTTGCCTAACCCTTTTCCCCAGTACAGTTCTATTCGATAACTTCAGTGTTTGAACATCCATATCCTGGATTTCTCCCAGCTACTAAATATTAACACCCCGAGGCGGATTGTCCCGACAAAAGGGGTATATCATATTGTATCATGAGGCAGCTACCCTGACCATGTAAATTAACCTTTACATAATTTTTCTTATAGTCTACACTTCAAGCGAGGCACTACCATTCCAGGCGGAGCAAGGTCATGGCCAAAGGCAAATCACCTAAAAGGGAAAACAAAAAACCGAAAAAGGTCAAACTAGGAAAAGGTTTAAGCTCAGATGCCATTTCTGTGCCCGAAAGCGTACAAATTACGGGCAAGAAAAGGCGCAAGAGAGAAGAACCGGAAGACTAGCGCCCTTGTCTTGGTAATCTAGTGTTCATCAAGCCCACGTTAGCTGGCTTCCTCATCCGAATCAGGCTCGGCCTGAGGCATCTGTGCGATACAATAGGCAGCACTATTTTCGAGCAGACGTTGAATAACCTTTGGCGAAACATCCCTTGGATATGGCGTCATCGCCCACCTTTCAGATAGATATTCGCTAATCTGCTCTGCAGTCACAGGTACATTCCCACTCGCCAACATAACTCGGAAAACTGCCTCTTTCAAAGGCGTATCTGGCAAAAGGAAGTCGGAGTCCTGGCTACTACTTTCCACAATTTGGGTCACTAAATCATCAACATTCTGATCAGCATCTTCATATTTCTGGCGATCTGTGTAACTCATCCTATTGATAATCATTGTCTGCAGGGATCTACCTTCCATATCCGCTTGTTCGCGAGATACAAAAAACTCTGGATAATATTCTTCATCTTGCATCTCTGACGTATCCTCTCCCCGCCGCGACTGGCTATCCGTCATTGGCCCTTACCTCCGAACTAGTTACACTTAGCTTATATACACCGACACTGAGAGCTTACCACATACTCAACTAACCAACACCCGATTTCAAAAGTCCCAACTACATTCCACATCTAAATTAACACAAATTACAACTAGGTTGATGGAGGGAAAAAGTCCTCCGACCAATCAAGCATTTGCACCTCAATGGAATCCCCTGATCGTTTTATTGCCACCCCCTCGGGACAAATTGCTAACCCATTAGCTAGAGTCATAGAAGTGAGAAGGTTAGATCCCTGCGCACCAGTTAGTTTCGCATGATACTTACCATCCTTTGAAGAAACAACGACTCTGGCATACATTCTACGTCCATCTTCGTTGTATATAGAGTCATCAAGAATCGCATTGACAACAGGCTTCCTAAACTCTGTCTTACCCATCATTTTTGAGATTGCGGCTCTTCCAAACTGCTCAAAAGCAACTTGAGCACTGACAGGATTACCGGGCAATCCCAAATGAGGTACGGTCCTACCATCCTGGGACCTAAGAACCCCAAAGGCTAAAGGTTTCGCAGGTCTCATTCGAATCGACCAAAAATCTATTTCTCCGTGATCCGACAATACATCTTTCACCAAATCATAATCACCCTTTGAAACTCCAGCCGATGTCACAAACATATCAGCCGAAAGGCCATCAACAAGTTTTTCATTCACCGAGTCCATATCGTCTTTGGCTATCCCCAGAAGTTTAGGAATACCACCGAATTTCGCTACTGCGGCCCCTATACCTGAACTATTACTATCAAAAATCTTACCTTCGCCTTGCTGCTTATCTCCTGGTTCCAAAAGCTCATCTCCAGTAGACAATATTGATACTACTGGCCGACGTATCACACTTACACTTTTACGACCAAGTGATGCCAGTACCCCTATCTCGTATGGCCTAAGTACTTTACCTTTCCGAAGCACTATTTCATTTTTACGAATATCCTGACCAAAAGGACGTACATCCGCCCCTACACTAACTTCATATCTAATGGCAATCTCATTGATATCATCACCGGAATCCCTTTGTTCCATCTCATTTGTATCTTCGAATGGAACAACAGCGTTAGCACCACTAGGAATCGCAGCACCAGTCATTATCCTAACCGCTGTCCCTTCAGTTACGACCACATTGGGTAAATGGCCTGCAGCAACGGTTCCTATCACTCTCAACAACACGGGAGTGTCTTGGCCAGCACCCACTACATCTTCACATCTGACCGCATACCCGTCCATCGCCGAATTATCTAATGGAGGAATATTGTGCGTAGCTACTACATCCTCCGACAAAACCTGTCCGAGGGCATCTAGTAGATAAGCCTCTTCTGGTTCTAAGACTTCAAAAGCATCTAAAATTCTTTCCAGTGCCTCTTCCACGCTAAGCATGGATTCACCATAATGTCTATGACTATGCCCATCATGTTGCATATTTATCCCCGTAACTCCGCACCTAATTCTCTCCTGAGTTCGCGGAGAATATTATCCTGATATTTATCGACCTGTGTGGAAGTGAGGGTCGCTTCGTTCGACTGAAATGATATTCTATATGCGACCACCTTCTTGCCGGGTTCCACGTCCTGGCCGTAATACAAATCAAAAAGAGAAACATCTGCGACCATTTTGTGTCTCCTTATAATATATTCCACATGACTAGAAGCCACATCTGCGTCCACTAATAGTCCTAGGTCTCTATATGATTCCGGATACCTACTCGCACTCTTGTAAGTATTCGGGGAGGATTTGGAAACATCTAAAAAAGCATTCAAATCAATTTCAAATAACGCTATAGGAAACCCTTCCACTTCGAATTTCTGCAATATGGGTTCGGAAACCTCTCCGATTGTACCAACCAGCACGTCATTACTTAATATTCGAGCAACTTTCCCAGACTGAAACATATCTTCGTTTTCTGTCACTTCATATTGCAGATCGACGCCAGTTTTCCTAGACAGATTTTCTATTACACCTTTAGCGTCAAAAAATCCCATATTGCCAGTTGGAGCAGTCCATGACATAGGAAAGCGAGGCCCTGATAACAGTCCAATCATTACTTCTTTTTCTTCTGGCAGATCTAAGCTTTTGGTCTCGGGCTTCGTCATAAATACTTTGCCTATTTCAAACAATCTAATACCTTCATTTTGATTTACCTTCCTATTGGCACTCAAGGTGTCTAAAATGTTGGCTCTCAAAGTTGTTCGCAAAAATTCGTGCTCAGAGCTCAACGGATTCGAAATACGAAGTTGGGATTTATCAGATTCAATAGTTCCCAATTTTTTTAGCGTTGTGGAGCTAACTAGGGAATATGATATGGATTCTTGCATCCCACACGATACTAAGATATCTCTACACTTTTCCCGCAACGACGCATAATAATCAATCTGCCTATGAGGTATTGATGTGGACAGCATGACTGTCGGTATACTGTCATATCCAATGATTCTCGCTAATTCTTCTATTACATCTTCTTCTATTCTAATATCTGACCGCCAAAATGGAGGCTCAAACCACATGACATCATCTTGATCCCCGACTGTTACTCCCGAGAATGTATCCATCATATCAAGTAATCCCGAAGGCTCCTGCAATCGCCTGAAACCCAATGAGATCAATACTCTCTCAATTTCCATCACACTGTACTGGACTCCAAGTAGCTGATTGATTCGTCTTTTACTGACACTAACATTAATTGGCTCTTGCTTGCCAGGATAGATATCAATGATAGCCTGCGCCGGCTTGCCATCAGCTAATTGTGATATGAGTCGAGTGGCCCTCCGAAGTGCTAATTCTGCCAACTCGGGTCGTATACCACGTTCAAACCTATACGACGCCTCACTATCTATCCCTAAAGAAGATCGGGTTTTTCGAGTGTTTGAGGCACTGAAATTAGCCGATTCCAGGAAAACAGTAGTCGTATCCGAATCAATTTCTGTATTTGCTCCACCCATTACACCAGCAAGGCCAATAGATTTTTCTACATCTGCAATAACAAGAATAGGGGGGGCTAATTCGTGTTCTACACCATCTAGTGATTTAAGTCTCTCTCCTATGTTCGCGTCTCTGACAATTATTTTATTACTTTTAATTCTATTGAAGTCGAAGGCATGCAGAGGCTGACCCCATTCCAACATGACATAGTTTGTGATATCAACTATATTGTTTATAGGCCTTAATCCGGATTTTATCAAGGCATCTCTAAGCCACACTGGAGATGGCCCCACCCTCACGTCTCGTATGATTGAAGCTGTATACCGAGAGCACGACTGCGGATTTTCTATATGTACGGATGCTAATTCGGACACATTTGGCCCATCTTCAACATAGGACATATCTGGTTCCCTCACAGATTTCGCGGTGAGAGCTCCTACTTCTCTGGCTATACCAAGTACAGACAAAGCATCAGGCCTATTTGGAGTTACCTCAATATCTAAAATAGAATCGCCCATATATTCCGTTAGTGACAACCCAACGGGCGCCTCAGAATCAAGCACCAATATCCCGTCATGATCTTCTCCAAGACCCAGTTCCAGTGTAGAGCATACCATTCCTCTAGACTCTACACCTCTTATGTTGGCAGGCTTAAGTTTCTCCATTTTCCCATTTCTGGGATTGAACAAAATAGATCCCTCTTTAGCAAATACGATTTTTTGACCAACTAATAAATTTGGGGCACCACAAACTACCTTTATTTCCGTTCCATCTCCGATATTAACTGTGGGCAATCTCAGCCTATCAGCATCTGGATGAGGATCAATACCTACAATTTCGCCTACGATGACTTTATCTTTGTCCCATCCAGCACCTATCTCTTCTATCTCTCCAACTTCGTTCCCAGCCATAGTTAATCGATGTGCTATTTCAGAGGATGGAAGATCTATTTCAACATATTTTTTTAGCCAAGAAAATGGAACCTTCATTAGAGCCCCCGCAGTTAAAAAGTTTCAGTTCGGTTTTCGGAATTACAACACCCACTGAGACCACAGATGGACAAGACATTTGCCTTTAAAATTGTTTCAAGAACCGAAGATCGTTTCCATGAAAGAGGCGAATGTCATCAATCCCGTATTTAAGCATTGCAATTCTTTCCAAGCCCATCCCAAAGGCAAATCCAGTATATATATGAGTGTCTAATCCCACAGCGTCCAATACTCTCGGATGAACCATTCCGGCCCCCATAATTTCTATCCATCCGGTATATGAACAAATTCTACAACCCGAACCAGTACACTTAAAGCAATCTATAGACATGTCAACACCCGGTTCGACGAAGGGGAAGTAGTCACATCTAAATCTCACTTGACGTTCTTGACCAAAAATCTGGCGGGCAAATTCGAAAAGTGTTCCTTTAAGATTAGAAAAAGTTACACCTCTATCCACTGCCAATCCTTCTAATTGAGTAAATTGCCACTCATGGGTCGCATCAGTAGACTCATAGCGATATGCCTTCCCCGGGGATACTATACGAATCGGTGGTTTATTATTTTCCATATATCTCGCTTGCATGGGAGACGTATGGGTTCTCAACAACAAAGGCATTTCGCCCTGTTCATCTGTGCGATCTATCCACAAGCTATTAAATGCATCTCTTGCTGGATGGTCTATAGGTATATTGAGCATTTCGAAATTATAATGATCCAACTCGACCTCTGGACCTTCTACAGAAGTAAATCCCATAGACTGGAACACTTCGCACACTTCTCTGGATATTTGCGTTGTAGGATGGAGAGTCCCACTAGGGACAGGCCACCCAGGGAGGCTTACATCCACACCTTGATCATGGCCTGTAATCTTTTTAGAATTATCTAATTCAGATTGCTTTTGATCAAAAGATTCTTCCAAAAATATTTTTAACCTATTGGCTTCAGCACCCAAAGAGCGACGGTGCTCCGGAGGCATATCTCCCAGGCCTCTAAGTATCTGTGTTAACCGCCCTCTTCTCCCCAGGTATTCAATCCTCCAAAGTTCTAGATTATCGGCTGCCGAAACAGCCGATAATTCATTTGAGGCCTCATTGCGTAGTTCTTCTATTTTCGACAGGTCCATGTTTTTCGTCATCACTTCGCCTTAAAACCCGAATTACAGGGTTTCCAACATTATAAATTTGCATTCACCAGGTGGTCAAGAAATAGATTCATGACAATAAGTATCAAACATCGTACACAAGTAGTGAAAGATGGTCCATTAAACACCAATACCTTTCAGAACCATATTGTTAAGATTTTTTCATATTCGCCTTTCAAGGAGATAGAATATGTTACCCACCTTCATTACAACCTCAGATCTCTGGGGATTTGTAGCCGCAGCAAGTATAGTTATAGTGTTCTTCCTATTGGCTGGCATATTCAACTTCCTAACCCTTTCTATATCTAGAAAATGGCAGAATACGAATCCAACAAGTCTTTCAGCCAACATATTAATCTGCCTAAAAGGCCCTATCTCACTTTTCTTAGTGCTAACTGGTTTATTCTCAGCAATTTTAATTGTTACAGAATTAGATAGGGTTCAAGTTCATTTAGGGAACAATTTTAGCGAATGGATTAATAAAATCTGGCTCGTTACCCTGATATCACAGATTTCTTACTTGGCATATCATATTTTGGACGCCCTGCTGACTTGGTACATCACCAACATGGCTGAGAAGACAGACACTCATGTTGATGACAGACTATTACCACCTCTTCGAAGACTATTACCTCTATTCGTATATTCCCTGGGTACACTGATGGCAATGTCGGCACTAAATATTCCCATTAGTCCAATATGGGCTGGCTTGGGCATTGGAGGAATAGCAGTTGCCTTAGCGGTGCAACCTACTCTAGCAAATTTCTTTGCTGGAACCTACGTAGTCACAGAAGGCGAACTCAATATGGGAGACTATATTGAATTGTCTGGTGGTCCCTCTGGATATGTGGTTGAGGTAGGATGGAGAAGCACTAAAATCCGCACTATGTTTAATAATCTTGTCATCATACCTAATTCCCGAATGGCTGAGAGTATAGTGACAAATTACTATAGCCCTACACCTGCTATGAACGTGATGGTCTACTGTGGGGTTAGTTACGATTCCAATCTAAGACAAGTTGAAAAAATAGTAATGGATGCGTCAACAAAACTAGTGAAAGAATCCCCTCATGCAATAAAAAATGTTGAACCATGGGTAGGATTTGAGGAATTTGGGGATTCCAACATTACCTTCTGGGTTTTTATACAAGCAGTGGATCGACTAGGCAGTTTCACGCTTACCAGCGATTTAGTGAAAATAATTCACGAACGACTAAACGAGGAAGGCGTAGAAATAAATTATCCTGTTCGTAAATTAATTATGTCTGAGCCACAGAAAGACCTACCTGCTACTTTAACATCTTAGTCGCTTTGTATTTCCAATTGAGAAATTGAAAATACCCGTAGTTTAGTCCGCCGCTCCGACCTCACTTATGCCAAGTGTGGTAACTAGATATTGACCCGTGTAGGAGTGTTTCATTTCAGCGACATCCTCAGGAGTTCCAATAGCAATTACTTCGCCTCCCTTGTCACCTGCCTCTGGGCCTAAATCTATCAACCAGTCAGCATTCTTGATTAAATCCAAGTGATGCTCGATCAAAACAACTGTATTCCCCGAATCCACCAATCTGTGCAAAACATTCAATAAATTATCGCAATCCTGGAAAGACAACCCTGTTGTCGGCTCATCAAGTATATACAAAGTTTTGCCTGTTGCACGTTTGGAAAGCTCCTTTGCCAATTTTACTCTTTGAGCTTCGCCACCGCTTAACTGAGTCGCCGGCTGACCCAAGCGTATGTATCCAAGCCCCACATCTTGCATGGTTTGAAGCCGATTCTTTACACGTGGAATGTTTTCAAATACTGGTAGTGCCTCCGTAACAGTCATGCTCAGCACTTCTGCAATGGTCTTATCTTTCCATCTAATTTCTAACGCTTCCCGATTATATCGACTGCCATCACATATCTCACAGGGAACTGTTACATCAGGCAGAAATTGCATCTCTATATTTATATGCCCATCACCCCTGCAAGCTTCGCATCTTCCACCCTTTACGTTAAATGAAAATCTACCAGGTTTATAGCCCCGCATCCGAGCATCCGGCACAGAAGAAAATAATTCACGTATAGGGGTGAATGTATCAGTGTATGTTGCAGGGTTACTCCTAGGAGTTCTACCTATGGGTGACTGATCAATATTTACAACTTTGTCAATCTGATCTACCCCATCAATGGCTTCAAATGACCCGGGTCTGTCTTTCGCCCTATAGAAAAGCTGAGCCAATTTCTTGTAAAGAATCTCGTTTATTAATGTGCTTTTGCCTGACCCGGATACTCCAGTTATACATACCAATTGCCCCAACGGTATATCTACATCAATATTCTTGAGATTATTCTGAGACGCTCCTCGTATACTGATGTGGCCTTTGTTCTTTTTTCTCCTGACACTCGGAATATCTATTTTCTTTTTCCCGCTGAGATATTGACCTGTAAGTGATTTAGGGTTCTTGATGACCTTATCCACAGGTCCCGAGGCAACAACATTACCTCCATGTTCGCCCGCTCCAGGGCCCAGATCAACAAGCCAGTCAGCCGACCTCATAATCGCTTCATCATGTTCCACGATAAGAACCGTATTCCCTAAGTCTCGCAACCTCTGTAAGGTACCAATCAATCTGTAATCATCTGCCGGGTGTAATCCTATAGAAGGCTCATCACAGACATATAACACCCCCATCAAACCAGAGCCAATTTGAGTCGCCAGACGAATCCTCTGTGCCTCTCCACCACTTAAAGTTGACGCCATTCGCGAGAGGGTCAAGTAATCGAGACCAATATTTAGCAAGAATTTAAGCCTAGCATCGATCTCCTTGAGTATTTGATCCGCTATCGTCATTTCTCTCTCTGTTAACGTATCAGGGTAATTAATACCCTTGTTAGAGTTGTTAAGCTCCTTTGAATTATGTTTACCCTCCATATTCTTTGGTTGTGCTACTCCAAGGCCGTTACCTCCAGTGCCTGCGATTGACTCTATCCATCTAATGGCAGAGGAGATTGACTTATCTGTAACCTCCATGATGTTTGAACCGCAAATTCGAACGGCCAATGCTTCCGGTCTAAGTCTATCTCCTTCGCACGCCTGACAAGGGCGTGACGACATGTAGCGTTCTATTTCAGACCGAACATAGTCTGACTCTGTTTCCTGATGCCTTCTTTGAAGATTGTTCACAACACCTTCAAAAGAAGTATCCCATTTAATAATCCTGCCTCTCCTTGTACGATGCTCAAGCCTAACCGATTTACCTTTCGTTCCGTACATCACTAAATTTAAGTGATCTTCCTCCATGTCTTGCACAGGTACTTCTATGGAAAATCCGAATGCAGATGCCAGAGATTGCAGCTGACTGCTGTACCAGGGACTCATAGTTCCTGAACGTGCCCAAGGTTGAACGGCGCCGGCCGCTATGCTAATCGCGCCATCTGGAACCACCAGTACTGGGTCGACCTCTAATTTATTGCCTAGCCCAGTACAAGTACTGCATGCACCGTGCGGATTATTAAAACTAAAAGTCCTAGGCTCTATTTCGCCAAAACTAATGTTGCATATGTCACAAGCAAAATTCTCAGAAAAAATTCTGTCTTCAACGTCAGGGATGTTGATTAGTACCACTCCATTCGCCAAACGTAAAGCAGTTTCAACTGAATCAGCCAACCGGGTCTGATCTGTCTGATTACTAACAATTAACCTATCTACAACCACTTCAATACTATGCCATTTGTTTTTGTTTAGCGTAATTTCCTCTGATAATTCACGGACATCACCATTAACACGCACACGAACAAATCCTGCTTTTTGAGCTTGAGAGAATATTTCTTTGTGTTCCCCTTTTCTTCGGCGCACCATGGGTGCCATAATCTGAATACGAGAATCATCTGGCAGGCCCAAAACACTATCAACTATCTGTTGTACCGTCTGTCGCTTGACAGCATTACCACATTTATAGCAATACGGCTGTCCGACTCGGGCAAATAATAGGCGTAAGTAGTCGTATATCTCAGTAACGGTACCCACAGTGGACCGAGGGTTGTGAGACACCCCTTTCTGGTCAATAGATATGGCTGGTGACAAACCCTCTATATAATCTACGTCAGGCTTATCCATCCTACCTAGAAATTGACGAGCATAAGATGAAAGAGACTCGACATAGCGCCGCTGCCCCTCCGCATAAATGGTATCAAATGCCAGGGAGCTTTTACCTGAACCCGACACACCTGTCATCACAACTAGCTTATTACGTGGAATGGTCACGTCCACGTTTTTTAGATTGTGCTCACGGGCACCTTGTACAATTATGCTATCAAGTGGCATCTTAAACTTCCGTATAAACTTACTTAGAAGATATCATACGTCGCCGTCGTTTCCAGACTATTATTTACCTAAAATGGCGGTAGTATTTTTCACTGGCGTATTCGCTACTTCTTCATCTTGCGAATAACCCACCTTTGTATTTTACGTAGCCGTAAAGATTTAATACTCATATTCGTAGCGATATAATCTACTACGTTGGGGTGTCCCAAAAGAAGAGATCCTCGCCATTTTCTGAGATCCGACATGGTGGTTTTACCACTTTCCCATCTATCAACAAAGCCGCCAAACGTTGTCCATCTACCAGGAACAAAACTGAGCTTCACGAATCGAGATTTCTCAGCGCGCAATACTTGCCCACCTGACTCCATTACTAGTAACACACCAGCAGCTGCATCCCACAAAAATGGAGCTGTGGTGAAAGTATACTGGGTTACGCCTTTCGCCACCAACGATAACTCATAAACGATACTCCCAGTCATCCTCACCTCCCCTACCCTACCACTCATATGTCGGTTAATGTTGAATAATCTCATAAAACCACCTGGTAACGTCGTTAATCGGTTGGCCTTAGGAGAATCGAGAGTTTGAACCGATAATTTCGTTTCATCAATATATGCCCCCCCACCTCTTCTCGCATGCATTACAATACCTGAATTTCCCACGGGCCACGGTAAGAACACTGCAGCCACAACAGGTACACCTCTGAATAAGACCGCAATTGAAGAGGCAAAAATAGGTAGTCCAGATAAAAAATTTTTGGTTCCGTCTAGAGGATCTAATACCCAAACATAATCAGGTGCCAGCTCTTTGTCTCCTTCATTATCTTTTTCATCTTCTTCGCCTAAAACAGCATGACTTGGAAACCGATCTCTTATTGCAGAACTTAAATAATCTTGAACTTCGTGATCAGCATTTGTAACAGGATCTCGTTCTTTATCATCCTTGTACGATACATCTAGCCCATCATGCTTTAAAAAGTGCCTCAGCAAAATCTGGCCAGCAGCATTAGCTATTTCTTTGGCATATTCTTCTATTTCTAACAGAGTGGAATCGTCCGGAAATTGCCCAGCCATCTTCTCCTCCCAGTTAGGAACGTCTTTTTTATTTTTTAGGCTACACATAATACCCCGTTTTGCCACTTTAATAACTATTAGATCCATTTTGGAAATGCCCCACATCGGGCCAGTCCTCTTCCTGCAAAGCGTATTCTCCAAAACTCACCATTACTGGATCCCACTGTTCTAAAACATTATATTTTGTTATCTCATCACGCCAGTCTTCTCCCAGGTTTTGTTCCAACCAACGCTCTGCCGATATGAAGTGTATTTTATATGCGGGATCCTGTGCGTCCCATAGATTCCTTACGCTTAATAGGATTTGTATTGCATCATCAAGACTGTCATTTACTTTGAATTCTTCTAGTTTTTCCCAAAAATCTCGAATGCTATACAACCTGCGAACATCAGATTTATTATGATTAACCCATCTTTGGCTCATAACATCATAATCTAAGTCCTTTGTCGACATTGGTCGACCAGTTAGTTTCGATGTCTTATCCGAGCGGGCATATTTCCTGATGTAATACCAATGCCTTGCAAGGTCCAGATTATCCTCGAGGGGACCAAGAGTAATTCTCAGTCGCTTCCCCCATCTAGCCTCACGGACAGTCATAGGTCCAATATCTCGGAAGACGGCAGGGTACACATATGTACCTTCGATTGTTACCGGCGTATCGGGAGCTTCCATTTCACCAAATATCTTCCACCAGTCGCGGTCTATATACTCTGGCAGCTCTCGATCATGATGAGATCCCCTTTGAAAGGCAATAAGTTGCAGCAAGTAATGAATCTCATGGGGATCATCAGGCCATCCAGCACCCCAAATCTTAATTTCCTCATCTTCTTCCCCAAAATGGATCTTTTTCAAATTTTTCCTAATAGCGACATAACTCGGTGACCACCCGTGTTTTTCAGTCAAACTCTCTTGAATTTCCCGATAGCTCTGCCCTTCTAGCCGAAAAGCATAGGCGTCTTCTTTTTGGGTATCTGTCATACGATCGTATTTTGCCATATTAGATTCCTTAAAGTTAACAATGAACTACTAGTAAGTTAACAATATACCTACATATAGTATACGCACGCCTAAATCCATAGGCAACTATTCATTATAAAAAGGAGCTTTTTATGAAACCCTGGCGTACAAAGAAATGGAAAAAGATGAGAGAAGAACGATTAGCGGACGAGTGCAAACAGTGTGGATCTTCTGAGGGGCCATTAGTAATTCAGCATTTCTCACATAATAGGACGCCCCCACCCAGCAAAATGGCAATAGCCTGGCCTCTCATGTTAGAAAGGGGATTAATACCCAATAGGCCAACACAAAAAAAACGTGCTTGTCCCCACTGTAGGGGGCGGGTTTCTGATGGTAATCTAAGAAAGGTTGCTAGACCTCCATGGCGTTGTCCTAGATGCAAAGGGACATTTGAAACTCCAATCATGATTGATGTTAACGTTCCTGATAGCCATCATTTGCACAAAAAATGGAGAGAAGAAGTCTTATATCCTGCAATGGAGACATTCACAATCACCCATTCAGAAGTATTCGATCCCTTATATAAAAAAGCACTACTCGAGTATGAGACTATTCGCGAGCAAGAATATGAGCATTACATATCCGGCAAAGGCACAGCCACGTTCTGCAAAAAATGTGCCTTCCTATGGGACATGAAGGAGCAAATGTTGTGCTCCAAATGTAAAAAGCATTACCATGCATTTCATTATGAACAGTGCTTCCATTGCTTACCAGAAGAACGAAAAAAAGAAATAGAAGAAGAAAAGCAATGGGTAGAATACATGGATGCGTTTCTTGAGTCCGCCGATCGGATTTATGCAAACCTGGAAGAGTGAAACGCTGTCTATAAAAAGCCCAAGATTGATCAAATAGGATATACTGCAAAATGTATAAGTGATGCCTGTAATGACTTCACTATAGTTCCTCAAAACCATTAACCGCCTATGTTAATCAGGCAGAGCAAGAGATATAGGAGACTAACTAAAATGACCCTTTACAGACAACCAGAAGAAGTCAAAGAAGGCTTTGAAATATACGATGAACGATTCAGTGCAATGCTTGTCGACGGAGTAAGTCTGGAAAAACACTTTGACGGTATGGAATGGGCAGAGGGACCAGTCTATGTTCCCCAAGGGGATTACGCACTGGTTAGTGACATACCTAATAATAGAATAATGAAGTGGTCCGATTCCGAAGGAGTATCAATATTTCGAAAACCAAGTGGATACACCAACGGCCACTTCATAGATCTTGAGGGACGCCTCGTTAGCTGCGAGCATGGTGGACGAAGAATAAGTCGCACAGAGGAAGATGGCACTGTAACTAATCTCGTAGATAACTATAAGGGGAAAAAGCTAAATTCTCCCAATGATCTAGTGGTTAAATCCGACGGATCCATATGGTTCACGGACCCCCCCTATGGCATACTTAGTGATCGCGAAGGTCATAAAGGAGATAGCGAACTCGGAGCTAATTACGTTTTCCAATTCCAGCCATCCAGCGGGGAAATAGAAATAGCATGCAGTGATATGGATAGGCCAAACGGACTCGCCTTTTCTCCCGACGAAAAAATCTTGTATGTAGCAGATACTGGAGAACCTGGAAATATTGTTGCCTATGACGTAATAGACGGAAAGCATTTAGTTAATCCAAGAGAATTTGCCATCGTTAAACCAGGCAAAGCTGATGGTTTTAGATGCGATAACAATGGAAATATTTTCACAAGTGCCTGGGACGGAATACAGGTATATAGTCCTGAAGCCGAACTATTGGGAAAGATACTTGTACCAGAACAGCGAACCGCCAACTGTTGCTTCGGAGGACCTCATGGAAATCGCCTCTACATAGCAGGTGATCATTCCTTCTATTCAATAGTTCTGAATGCATGTGGGGTTGGATATTAAATGCGTAAATATTTTGAAGGAGCAAAATGTCTATAATGGACCTTCTATCTCAGTACGGTGAAAAAATCGCAGTAGTAGAACTCTATGGCACTATAGGCCGACAGATAAAGTCGTCACAATATGAACAACTTCTTTCAAAACTCAAAAAAGACACTACCACTAGAGCGATAGTTCTAGACATAGATTCCCCGGGTGGAGGAGTTTCCGAGTCAGATTACCTGTACCGAAGTATATTGAAAATTGCAGAATCCAAACCTGTGATAGCTTCAATAAGAGGCTTAGGAGCTTCAGGCGCATATTACATCGCATGTGCGTGCACGGCTATAGTGGCTTCGCCTAGCTCGATCATAGGCTCAATCGGTGTAATATCAGTTAGACCTGCGTTACAAGAACTCCTTCAAAGAACTGGAATCGGAGTTCGTGTGAACAAAAGCGGTAAATTCAAGGATATGGGGGCTTTCTGGCGAGATAGCTCTGTCGAAGAAGAAGAAAAAATGCAATCTTTAATCGATGAATCTTATGAATCTTTCGTAGAAATTGTTTCGCAGGCCAGGGGAATGGAAAAAGAGCGAGTCAAAGAATTAGCAACAGGCGAAGTTTTTTGGGCATCAAAGGCACATCAACTAGGCTTAGTCGATGGTATTGGGGATCTTGACTACTCTATCGATATAGCTGCAAAAATTGCGGATGCGCCAAGAAGACCAGTGGTTATGCGACCTCAGCGAAGCATCTTCCAAACGCTAGTCAATCCTGCGGCAGCACTGCTTGTCGACTCGGTCATTGATACCATCGAGAGTCGTATTGCCGACAACCGAATAAAATATTAGTTTTCATCTGTTATGTTCGCCTTGGCCTCTAACCACAACATCTCTTTATCTCCCAGAGGAATCTCTTTTAATGCGACACCACGTGCGTTTGCAATCGTTTCCATATAAGCAAATCTTTTAAAGAATTTTGTGTTAGAACTACGAAGACTATCTTCCGCATCCAAATCCAACCATCTAGACGCATTAACAATTGAAAATAATAAGTCTCCCATCTCTTCACGTTTCTTTTCCAATGAGTCAGCATTCCTTAATTCGTTTATTTCTTCCGTTATTTTGTCTAATACTCCATCAAATTCAGGCCAATCAAATCCAACCCGCGCGGCTCGCCTCTGAATCGTTTGCGCATACGACAACGCTGGCATGACTTTTGGAACACTTTCCAACATAGACTCTCCTTTTCCACCCCTCTCCGCACTCTTTAACTCGTCCCAGTTTTTTAGAACTTGTTCGGGACCGTCTACCACCACATCTGAGAATACATGAGGGTGGCGTCGCACCAGTTTGGAAATCAGGAACCCAAACATATCTTCTCGTCTGAACTCCATCTGCTCTTCCGCGATGTTAATGTGAAAAAATGCATTTAATATGACATCCCCCACCTCTTCCATCAAGCCTGATAGATCTTGCTTTTCAATCGCTTCAACAAGCTCGTAACACTCTTCCAAAAGAGAACTCTTCATGGAATCATGAGTTTGTTCTTTGTCCCAAGGACATCCTCCAGGACCTCTCAATATCCCGAGTACCTCCATCAGTCCTTCGTAGGTAGAAGGAAAATTTGATTGATGCATAGCTCATACTCCAATCTGCTTTGACTCAAGAACAAAGCTTAGGGACAGTTAGAAATTCTATAAGTTGTGCTACGGCACTTATGTTGAATGGTATAACAGTTGCAATAATGTTGATTATTGCAACTGTTATACAGATTATTTTGCTTCGCTGTTACAGGCGTTAACGTCTTACATGTCATGTTGAGACTGCCTTTATTTTCTCTTTGAATTTCCCGATGTATACTATTTTACACACCAGTTAAGCGCTATATCTTAGCTCATTCCGCCCGTGAAACGCCGCTCATAATGACGGCCAGTTCAACGCTCGCTTTCCTCTTCAGTATCATACCTAAATATAATCTCCAATGGACTTAGTCTTTCCGCGGGTTTCCAGTTGCGGTATTTACTCAACGAAAGGAATCAATTAACGTATCAATACTGTAATACGTCTAGGAACTGGACTGTCCACGAGGGTAACCAATACGAAATATGAGGTTTCTAAAATAATGAGCGCGCTTAAGTGGTACAAAGGAAACATCCACACACACACGAACAAATCAGACGGAGATGCTGATCCAGAATTTGTCACACAGTGGTATAAGGATCATAACTATGATTTTTTGGTACTGAGCGACCATAACCACCTGACACTCCTAGAGTACGGATCCAGCAACGAAAATGTTATTCGACCAATTATGATCCCGGGAGAAGAGGTAACTACAAGAATCCTGGGAGGGACAGTACCCGTACACATAAATGGTATAGGCATCTCTCGATTGGTCGAGCCAATAGATGCAGGAGATATTCTTTCCACTTTACAGGCTAACGTAGACGCTATCCGAGAAGCCGGTGGTATAGTCTCAATAAACCATCCGAATTATGTCTGGGCATTTGATCACAACATAATAAAGCAGGTAGAAAATGCCAGTCTGTTGGAAATATTCAACGGCCACCCCCTATCCAATAATCTTGGTGGAGCAGGGAAACCAAGTGTGACGGACATATGGGATAAGGTACTAACCTCTGGGAAGACTATTTTTGGAGTAGCCTCGGACGACTCACATAACTACCACGACTTCAGTTATGAAATGAGCAACCCCGGTCGTGGATGGGTATTTGTAAGCGCCGAAGAACTGACTAAGGAAGCAATAATTGATTCTCTATCCGCAGGTAACTTCTACGCCTCTACCGGCGTGGAATTTCTTGAGTTACGGATGTCAGAAATCGGACTGGAAATCGAAATAAACCAGAGTAACGATTTCGTATATGAAACAACTTTCAGTGGTCTTGACGGAAAACTTTTAAAGCAATGCGACGGGCTGACGCCTTCGTACTGTCCGACTGGGAATGAAGGGTATGTTAGGGCTACGGTCTTATCGTCATCTGGTGAAATGGCATGGACACAGCCTATATTCCCGGACTAGATAGGACTACAATATTCCACTGATAAATATCCAGTGAATTCTATTTTTCTCAGTTATTTACCTTGAGCATCTCAGTAACGTTATCGAAGATTCTCGATAGTACGAAGGCGCCTAGCTATGACGTTCATTGAGAGAAACACACGAGTGACTAGTAGCTAAGCTCGATCTTTATTCCTGCATCTATGGCAAATGGTGAAATTTGTTCTACAAAGTTCCTTCCTGTGAACTTTAATTCCATTCCTGATTTGATATCAAAACTAAAAACCAACTCTATGTATACAACATAAGATTAGCGATTTTAGACATCCTCAATCAATCATCAGTTGATATTTTTGGTCCGTTTCTGACCTGAAACCACCCCCCGTGATTAACGTTATTCAGATAAGTGTTCTTCTGTTTACGCTTATCTTCCGCGGACCACCCAAGACACCGTCCCATCTCATCTATCACTATTGATAAAGCATCGAGGCCAAAGCATGGCGGTGTTAAGCCTAGCAAGGTACGCCGCAAGAGGAAGTCGGCCGGAGTCCGAGCCCACTCATGATTAACGGCATGCCATACTTGGGCAACAATTGCCGGCGTGTGGAGACATAGAACAGTCCTGCCTCGAGGATTCTCATCAGCCATAGCAAGCACTTCTCTATAACGGCTACCATATAATTGAACCAGGTATTCAACAGAAGCTTTTGAAATCCCACAGGATTCAGCCAATTGCCTAAATTCGTCCAGTAATGACGATAAATTTGTCCCAAGGAAGCCTGGTAAAGGACGGTCCAAGGTAAGACACCTTCTCTGAACACCCAAAAGGCCGCAAACTAAGTCTGTGGCTGCCTGGGAAATCTGACGATAAGCTGTGAGCTTCCCACCCACAATTGATATTAAGCCCGGGACACCGTCCACGCTATGATCAATGATTTTGGGACGGCGAGAGACGTCCGATTCTTTGCCGCTATGGGTGTCAGACAGCGTCCTCAGGCCCGCATAGGCTCCCAACACGTTATTACTTCCCAACGACGGGAAAAACCTCTTAACCTCATCCATCAAATATGTGACGTCTTCTGTATCTGGCTGTACGTGGTCAGGATCACGCGAATCGTCAACATCGGTCGTACCTATTAGTGAATAGCCCAACCATGGCAAAACAAAGAATATCCGTCCATCCGTTCGGGCCGTCAAGACAATACCATTACTAGAAGACTTATCAACGATCACGTGGACACCACGAGTTGTACGAACCATTGGTGCAGGCTTTTCACCAGCCAGATCACGCAATAAACCAGCCCATGGCCCAGCCGCATTTACCACTAGCCGAGCACTAATCTGGTGTCTTTTTGTCGTCGCTAAATCCTCTAACTCCAACCCAACAACTCGTCCTTTTTCGCGTATCAGCCCTACAGCCGAAGTGTAGTTCACCAATGCGGCACCATTACCACTTGCATCTAGGGCATTCTCGAGACATAGGCGTTCAGGTCGCGGTGCCTGAGCATCGTAGAAGAGAAAACCACCTCGAAGTCCTTTGGGATCCAGACCAGGCTCACTATCAAGAATCTCGTTGCAACCCAGCCATTTATGCCGTGGCAACCCACTCCCCCACGCCAATAAATCGTATATCATTAGGCCAGCCCGGAGAATTATTCTATCCAGTAACCCCTGACCATAAATCGGCATCAAGCAAGACAATGGACTTACGAGATGTGGGGCGTTTCGCAACAGACGACCTCTCTCTCTTAGGTCATCTCTAACTATCTTGAAGTCCAAGTGCGCCAGGTAGCGTAGGCCACCGTGTATGAGACGAGAAGTCCGGTAACTTGTCCCGCTACCAAAGTCCTCTTTCTCCACAAGTAAGACACGTAACCCTCGGAGAGAGGCGTCCCGGGCAATACCCGTCCCCATGATGCCTCCTCCAACGACGGCCAAGTCAAACATTTCACTCTCTAGTGATGAGAGATCAGCTCTTTCATCGATCATCAATTAACCCCTGTATTAATTGCACTCTAAAAATAATCCGATTATCGGGTTCGGAGGACTTACTCGCAATACCACTAGGGCTTCTCTCTGCCCTTACTACTCTCCACGACACCTTGCCAATCTTCCTAGAGAGATTCCTCATGCCTATAGGACAAATCAATCTGGATAGTGCAGTGCGTCAGCCCCATATTGTTGTATCTCGTACCACTCATAACTGACATATTTTATCTTTTCGGGCCCACTTTCGTAAAACCAAATCAACGTAACTAGGATTGCAAGAATAATAGGAAACTTGCGTTCCCGACGATTATTGAGCTTCTTCTTCGCCTCCCATCTCTCCCTGAAATCTAGCATCTTCTGCTAAACGTCTGTCTTGTATTCCTCTATTGCGCTTTATGCGCCGCATCATTGGCTACCGTTATGTTGAATGGTATGATATTGCAATGATTTCAGTTAAGAGAGTAAGTTCCTTTCTCCTTGTAGCATTTGTACCCCTGTTGTTGATCAGTTCAAGTGCGCGATTCGTAATTAATTTCCCGACTTTCTACAACTATGCGTTTGAAAGACATCAAATTGCAGAGTACACGGGAATCCATAATGATGAGTTGAGAGTAATCGGAGAACGCATTAGAAAGTATTTTAATAACAAAGAAAAAGACCTCGTAATAAAGACATTTACCAACGGCGTATTAAAGGAAAGTCTATTTAACGAAAAAGAAATCATTCACATGGAAGACGTTAAACATCTCGTAAGGCTACTATATCTGGTTAACGAAATAAGTGCCGTATATATTCTGAGTTTCGCCGGAGTTGCACTTTATTTTGGAGGCCTAAAATATCGGGTAAAATTAACTAATTTTCTGAGAATAGGCACATTAATAACTTTCATATCGATACTCTTTACCGGGCTACTAGTAGCGTTCAGCTTTAATCGTTTATTCCTTGTATTTCACATTGTCAGTTTTAGTAACGATTTTTGGCAACTAGATCCGCGACATGACTATTTAATAGCTATATTTCCGCAAGGCTTCTTCTTCGAGGCAACATTACTGATCGCTGTCATTTCGCTCGTAGCCTCATTTGTACTCTGGCTTCTTACGAAACTCCTGTCTAACAGCCTACAATCTTAAATAGGGCTCACAAAACCCAGCCGGGTCAGTAGCATTTCTAAATTTAGTTGCTCTTGGTCTACACAGATCTACCTGTGAGGATTTCAACAACTGACCCAAGGATGTTCTTGGCATCTTCGTTAAGTTGCTCAGCAGTTAGCCCCGCAATTGGATGAGGGGTGAAGATTACAGGATAGTCAGGGGAACCCCACATCGCAGCCATACTTTTAGAAGTTTGTACAAAGGAGTCTGTACATATCGTTACGGAAGGGATACCAGCGTTCTCGGCATGTATTCCATCGTGCACACTGCACGCGCTGCAGGACCCTCAGTCTCCAATTCCCGCGATTATATAATCGCAATCCTTGGCCATTTTTTTTATGACATCTGGGTCAACTGGTCTTGATGCGGAAGGCTTCGCATGATATTCCACATTCGAAACACCATATCGTTCATTAAGCAAGGAAATTAATTCATGTAGATATTCTTTGGCATTTACTTTGCTGTCGTCGATAATACCAACCCTTGCGTTGGCCATGTCATTCACCCTAGGAGCACCACTAAATTCAGGAATAACTGGGTGCGTGGTAGGATCCACTAACTGCAATCGACTAATAGTTCCCTCAAGCATCTCAAGACTCCTTCAATGACAAGTAATTCATCCAAATTCCATAGGTAGTACCAAAGCGATTATAGAGGGACTAAGGCATTGCATTCAACCGTCATTGAGATTGCCATTCAGCAATATTCAAATTAGGTTGCCTTCATATTACCGGCAGGAGGATGATAGAATTTAACATAACGTTCGTTTAAAATCACATATAGAGCTTATGGTCAAACTTATAGCTGTGCCAATTCCTCAATGCAACGAGCCAGATACAAACAGATTATTGGAACAGCGCAAAGTTGTTGAGTAATAACAAAAGAATTATGTGCTAATTGCTGAGGGGAAAATGGCAAAGAATTCAAAAAATATACTCCCAGATACTAAGGGTCGCTTCGGCGATTTTGGCGGCCGTTTTGTGCCTGAAACTCTAATGAGTGCGATCGAAGAATTGGAAAATGAATACGAACAGGCTAAGCACGACCTTAATTTCCAGTCAATTCTCGCAAAGGTTGGAAAGGAATATATTGGCAGGCCTACATCCCTTTACTACGCCGAAAACCTCACAAAAGAGTTGGGCGGGGCTCAAATATTCCTTAAGAGAGAAGACTTAGCTCACACAGGGGCACATAAAATCAATAATGCTTTAGGGCAAGCGCTACTGGCTAAACGAATGGGCAAAAACCGAATCATAGCTGAAACCGGTGCGGGACAACATGGTGTTGCAACAGCTACGGTTTGTGCAATGCTAGGGCTAGAGTGCATTGTTTATATGGGCGAAGAGGACATAAAAAGACAAGCCTTAAACGTATTTCGAATGCGTCTTTTAGGTGCGGAAGTAAGACCGGTTGATTCCGGAAGTCGTACTTTAAAAGATGCTATAAACGAATGTATTCGTGACTGGGTAACTAATGTTGAAACTACTCACTATCTAATTGGTAGTGTAGTTGGACCGCATCCCTATCCAATGATCGTAAGAGACTTTCAAAAAATAATTGGGGAAGAGGCAAAACGACAACTTAAAGAAGCTATTGGCAGACTTCCTGATTATGCAATGGCATGTGTGGGAGGAGGTAGTAACGCAATGGGATTGTTCTACGAATTTATCGCCGATGACAGCGTAAAATTAATAGGTGTCGAAGCAGGAGGCGACGGAATTTCAACTGGTAAGCATTCCTCCACATTGGTTGCTGGCGAGATTGGCGTTTTACATGGAAGCATGTCCTATCTTTTGCAAACTTCAGATGGCCAAGTTATGGAAACTCACAGCATATCTGCAGGTCTTGACTATCCCGGAGTAGGCCCCGTACATAGCTGGCTCAAAGACAATAGCCGAGCCAGTTACGTTAGCGTGTCAGATGAAGAAGCCCTGATAGGATTTCAACTTCTATGCAGTACAGAAGGAATAATACCAGCCTTGGAGCCTGCACATGCCATTTACCACGTTTCTCAACTCGCACCAACATTGGAACATGACAAAATTATACTAGTCGGGTTAAGCGGACGAGGTGACAAAGATATTGACACAGTTGCAAACATACTAGATGTAAAACTATAAGCTTTTCCGCAAATTCAGTTAATCACCCTTTTCGAAAGATCACTAGGTCGGTGGAGAAAGAATTAGATCAGTATACAAAAATTCTAGCTCATCTAGTTTAAACGTCAACTCGTTGAAATCATCAAGCGAATGACCGACAGGAAACGCTATAGAAAACCCTAATTTCTCACCCGAAGAGATGACTACTTCCCTACCTGACAACGTCGGTATCGGACGATAATCAATACCCTCGATAGTCAGGATGTTATCAAAGTCGGAAGGATTAAATTTCTTCTCTTTGTCCGTGCTATTTTCAATTGTTATACGCACAACAACTAGTGAAGTTACATTTTCCAGACCTAACTTAGCCTTGTCAGCATCAGACATTTCAGTCAACATTCTATCCGGAGTCGTGAACCTAAGTTGTCTGACAACGGCTATTACACCATCAGTCTCTCCAGATTCAATGTCTGAAATAACAGTTGCCCAACTCCCCGTGAAATAGTCTTC
Source organism: uncultured Dehalococcoidia bacterium (assembly GCA_964595285.1). Taxonomy (GTDB): domain Bacteria; phylum Chloroflexota; class Dehalococcoidia; order Lucifugimonadales; family JADFKI01; genus CAZQPS01. Next base: position 32,753 of record CAZQPS010000016.1, on the reverse strand, counting down.
TGGAGAAGGGGTTGGAGTTTGTTCCAATACAGGAGAGCTTGGTTTTTTCACGCCAACTAGTTGAGGATCATCACCACTACTACATGAAACAAATACCATCATGGTAACAACAAGAATTTTGACCAGCCAGTTTAACACTATTATTTGATCTCCCTTAGAGACATTTTTCGTGCCATAAACATTCTACACAAAAACAAGGCGACAAGCCTCATGCATCGCAGCCTACCATTACCTGGGAAAATCTCTACGCAATCAGCTATTTACGCTAAATATCTATGTACCCAAAGAGCATACTCTTTCAGTCCAGAGGTTAGTCAATCCGTGGGCGTTTACCCCCATAGCAACACGAACATTAGATTCTTCTGGAGTCAGGCCCGGATTTCTCGTCGTTGTACGTGGACGAAAATCAGCTACCGTCTGCCCCCTAGTCAGAGATCCCTTTGTCTCGACACGTACATGGAAATCCCTCAATTCAAATAACTCAGGAGCAATTGCATATGCCATTGCTGGCACATCCGAGTAATTCACTCCACCAGATTCTTCCAACCGATTAGATTCTCGGTATGCCTGTTGGATATACTTCGTCATGCCTTCAAGAAATCTCGAAGCCTTCGTATCGGTGTCCCAGACTTGTTGCTGTTGCTCAGCAGATATTTCGCACTGACTGCACACATCTAATCCTATTTGAGCTATGTTAGCACCCGATCTGTATAGCAAGTCAGCAGCTTCCGGATCACCCCAAATATTCGCTGTAGCCACCGGAGATACATTGCCAGGTTGCCGCAAGGCGCCCCCCATAACAATCACCTCTTTCATTGACTCAGCAAGCCTCGGCTCCAACATTATCGCTAAGGCAACATTTGTTGCCCGTCCAAGAACCATCAGGCTTAGCTCCCCCGGTTCCTTCATGACTCTATCCATTATCTCCAATACCGCATGGTTGGGCTGGATTTTTGTGGTTGGCAGTGGTGCGTTTATATTTCCTATTCCATCATCTCCATGAACATGAGGCGCATAGAATGGCTCATCATAATTAAGTGGTTTTCCGACACCACGATATACAGGTATATCTGCTCTATCTGCAGCCTCTAATATGCGAAGTGCATTTAAAGTGCAATTCTCAATGGAAGAATTACCAAATACCGTAGTTAAAGCCTCAATTTGAATCTCAGAACTACCTAATCCCATAAAAAGCGCCGCTGTGTCATCAATCCCAGGATCACAATCTATGATTACCCGCTTTGCATTCGGCATAAATGCCTCCCAACATACGTTTATTCGTCCTATACCGAGATCGGATTATAGATTTACCGATCTCTTATATCAACCTCAAACTGACTATCTACGTTCCATTGCTAGAGATTGTGCCAATCTTATAAACTTGGTATAACATTTTACTTCTCACAAAGGCTTTAAATCATGCCCGAGTCGATAGTAAATCTTTCAGACCTCATAAAAAAGGATCCATCTAACCTCGATGCTATATTTAGACGGGGCAATCTTTATTCAAATTTAAGCCTTTACGAGGAAGCCAAGACCGATTTCTCAAAAGTTCTCGAAATCGAACCGCAGCACGTCTTCGCACATAATAACCGCGGCATGGCACACCTCTGTACTGGCCATCCTGAAGAGGCTATAATTGATATCACTCAGGCCCTCGAACTCGATCCCGACTACGTCCATGCTTATATAAATCGCGGCCTCGCATACACAGACCTCGGCCATCTAGAGGATGCCCATCGCGATCTCTCTAAGGCCATATCCCTAGACCCGACTTCATGGAGCGCCTACCGACACCGAAGTATAGTCGCTTCTCTCCAAGGCAATCATTCAAGCAGTTATCGCGATTTTCTTAAGGCTAGAGAACTACAATCCGATTAGATCCACCCAAGCGGGTACTTTTAACTCTTTTTGTATCTTTTATATTCTACTATGTATCATATATAATACATAATGTATCTTTAACAAAGCAATTTGCAGGTGATATTGTGAGGAAGCCAGAGTTACCTCTCAACAAAGGTGAGTGGACCGAAGTCTTACAGATGTTCCTGAACGGCCGTTCAACCGTAGACATCCAACAGCGTGTTCAAAGCATGTCTCGTAAATCTTTTCACATAAGAACTATCTATGGATGGCAAAAAAACTTTCGTAAACAAGAGAATTTATATGCGAAAGACCAGCCAGTTAATTGGGAAAAAATAGAAAACATTCCAATCAAGCACCTTCCTATCCTCCGTCAAGTAGAGGCCTGGGGGTTGGGCAATTTTGGAACTTCTGAAATGTTTTTTTATGGATCGACTCCGAGATCCATAAAATGGCAAAACTATGTCCTTTCCCATACAGATCACGATTATTTAGACTTAGGCCGTGATGTGTGGGTTTTAGGAGAATGTTTCTCGCAACGAGAATTTTACTCAGACTATCAAGTTGAACCCATTTTTAAGTCCGACCTAGAGTCTCTACTAACATTCGCTCCCTGGATGTCAAACGAGAGAGAAGAATCCTATCTGAAGGCTATAGCAGGAGGCACAGCTCTTGAAAGAGATCTCACCTGGACACTAGGGAAGACAAAAATGGATCTTTCTAGATATGGTTACGCACAATCATTAAGTCTACTTAGTACTGAAAAAGCATATCTACTTCCATCGATGCAAAAAAGCCTTACTTTCAATGAGAGCCCAGAAAATAGCAAGCAACTTACTGAGCCTGAAAATGATCCCATTTCAACTAATATTACTAATAAGTCGCCTATTTACCATAATCAGCTGAATAGCTGGAGAAGCCTAGATAGGTTCTGAAGATTGATTATTTGTTAGCACTGGTGTACAAGATATTACAAGTGAAAGAAATACACCCAAATCTTCCTCGGCGACATAGTATGGAGAGCTTAATTAAATATGATTAAAAATTTCTCAGTCTTGTACGTTGGAAACATTGATCTTGACAATGTAGGAGCTGAGGGCACTCCAGCCAATCAGCGCAGATACTCGAATAACCAATTAATGCAAAGCCTCTCAACAGCCACTGAAGTGGCATCTTTTATGGACAACCGTGGCTTCTACGCATTATGGATGGCTGAGCATCACTTTCAGCATGAGGGATATGAAACAATTCCTAATATCATCCTTCTGAGCACGCATATGGCGGCTCATACTAAAAGACTGAAGTTTGGATGCGCCTTCAACATAGTTCCGATGTGGCATCCAGTCAGACTCGCTGAAGATTACTCTATGGCAGATATTCTCACTAACGGCCGCATCATATTTGGTATCGGAAGAGGCTACCACTCAAGGGAGGTCGAATCCTTCGGCTCCCCAGTTATAGACAACGTTGCTAACAGGGAACAATTCGAAGAGCAGATGGAAATTATCCTAAAGGCTTTTAACCAAGAGTCCTTCTCACACAAGGGCAAACGATATCAAATTCCCCCAGAAGTAGACTATCGAGGATATCAACTTGATGAAGTCACCTTGGTTCCCAGGCCAAAACATCTTCCAGTTGAAATGTGGCAGCCGATAGTCAGCGGCAGTACTATTGATTTTATAGCAGAAAATGGAATTAAAGGCGTAGTTGGCTTGACAGGGGAATTACTAGTCGAACAAATTTTTGATAAATATAGAGAGGCCTGTGCCAAATACAACCGTAACCAGACACTCGGGGAAGGCTTAGCCTTAGAACTGGGGTTTTACCTAGCGGAAAACGCAGAAACCGCACGGGAAAGCCTCAGGCCATACCATGATGAACGTTACAAATGGTTCGCACCCTTCGGATTCGTAAGATATGCAGACGAACAAGGGCGACCCTGGGGGACACCAGGCGCTCCAGCTCGCACCCCAAGAATAGAGGATGGAATTGATCAAAAAGCATGGATCTGTGGCACTCCAGAACAATTCGTAGAATTCCTGTTAGAGTTAGAACAGAAATATCCTGGGCTTGAAAATATAATCCTGCATTGGGCAGAGGGTATGCCAAAATCAGAATTTATGTCTCAATTAGAAATTTTTGCTGACAAAGTAATGCCTCACTTTACAGAACGAGAGTCAGATGGAACAAATTCAATACTCAACTAACCCTTTCGGCGGAATCATAATTAATCCTCAATCATTAGATTCGGACCCAATGAACTTTTCTAAACATTTGGGAAATTCTCTGCAAGGATGGTCCGCCCAAGGTTTTAAAGTTGCATGGCTAGAGCTACCGACTGAGAAGGCTGCACTGGTATCTGAAGCCATTAAACTTGGATTTAATTATCATCATGCTACAGAGGACTACCTCATGCTAACAAAGAGAATAGAGGAAGGTGCATTTATTCCGCCATACGCTTCCCACTACATAGGCGCCGGAGGAGTTGTCATTTCCGAAAGCGATGAATTACTAGTAGTCTCAGAAAGGCATAGGCGTTCTAGGAGCCCTGCCTATAAACTCCCCGGAGGAGCCCTTATTGCGGGAGAGCATTTGGCTGATGCCGTAGTACGAGAGGTTTTTGAAGAAACAGGTGTAGAAACGGAATTTGAAGCGCTGGTTTGCTTCAGACACTGGCACGAGTACCGATACGGAAAATCTGATATTTATTTTGTAACAAGACTGTCTCCTTTAACCACTGAAATTACGATGCAGGAAGAGGAACTAGATGAAGCACTATGGATGCCAGTTAATGATTTCTTGGAAGACCCTGACGTAAGCCTTTTCAATAAGACTATAGTTCAGGCAGCACTAAAATCCAAAGGTCTATTACCCACATTCGTACCCGGATACGGTGACGAAAGTCATCACGAATTTTTCATGCCCAAAGAAATACTTTAGGAGAAATTGTGGAACTTACTCAGCGTAGAACAAAATTCAGAGAACTACTATCGCAAAAAATATGCATATCTCCAGCTTCTGTGCATGATCCAATTTCAGTACGAATAGCAGAAAATCTCGGCTATGAAATAGGCATGTTCGCCGGTTCTATAGCATCTATGACAATTCTGGGAGATCCGGATCTAATACTCATTACACAGACAGAATTCGCCCAACAAATTCAACGTATTTGCCGCGCTGCAAATCTGCCACTAATGGTCGACGCAGACCATGGATACGGCAATGCCCTTAATGTTAGGAGGACTGTAGAAGAACTGGAAACAGCTGGAGTTTCCTGTTTAACTATCGAAGACACATTATTGCCAATAAATTATGGAACAGACAACGGGGCAGCACTTATCACGCTCGAAGAAGGCGTGGGCAAAATGAAAGCGGCAGTAGACGCAAGACAAGATACAACCCTAACGATCGCAGGTAGAACAAGCGCTCTAGCCATCAGCGGGATAGAAGAAACAGTCAAACGTGCAAAAGCATATGAAGAAGCTGGTGTAGATGCTCTATTTCTAGCTGGAGCAACACGGCGTGAAGAAATCACAACGGTCAGCGAAGCAATTAACATTCCTCTAATGCTAGGCAGTATTACTGATGATCTCAACGACCGACAGTTCCTAGCCCAGAATGGAGTCAGGGTAGCACTGCAAGGACATCTTCCATTCTCAGCAGCTATACAAGGAATTTATGATACCTTGAAGGCACTTCGTGAAGGAATACCACCATCAGAACTTGCAAACAATGTTGCTTCTCCCGAATTGATGGCAAAAGTTACTAGGCGCAAAGATTTTGGCGAAATGATCAACAAATACTTAAACTAATCCCAAAAACACTTATGCACTGAGGAATAGACAATGAAAATTACTGACATAAAGGTCAACGAACTAAAGTCTCCGGGCGGACCAAATAGCCAAACTTTTGTTGGGCGTTCAGGGAAGCTATTAGTGCGAGTTTTCACCGACGAAGGTATTACAGGTATAGCTGAAGGATCAAGAAATCTAGGTGTATTCCGCGCCTATCTAGATGACTTGATCAAGCCACTTATAATCGGCATGAATCCCTTGCAACCTAAACAAATAACCGAAATCTTGTCCTTAGGCACAAGTCAGCAAGCAACAAGATTCCCCTCTCAAATTGTTGGAGCTATAGATATAGCCTGCTGGGACATAACAGCTAAGTTTGCGGGGCTTCCACTCTACTCACTCCTCGGTGGGGCTCATCGTATAAAAATCCCTTTATATTGGAGTAGAGGCAACGGATGGAGAAAAGAACCCTCCGAGATGTTAGAAGAAATACAGGAAGGATACGAAAAAGGCTTCAGAGCCTTTAAAGTGCGTATGGATTGGCGTGATTATCGGCAAGACGCCAACCCTCAAAAAGATTTTAACATCTTCAAAACATGCAGAGAATGGCTGCCCGATGATGTTCCCCTTAGCTTTGATGCCAACAATGGATATTCCGTCCCTACAGCAATTGAGCAAGGACGAAAGCTCGAATCCTTGGGTGTAGCGCATTTTGAAGAACCCTTACCACAATACGACCTTAGAGGACTGCGTCAAGTAGTAGACGCCCTAGATTGTGCGGTATCTACTGGAGAGCAAGAAATATCCCCTTGGCGGTTCAGGGATCTCCTTGATCTGGCAAACCCTGACATCCTACAACCGGACATTCTCAATGTAGGAGGCTTGTCAGCGATGAGCCGCGTTTATGAAATGGCGGTTGCAAACAACAAGATTATAATGCCCCACAGCCCTAGTGCAGGCGCCAATTCAACGGCTAGCCTGCACCTATACAGTACTATTACGAACGCGGTGAGACCCCATGAGTTTTCTGAAGAATTCACGGGGCCAGCTGAGCCGGCTGCTCTGTTATATAAACAACCTATCCTGCCAATCCAGGGCACCATTACCTTACCCGATAGACCGGGATTAGGATTAGAAATCGACGAAGACAGGCTGAAAGACTTTATCGTAGAATAAAATCTTTTGATTTTCATCCTACATTTCTGACGTGATGATTAACCTCTGTCACCGTGAAAGTCCACAAGAGGCAGCTTGACTTCCTCGCATACCTTTTTACAATTAAGCCCGTGCACACTAGACCTTGGAATATGGAGGCTTCATCATGATTACTAAGTTCGATAGCTTGTTTGCAGGCCACATAGACTTGGAAAACGTCGGATATGGTGGTGTGCCTGTTAACGATCGGCGTTTTTCTAACAGCCAACTCGTTACAGCTTTTGACAAAATGGAAGCAATCGCCCAAACCATGGACAGTTCAGGATACGACACCTTCTGGGTTGCAGAACACCACTTTCAACCTGAAGGATATGAATGTATCCCGAATGTCGTAATGGCCGCCTTACATCTGGCACACAAGACAAAAAATATACACCTTGGATGCGGTTTTAATGTAGTACCAATGTGGCATCCTCTCCGGTTGGCAGAAGACTTTGCTACCGTGGACTACCTCACAGGAGGCAGAGTTAAATTCGGTGTTGGGCGTGGGTACCACAGCCGAGAAGTAGAGTCCTTCGGGGCTCCGTTATTTGATCAAGAAGCGAATAGAAGCCTCTTTGAAGAACAAGTAGAAATCATATTCAAGTCTTTTGACAGTGAATCATTTTCCCACAAAGGAAATTTCTACAATATACCGCCTAATATCCCCTATAGAGGATATGACCTTGAAGAAATAACATTGGTGCCTAGACCAGTTAATCCTGTTGAATGTTGGCAGCCTATCCAAAGTGGGTCAAGAAGAGCCTTAGATTTCATGGCAAAATATGGCATTAAAGGCATAATTGGAGGAGGCTCTGCTGACGGTGGAGCAATGGACAATATTATGATCGCCTACAAGGAAGCCAACGAGCGTGCTGGTCGTCAACTAGAATTGGGAGAAAATCTAAGTATTGGCATTCACGTCTATTTGGCCGACTCAAGAGAACAAGGCATCAAAGAAGCAGCTCATCTTTTTGAAGAGAATCTAAAAATATTTGCCCCTTTGAGATTAGTCAGAGCTCTTAGTGAAGAGCAAATAGAAATAATGGCTGACCCCCAAAAAGCTCCAAACGCGGACCTGCCAAGAATTGAGGGAGCCGTGAATGGGGGCGGATTTTTAACTGGCCCACCAGAATTAATAATTGAACAAATCCAAGAATTAGAAGCACATTATCCCGGCCTTGACCGAATAAATGTAGCCCAACCGGTGGGGACACCTCAAAAAATCATTACTGAACAACTAAAATGGTTCTCTGAAGGCGTGATGCCTGCATTTACAAGTCGAAGCAAAGCACAAATGCCAGCTGAATAGCACTCGCAAAATCAACACATTACGTGTATAACCAGAATACCAAAAATCGCATGAGGGTAAGATGAAACAACTCAAAGGCACGGCTTTACTGATGGTATGGGCCAACGTTCCAATTGAAATGGAAGACGACTATAACCGATGGTATAACGAGGAACACATCGAAGAACGTCTTTCGTGCCCCGGATTTCTGAGTGCAGGACGTTATGAAGCTGTATCGAGTGGGCCAAAACATCTTGCTGTATACGAACTGGACAATATAGGGGCCCTACAAACGAAAGAATACCAACACTTCAAGAATTTCCCATCTGAACTCTCACAGCACGTCCTCGCTGGAATAACCATCATCAGGAACTCGTATGAAATGATTTTCCCTTTAGATCTTTCTGAAGATGTCGCATCTAGTGAGATGGCTCCTGCTTTACAGATAGGACGTATGGAAGTTAGCCCGCAGGAAGACGCAGAATGGAACGAGTGGTATAACTCCGTGTACGTACCAAACTATATGAAGGTACCCGGATGTATACGAGGACGTCGATATAAAGGCGTTAGCCTAACCCCAGGACAACCTAAATACTCCACAGTATATGAACTTACTGATCCTGAAATTTCCAAAACTGACGAGTGGCTGCGTCAAAGAGCCATAGACCCTCGCAACACAAAGTGGCAAAACGCCATGAATCATGCTCCCGGGTCACCTGGAGTGTGGATCAGAACTTATTGAATAGGGAAAGGGCGTGAAGATTGTTTGATAAACGTAGAAATAGCTCAAAGTGAAAGACCTTGAGCGCGCGACCAGCAATGTCGTTGTCAGCGACATGCAATGTATGGTTTTGGATAAATCAGATTTACCACCTCTCTTTGACAACTTTCGTTTAGGTCACGAAAGTATACTCAGTAATGAGACTCTAGCGACCCAGGGCTTCCCTGGAAGTGACGCCGGAAACTTCAGGCGAATCGGCCGCATTAACGGCTACATGCGCGAATACTTGCCGCAACCTCCTTCAGATCCTCAAAAAGGAGATTGCCTAATGGCAGCCACTGTAGTGCATCTTTTCGAAAATCAGAAGTCAGTACACACATGGATGCACGACGTGTTCATCAAGGGATTTGAGGCTCAAGTGGGGCAAGAAATTCGAGACAGGCAACAATTAATGTCCATAGAAGTATTGCATCCATGCGGATTTGTTGACGAGTCTATAGGCCTAAAGGCAGTACATAAAGACGATAATAAGACTGTCTCTGTAACCATAGTTGATTTTCGATTTGGAAGACTTCTAGGTGTTGCTTTCGTAGCAAGCCTAGGTGATACTGACCAGCTAGAGGAAGCTACAATTCTTGCAACAGAGCTAGAAAAACACTTCGTAAGATTCCTATTGAAATGACACCTTAAAGCTTGTTAATCAGCTCCCGAAGAAAGAGAGAAGGTTTTGGCACAGATAAACAACGACATTATAGAACGATACAAAAAGGTTGCGACAGCCACGATAAATTCTGCCATGCGTGCCTCCGGCTATGGCGACTGTTTTCCGAGAGGGGTTCACTGTTTCACACCAGATAACCAAATGATGGTAGGCGTAGCAAAAACCCTAAGATTCATCCCTCCTAGGCCAGATATCATTAAAGAAACACATAAGGGAGAAGCGTCACCGGAATATGAGGCTATGGGCTCATGCAAACCGGGGGATGTGTTAGTGATTGACGGAATGGGGAAAAAATACGCTGCGATAGGAGGAGACGTCAAGCTTCTGCAACTAAAAATGGCCAGGGCAGGCGGCCTGGTCACTGATGCGGCAATACGGGACTTAGATATCGTAAAAGATTATGGATTTAAAATATACGCTGGTGGCCGAACTCCCATGGGTGGCGCAGATGAGATAGACCCTTATGAGGCTAACGTAACTATACAATGTGGTGGGGTGGCAGTACGCCCCGGAGATCTCATCGTAGGCGATAATGACGGAGTTATTGTGGTACCCGAAGCCTTGGCAACAGACGTATTGGAATGGGCAGAAGAACATGAAGCAGTTGAAGAATTCATCAAAGAACTCATCTCAAAGGAAAATGTTGCCCCTGGCAAATACTACCCTATAACCCAAAACACCATTGATTTATATCGCAGATCTCTAAAGTAATCAGTCTGACCAGCACACAAGGCCAAGGACACAGACATGGTCTTTTTTTATCACCTGCCTTTAACTGGCATCAGGCTTAGGACGATAAAACTATCTTTACTATATTGTCGTCTCGATTATCGTACATTTCATAGGCTTTTTGTACTTCATCAAAGGGGAGTGTATGAGTGAGCATCTCACCAGGATTCCACCATCCTCTTTCCCTAAGACTGATCATAGTATCGATATGGGCTATTGGATCTCCACTTGTAGCACCTTGGGTGGGAATGATAGTAGGTAAATGTCGCAAAAACAGACTTGTATCCACAGGTGTTCTACTTCCTCTGGCTCCTCCCTGAATACCAAATAAAATCACTTTCCCAAAATCACCAACAATTCGCATCGAAGTTTCCAGAGTTTCTTGATATCCTGCAGCTTCGACAGATATGTCAGTTCCTTTACCCCCAGTGATTTCGGCAACTGCCTCATCGACATTCTCTGAACTCGCATTAACAGTGTGAGTAGCCCCGAATCTTCTTGAGTATTCTAATCTGTAATCATGTAAATCGACAGCAATAACCTTTCTAGCTCCCGCTCGCGCACATATTGCAGTAAAAGAAAGACCAATACTTCCTTGTCCTAACACTACTACATCCTTCCCCAAAATGGTTCCCATTTGCTGACACGCGTACAGGACCGTTCCAGAAGGTTGGCACATTACCAACTCGTTAATATCCCCTTCTTCAGGTAACAACGCCATCCTGTCTTCATCCCCCGCCATATATTCGACTAACCCACCTTGCCCACTGCTTCCTGGAAGGACGATCACTCTTTGTCCTTCCAGGAATTTCGCTGACCGACTTTCCACTATGGTGCCTGCACATTCATGGCAGGGACCACCCATTTTCATAGGATATTCTTCTTCAGGCAGCGTAGGTCCAAAACTGTGCCTGATATCACTTCCACACGCGGACCATGTCTCTAATTTAATCAGGCATTGTCCTTCTGATATTTCTGGTATATCAGTCTCAACTACTTCGAATTGTCCTGGGCTCGAAATTCTTGCTGCTTTCATTATCGATAAATAATCCCTTCTTTGTTTAGGCATATCTGGACCTACATTGTGTCATTTAGAACCTATCCATGCAAGTCTAGGACATTTTCTTGATATACAATTAGACTATAAGTATTCCTACAGCTGCCAAGTTACGGCTTTCTGGGGAAAGAGGAGACGAACAGCATGAAAGTAATTAAGCAGGGACAAAATGCACCCGTGGATCGAACTACTGACTCTATTTTCTATGGTGACAGAGTCGAAGGACAAACTATTGTTGGAAAAGGGGCAAGCAAAGATTTTAGCTTCAATACTGTCACCTTTTTTAACGGCGCTAAAAATCACTTCCACGCGCATACCAGTGACCAAATCCTTTTCGTTCTTTCTGGTAAAGGTTATGTGGCTAACGAATCAGAGGAATTGGAAATGGAAATGGGCGACACAGCATTAATTCCTGCTGGTGAAAAGCATTGGCACGGCGCGGCTGACGGGGAAACTTTCTCCCATATTTCCCTAACTCACCCAAGCAGTGAAACAACCATTTATGTTCAGTAGTCACTACTTAATTTACTAGCAACTATTATCCGCATAACTTTATCACATCCCAATCTCCTAATGACAAGCACAACCGATAGATTTAGGACACTGGAGGCATCAGCTGTGCCCATGGGCGTAGCCTTTCAAATGCTGCAGACGCTGCCAAGACCAACCTTTCATCACCGTAACGCCCGATTAAGTGTAAGCCTATGGGAAGCCCAGTGTGAGAAAAGCCCGCTGGAACACTAGCCGCCGGATTACCAATCATATTGATTGGATAAGTAAATGGTATTATTCCCGCAAAAGGATCGACGTTTTGCCCCGCGATTTTTTCGGGGTAATCCCCTATTGGAAAGGGAGGTACAGCCATTGTAGGAGATATCAATAAATCGAAACTTTCAAATAATTGGTCAAATTTAGCTCTCAAATAATCGACATACCCCACGGCAAATGCGTAATCGGCACCTGTTAATTCCCTAGCAAAATCCATATTATGAAGGAAATAATCTGTGAATTTATCACGATCACTTTCAATCACACTGGACATGGCAGCATAGGTATTAGTTGAAAATAGAACCTTGAAAGACCGCTCGGGACTTTCAAGGTTCAAATTGCTGTCTGCTACAGTACAACCTATCTCCTCAAAAGCTTTAGCGGCTTCATAACACACTTCTGCGACTTCAGGATCAACGGGGGCAAAGCCAAAATCGGCACTCCATCCAATTCTTAAACCAGACACATCCATATCGAGCGCAGATACAAAATCTGGTGGAACATCTCTAATCGACGCAGGGTCTCTTCCATCATGACCTGACAAAACTTGCAAAAGCAATGCTGAGTCTCTCACCGTACGAGATAATGGACCCGATATTGCCAACTGATTCGCAATTACTGAAGAACCAGCTCCCATATATCTGGGCACCCTGCCCTGCGTTGGCTTTATTCCATAAACTCCGCAATAGCTTGCTGGTATTCTAATAGATCCCCCTCCGTCAGTACCGGTCGCCAACGAGCATAAGCCAGATATTAAGGCTGCTGCTGCTCCCCCACTTGAACCGCCAGTTGTATAGGATGTATTCCAAGGATTTCTACACGCATCCCCCAGCAAATTCTCCGTGGTCCCTTTATGCCCAAATTCTGGGGTATTTGTTTTTCCTAGAATTATTGCGCCAGCTGCTCTAACTCTTTCAGAAACCACTGAATCTTCAGTTGGAACTCTATCCTTGAAAAGTATCGAGCCAGCAGTGCTTCTTAAATTCTTCGTAAGCTCCATATCTTTTATCGACACCGGTATCCCATGCAATGGCCCAAAAGGTCCGCCCTTCATCACAATCTCTTCCGCAGACCTCGCACTATGCATAGCATTTTCGTAATCCAAAGTAATATACGAATTTAGCTGGCCGTCTAATTCATCAATCCTGTCAAAAAATAATTGCGTTAATTCCACAGGCGATATTTCTTTATTGACGATCTGCTCCTTTACCTCGTAGGCAGGTTTGAAAGCTAACTCTTTTTCCAAACTCATGTTTCCCTCCTCGTCCTATGAACCCTAAGTCACAAAACCATGCTATGAACAGTAAAGCTTACATGTCAAGGTCAACCTTGTAGAAGAAATTTTTTATGCTATCATCCATATCATCAAGACCAATAAGTTCGGGAGCAAAATCCATGAAAATCACTAATATTGAGACATTCATAGTCGACGCTGGTTGGAGACCCTGGATGTTTGTCAAAGTTGAAACAGATGAAGGGATCACCGGTTGGGGGGAATGCAGTGATGGCAAATCTCCACACGGTATAGAGGGAACTATTCGTGATCTAAAGCCCTTGTTAATCGGCCAAGATCCAAGGGCATATGAAATGCGCTTTCGTGACATGTACCGAGCTACCCTGCAAAGTATTGGAGGCGTAGCAGCAAAAGCTATTGCTGGGCTAGATTGTGCATTTATAGATATTAAAGCAAAGGCACTAGGTATATCTGTGACAGAGCTTTTTGGAGGGCCCACACGTGAAAAAGTTCGGGTATATTGGTCTCATTGTGGATCTTCTCGAGTAAGACATCATGAGCTACTTGGAACGCCTCCCATAGATTCGTGGGAGTCTATAAGCCAATTGGGCAAGGAGGTTAAAAGTAGAGGATTTACAGCTCTTAAAACCAATGTAATACTACCGGGAGAAAGCGCAACATTTGGTGGAGGTTTTGGTGGTGGCCTCGGCTCTACTGATCAAGTCGCACCCAAATGGCTAATCCCTCATATAGAACGATTAATTGGAACCTTTAGGGATGCAGTTGGTGACGACATAGACATAAATCTTGATCTGAACTTCCATTTTAAAACTGAAGCTGCTCTTCGGATAGCTAAAATACTTGAGCAATTTGACATGTTGTGGCTCGAAATAGATATGTATGATCCCAAAAGTCTACGCCAGATCAAGGATTCAACTACTACAAGAATTTGCACCGGTGAAAACTTGTACTATATGCGAGATTACATCCCATATTTTGAGAACCATGCAGCTGATATGTTCATGATTGACGTACCGTGGAACGGGTTTAGCCAATCCAAGAAGATCGGAGACCTTGCCGAAGTTTACCAGCACAATGTAGCTCCTCACAATTATTACAGCCATTTATCCAGTTTTGTAAGCGCCAGCCTTTGTGCATCTCTAACGAACGTTAGAATCATGGAAATAGACATAGACGATGTCCCATGGAAAGATGAATTGACAACTTCCGTGCCTGAAATTGTAGACGGATACATGACGGTGCCCAGTGCACCCGGGTGGGGATCTGATATCAATGAAGACGTAGCCCGAGCACATCCCTGGGATGAAAACAAACTCGCAAGTGTCACGCAGAGCGGTTACACAACAAGATAAAGGGGGCTATTTGGCTATTGGATAAATAGAGAGAATACTATTAAGGCTTATAGGGCTCTTACGCGATAGGGGTGGGCTATCCCTAAGTTTCCTCAATTCCACCCACTTCCCTTGGAAGCAATCCTGGGTATCAGGTGGAGGAGCGTCTAGCATCGGATTGAGACATCGAACGATTTCGCTAGAAGTTACGATTGAATATTTGAATCCTATGCCTGTTACTTTCATTTACATATATACGACCGGATTTATCTAGCAACACAGCCGTCGGTCCCCAAAAGTACTTTTCTACATAAGAAGACTCTTCATGCGGATCATCAACTAACCATGAAACATCAGGCTCTAATTGAGCTGTTTTCCTAGCTTCCGCTTCTTCAACGTTGCTTTCCAGATAATCTTTAGCCCATTTGGAATCTGTCGCTCTTCCCCGTTCTTTTGTTATGAAATTTCCATTAGCATCAAATATCTGCAACCGTTCATTGCCCCAGTCGCATACATATACATTACCGTCAGTATCGACCGCAACAGAGGACGGTTGAATCATCTCGCCGTCTCTCCTACCCGAAGTCCCGATACTCTTAATGAATTCTCCAGTTTCTGAAAATTCTTGTACCCTATCGTTACCCCAATCTGCAATCCAGATACTTCCATGCTGTGCAGAAACACCCCAAGGGAGATCCAATTCTCCAGGGAGATCACCTTTGCGACCAAATTCCAAGATGAACTCTCCATCTCGGGTAAATTTTTGAATCCTGTGATTCAGGTGATCGCTGACATATGCATTGTCGCTACTGTCAAATGCAATGGAGCAAGGGCCATATAATTCTCCCTGGGCATTTCCCTTAATACCCCATGTCTTCAAGGGTTCCCCATCCCGACCAAAAACAACAACCCTATGAAGATGATCATCAACAACATAGACATTGTCTTCACTATCCAGAGCTATACCACTGGGCCACATGAATTGTCCGTTTTCTGTACCAGGATTTCCGAAGGTACCAAAAAATTCACTGTCAGCATTACACACGGTCACTCTTGTTCCATACGCAAATATTTCCAACGACCTACTTAGGACCAGCATGTTTTCCTCAGATGTGATAGCCAGATCTACCGGGAAATAAAATCCTCTCCCTATCATTGTCGCCAGTCCAACCGTGTGGCTGTAGGTCAGCCCAGTAGTCGTGCTATCTATTTTAGAAACCATAATTAAACTCTCTGGAATTCTTGACTGGAAACTATCATCCTGAGGACATTCAATGACAATTCTTCATCTAAAACTCTTTTATCAGAATTGGATTTATCGACAAATCTCAAAATACTGGCTCGTGTATCTTCATTGATAGATATGGCACCGAGATGATCCAGGCAAGAATCTATCAACTGCTCTGGGTCATTGGTATTGATAGCGCCAATAATAGTTTTTACACCTGGGGCATCCAGATTACCGATATGTTCAGATGCAAAATTTATTCTTTCCATCAATGTTCCAGATTCAATCCAGTCTTGGCCACCATGCCAGCCTTCTACGCTGGGTGGATTCATCAAATCCTGACCCATAAACGCAATCTGCCTGCTTACATCAAACATCTCTCTCCGCGGATGAGAAAACTCATTGGTCAGTCTTAATACACCAACCGCAAGCTCCGCAGGGCTCTTAACTTTTGAATTCCAACATTCCCTGGATTTGAAGAACTGGGAACTAAATAACATCGAAACCATATGGCCAATATTGTAATCACTCTCGTAGTAGGCATCCACCAGTAAGTCAATGGCCCTGGGATCTTTTGGAGGTGTATAGGGCCATTGGGGTACCAGTGGTTCATCTGCCACAAAGAAATTATATAAATGTCTCGCTATGAATCTTGCAGTTGCAGGTTGCTGACAAATGATTTTGATTATATCTTCACCATTGTGATTGCCACAATGACCAAGAAATTCTTTCTCGCCTTTGTCGTTATCTTCATCATCGTATGAGAATCCCAATGTAGTCCGTCCATATGGCCAGATCGAGCACCTCTCATTCCGAACTACAAAATAGTTTAAATCTTGAAGAGTATAGCCCGTGAAAGCCCTCGCACTCTCTTTGACATCTTGTTCTGTATAGTTGCCGACTCCCATGGAAAATAGTTCTAATAGTTCTCTTCCGAAATTTTCGTTAATTGCCCCTTTATGATTATCATGATTATCGAGCCAATAAACCATTGCCGGATTCATAGACAACCTAGTTAGAAGCGTGGGGAAATCACCCATTCCATACTGCCTAAACATCTTAATCTGATCAAATACCGTTTTCCCCATCTGCATTTTGCTAGTCGCAGTGGCGAAAACGCCGTGCCAAAATAGCGCCATTTTTTCTTGCAGTGGAGCAGAAGTAGATACCATGCCGTAAAGCCAGCTCATGGGACTACCAGATGGCCCCATCATAGCCGAACTGTCGGTGTGATAACGGCGAACGAGACTTTCATCCATTCTGACGTTCACCGTTGGAAAATCAAGAAGCGCTGCAAGAGTCGCATCATATCCATTTTCTTCCAACACTTTCAGTTCATCCCATGAAGCTCCAAACCCAGCTCTTCTCATGAGGTGAGCAATCAGATCTATTTCTTCTCGTGACATATGTCTAATCCTCGTCTAAAACTTTTAAAGTTTCACGTTCATTGCACGCTCATTTCCCCAGCCTACAATGGACACCACACAATCATGTCTTAATGTTCTTCGGCCATATGTTATACATTATCAACACAAAATCAAGTGAACGATAGGCTAAAGGCAGGTTGGAATGGACTGACTATCATTGAATTTTATCAGGAGCTGTGCCACTGACTCAGGCTTTTCCATGTACATATTATGGCCTGTATTTCTTATCGTACACCTAGAAACATTAGGCATATCTTCAGGCACGTAGTGCAAATTCTCAAACGTATTTTGCTCCGCACTCCCTCGTACAAGCAATATAGGAATATTTAAATCACGAAAGATGGGCTTCAAGTCTACATAATCTCCATCCCGCTCTGTTTCTCTAAAACTGTTTGGTGACCATTTCATATCTAGCAAACCATCTTTTCTGAAATATGATTCGTGCTGTACAACATCTTGAATAACATCTTCTCGCCAAAACCCGGCTCCGGCATGGTTTTTAAGGAATATAAATAATTCCTCTCGGTCCTTCCATGTAGTTCTAGAAAATTCACTTCTCTTTATCATTGCACTCTGGAACTTCTCGTCTACAACGATCATTGGTTCCAACAGTGCTAATCTTTTAAATATAGTAGGGTATTGCGCAGCACATAGAGCCATAACTACTCCGCCTGTCGAATGGCCTACTCCAACTATATTTTTCAAACCCAGAGCTATACAAAACGCAGCAAGATCTTTGACCCGCTCATCAAATCTGTATCCATGATCAGACCACTCACTATCTCCATGGCCTCTAGCATCTACAGAAATCACATGAAACATAGCTCTTAGCGACCTTGCTACCGCATCCCAACTACGCCCCGTCCGCATATCACCATGCAATAGCAAAATGGTAGGACCGTTTTCGCCCCAATCAACATAGGCAATTCTGGCGTCTCTGAGCACTTGCCAGCGTTTGAGAGGATTCGCCATATAAGACCCCACCATTATAATCGAGAGTTAGTAAATAAACTAAAAGAAGATCTGAGAGCCACTAATTCAGTAATCCTAGTTCTTCCAAGATCGGAGGAATATTTTTCTTCTCATCTTCAGAAAAAGCCCTCAATGGTCGGGACATTGTGTCATTATCAATAACACCTAGTATTTTCAGAGCCGATTTCATACCAGCAAAGCTTGCCGCGTTAGGCCCTCCACCCTGTGCCAATTTGGGTAATTTCTGCATGGCAATAATCTTGGCATTGCAGTCTTTAATCATATTGGAGTCCCCAGCAACGCCTGCTTCCCACGCTTGACTTGCTATTCTGGGAATTAAATTTGCTCCCCCAGGTATCACTCCATGCACTCCCACAGACCCGGCAGTCGTAATCCTAAAAGCGGTTCCTAAAAATCTAAGTAATGATAGACCACCTTGCTCACAAAGGACGTTGAGTTCTGCCAGAAGCTCTCCTGCACCAGAGCTATCCTTGATTCCTACGACTGCACCCTCACTAGCCAGTGTCGCAACAGTTGTAGGAGCCACTGCAGTTTTGACTGTTTGCGGTATGTTATAAACCCACAGTGGCATACCCACGCGACTTTGAATATATCTATAATGATCTAGAAGCTCGTCTTGCGCGTTCGGATAGTAATATGGCGGAGTTACCGCTATACCATCAAGTCCTAATTCGCGCGTTTCTAGAGCCAAATTTATCGACAATTGCGTACTGCCACCCGAAACATTGCCGATAACCGGCACCCTACCTGCCACCTCATCTACAACAATTTCCGTACTAACTAACCTTGCTCTGTCTGTGAGATTAGCAAACTCACCAGTTGTTCCGGAGACCCATATTCCATGGACACCATTTTCGATAAGATAATTAACTAGACGACGGAGCGACCCTGTATCTACTGATTCGTCATCATTCAAGGGAGTCAATATAGGAACAATCACCCCTTTTATATCTTTAGCAGTCATATTATTCACCTGTCATACCTTTTACAATCAACTTTTTTAAATCCAATTAAAAAGGCCGATGCTTTCATACAGCAGTCGGCCTTTTTTAAAATCCCTCTTATTAGTTAACATTTTTTAAACGACACTACTCAATACCCACCACCTATTGCCGGTAAAAAATGAACCTCGCTATTTTCAGCAACTTTCTCAAGCATTCCTAAAGGACTTACTTCACCATCCACGGCGACCGAAATATTCGGTTTAATCCGGTCGTCATCTACTAACCTTTCTTTAATACCTGGAAATGCCTTTTCGAGGTTCTCAATAACTCTTCTAACGTTAGTCCCGTCAACTTCTACGAGGTGCTCTCCGTTAGTAAGATTCTGCATTAGAGATGGTATAAAAACTGTTGCCATAAGACTTTTCTTTAAACTTGAAAGACGAACGGGGTCAGGTGCAATTGCATCTGACCCTGTTCGTCCGGAAATACCTTATCCGTTTTGCTTCCATTTCGCTTCCATAATTGCCACAGGATTCATTGGAAGATTATTCATCCTCAGTCCTGTTGCTCCCTGAATCGCATTTGCTATCGCAGCCGTAGGAGGAACTATATTTGCCTCACCGACCCCTCTTACACCAAAAGGATGGCTTGGACTAGCAACCTCCACAATCACAGTATCGATCATAGGGATATCAAGACTGGTAGGCATTCTATAATCGAGCAATGAGGTATTCGCCATAGAGCCATCATCTCTCATATAGTATTCCTCGTTAAGTGCCCAACCGATCCCCTGAACGCTTCCTCCCTGCATTTGTCCTTCTACATAGCTAGGGTGTATCGCCTTACCAGCATCCTGAACAACCGTAAATCTCTTCACTGTTGTCTTTCCAGTGTCTGGATCAATCTCGACATCCACGATGTTACCTGCAAAAGACCCCCCACTCGCCCCTAGGCCACCTGCATTCATTGCCGCTCTACCCATTAAAGGGCCACCGGTATCCGCTAGTTGGGCTGCCAATTCCTTAAACGTCATCTTCAATTCAGGATCACTCTTGGACTGGAAAACTCCAGAGACACATTCAATCCCATCTGCATCAACATCCCATATACTGGCAGCTCGCTCTATCATCTGTGCATTAAGATCTTGAGCTGCCTCATAGGCCGCCCATCCAGTTGCATACGTTGTCCGACTCCCACCAGTGACCGCTGTAAATCCAACGGAGTCAGTATCCACAACCGACGGATACACATCCTCCATGGGAATTCCCAGCGCCTCTGCAGCCTGCATAGCAATAGACGCTCTAGAACCACCAACGTCTGTAGAGCCTTCAACCAGACTCACCGTTCCATCCGCATTAACTGAAATACTCACGCTTGACTCAAATCCAATATTAAACCAATAGCCAATAGCAACTCCCCGTCCTTCATTGGCCCCAAGGGGTGCACTATAATGAGGGTGATCTTTCATTGCTTCGAGAACTTCTACAGCACCTATTCGCGGAAAGGTCGGCCCATCTGCTCGACGAGTCCCTTCCTTTGCAGAATTTTTAAGTCTCAAGTCTATAGGATCAATACCCAACTGCTGAGATAATTCGTCCATGGCCTGTTCACATGCAAAAGCAGCATTTGGAGCTCCTGGAGCCCTGTATGGAGCAGATTTAGGTTTGTTCACCACTACATCATAACCATCAATCTGCGCATTTTCTACATCATAGGCGGCAAAGACGCAAATAGCCGCCGCGTTCACTGGCGATCCAGGAAAGCCGCCTGCCTCAAAGGCAAGCCTCGCTTGCATGGCTGTAATAGTTCCATCACTTTTGGCACCAATTTTGATAGTCATATTGGAACCGCTTGTCGGTCCAGTGGACTCGAAAACATCCGCACGACTCATAGAAATCTGAACAGCATGACCACTCTTTTTAGACAATAAAGCAGCTATCGGCTCCAAATATATTGGTATTTTCCCTCCGAAACCCCCGCCAATTTCCATTGGTGTTACCCGAACTTGCGATACTGGCAAGCCCAAAATTTTCGCTGTCGCGTCTCTCGCAGGATGGGCACCTTGGGTACTACACCAGATATGGAGTCTCCCATCACTATTCCAAAACGCGGTAGCTGAATGAGGCTCGAGGTAGCCTTGATGTACAGTGACAGTGTTGTATTCCCGCTCAACTATACAGTCAGCTTCCGAAAATCCTGTTTCAACATCGCCTTTAATATGCTGAAAGTGATTGGCAACGTTACTAACTTTGTCGGTTTTCTCGCCAAGCTCCTCAGTTGTAAGGCCTTCATGTAGTATGGCTGCATTTGGTTCCATCCCTTGTGGTGCGGTCATAATTGGGGGCAGGACCTCATACGTGACCTCTATCAAGGATACGGCTTCTTCTGCAACATGCGGGTTGCTAGCAGCAACTGCAGCTATAGCCTGCCCTTTATAAACAACTTTTTCACCTGCCAAAATATTTTCACGAGCATATCTATCACTATCTTTCTCAGACTCTGGTAAATCTTTACCAGTTACAATAGACATAACTCCGGGCAAGGCTTCAGCTTTTTTGACATCAATAGACTTAATCCTCGCGTGAGCATGAGGACTTCGTAGTACCTTACCATGGAGAAGACCTGACGCATCAAAGTCAGCCGCGTACAAAGCCCTCCCTCTTACTTTATCAACACCATCAGGTCGAATCGGTCGAGTGCCGACTACATCATAGTCAACATTAGAAAGTATTACATTCCTTTCGTATTGCGTAGATGTCATTCTCTAGGCCTCCTGCATCTTTACGGCAGCGTCTTGCACTGCACGAACTATCTTATCGTAGCCTGTACACCGACATAAATTGTTGGCGAGCCAGAACCTTATTTGATGCTCACTGGGATTGGGGATATTTTCTAGTAAAGACTTTGATGAAACAATAAACCCTGGAGTACAAATGCCGCACTGCAGAGCTGCGTTTTCTAGAAATGCTTGCTGAACTGGATGCAATTCACTTCCATCTGCAATTCCTTCAATAGTCGTAATCTCTTTACCTTCCGCCTCTACTCCAAGAACCAAACAAGAGGTCACGATCCGGCCATCCATCTCCACTGTGCATGCACCGCAATTTCCATCGTTGCATCCTTCCTTAGTACCAGTGAGACCTATAACATCTCGTAAGCATTCCAAGAGACTTTGCCTTGGCTCACACAGAAACTCGACGGATTCGCCGTTAATGGTAGTTTGAACTTGTGTTTTTCCGGGCATTTATTAGGCCTCCTTAGCTCGATCGATCGAAATTTTAAGTGAGCGACGTGTTAACACGTCACACAGGTGCTTCCTGTATTCAACGGTCCCCCTCATATCAGTAATAGGTTTTGCAGCGTTCTTCGCAAGTAAACCCGCCTGTTCTAGTGAATCTTCATTCGCAGGTTTTCCAGCAAGTGTTTCGCCTATTTCTTTCACATAAAGCGGAATTGGTGCTACCGAGGATAAGGCAACTTTAGCGGATTTAATATTGCCATTTTCCAGTACAACGGAACTGCCAACACCAGCAACCGCTATATCCATTTCATTACGAGGTATGAATCTCATGTAATTGGCACCACTATTTGAGACTGGTGCTGGGAAATGAATGGCTGTTAGAATTTCGCCTTGCTGGATAACCGTTTGTCGTACACCGACACAAAAATCCTCAAGTGGGACTTCCCTATCACCATTTGGACCTGCAATTCGAGCTATTCCCCCTAGCGCTATCATGACTGGAACAGAATCAGCGCTGGGCGCCGCGTTGCACAAATTACCACCAAGCGAAGCTCTGCCCTGTATCTGTGTGCCCCCTATTAAGGAAGCAGAATCGATCAGGCCAGGATAAGCTTTCGCAATCGCATCATCTCCATAAATCTTATAGCATGGAACAGCGGCTCCAATGGTAAGCCCACTGCCAGCATCATATTTAAGTTCATTCATCTCAGGTATATTTTTCACGTCAACCAACAGATTGACTCCAGGCATAGCTCCAGCCCTGAGCTGAACAAGAACATCAGTACCGCCTGCTATAGGACGTGCACCACCAGAACTATTAAGCAGATCCACTGCGTCTTTTATAGAATGAGGGCTTTCATAATCAATCCAATGCAAAGGCCCACCTCCTTTCTTAATCCCTTCAATTTCTTCTGCCGAGCGTTAATTCTGATGAGCAGTTCTACCCACGGCCTGAGGACAAGCTGATACAGGCTTTTAGGCATACTAGTACAACATCTAACGAACGACGGGCCTAGTATAACAGACCTTTATTTTTTCAACAACGGCTTGATCCGATATCTTACAGATTCCACAAGGACTGGTCTTAATTATAGATGGTGCTTCGTTCAGCATGTCTACCGATTTTGAGATACGGTTGATTCCGCCTGTCGACCCGTGACCAAATAAATAACCCTTTCAGCTATGTTAGTAGTTCGATCAGCAATTCGTTCCAGATCATGCGCCACCCAGAGCAAGTGAGTTGCACGCCTAATAGTCTCAGAGTCGGCCATCATATACGTTAACAACTCTCTGTAAACTTGCTCATAAAGTTTGTCTATCTCATCATCATCAGTCATTATCACCATAGACGAGACAACGTCTCGATTTATAAATGCATCAAGGCTTCTACGCAACATATCCATAGATTTTTCAGCCATTCTTGGAATGTCAATGAGCGGCTTAAGAGGCGGTTCTTCTCCCATCATTAACGTAATTTTCGCAATGCCCTCGGCATAATCCCCCATCCTTTCTAGCTCTCCGACCAGATGCAAAACGGTTATTAGCACCCTGAGGTCGCCAGCCAAAGGTTGTTGCGTCGCGATCAAATCTATGCATCGTTCTTCTATCTCAATTCTCTTCGCATCTATAATATCGTCCTCATTAATAACGTCATTAGAAATGCGCAAATCCCGAGATTTCAAAGCTTCCACAGACCTAGCTATAGCTTTCTCAACCATACTTCCTATGAGTAATAGATCATCTTGAAGCATTCTGAGGTCCCTATCGAAATCTACTCGTGGCATGCTCATTCCCTCTCTTCCTGACTCTGGTGACTCCTCACAAATTCTCTTCTAAATCCTGCGAGACTGAGACTAAAATCAATATCTATAGTGACTACTGCGTTAACTTAGGTCAAGGCCGTTATGTTCTCTAAAGTAGTCATTTACCTAGAAAATACTAGGGAGTTTACATATTTACCCACATTGATTCAAGTTACAAGGCAAACTGTTTGAATAGACAAAATATCTTCTATCGCAAAACCAATAGAGTGACCACTGACAATAATAATTCATGTACCCGCCCTTGCAGCCTATTCCCCTATCCTGCTAAAAACAGATTATGTGATGACTAATTTAAAGGGAAATATGTTAATTATTATTCCGATCTCATATTCACCGGCAAAGTAAACGAAAACACGCTACCTTCGCCTATAGAACTCTGCACATCTACCTCTCCACCATGTGCCTGTACAATATGCTTTACTATTGCAAGCCCCAAGCCACTCCCTCCATCTCTTCGAGATCTATCTACTTTGTAAAATCGTTCAAACACATGAGGGATATGTTCTCTAGATATTCCTAATCCAGTATCTCTTACGGCTATTGTTATCTGATCCACACCCGGAGAAACAGATATATATATACCACCAGACTCGGTGTTCCTTAACGCGTTCTCAACTAAATTTATTAGAACTTGCCTAATTTTTTCCCTTTCCCCAGTGGCCTGACACTCGCACAAGGGAAGATCGCTATCAATTACTAAGCCTCTATTCTCAACTAAAGGAGAATACTCAGCAACAATTTCTTCAACGAGAGATTTAACATCTACAAAGGTTATATTGAGAGGTATTTGTCCGCTTTCCAACTTCGACAGTTCCAAAAGTTCATCAATCATGGCGTGCATACGATCCACTTCAGTGTTTATGCGGTTAAGAAAATCTCGTGCCGTGTCTTCAACAGGTACAGCACCACTCTCCAATGTTTCAACCATGACCTTCACTGATGCCAAGGGGCTTTTGAGTTCATGAGACACATTAGTAACAAATTCTCGCCTTGTTGTTTCTATCTGTCTGAGGCGTGTCAAATCATGCAATGTAATCAGGGTGCCTTTCTCGCCTTTCTCACCTAAGGGAGTAGCGATAGCACTTAAAAATCTCCTGGTTGGAAGTAATTCAAACTCTGTTTGCCAGATAGAACCAACCTCCGAAGATTTTGTTAGCAAACCCTGTATATCGTGATCACGCACCAACTCAACAAAGTGGCTGCCCACCGAATCATTTACCCCAACATTTAAAAGCCACTCCGCGGCAGGGTTCATTAATTCTACTCTCCCGGAGTGATCCAGCACCACAACGCCATCTGCCATAGTATCCAAGACTGCACCCAACTTAGCACTTTCACCGGAAAGGTCTCTAACTGTTTTGCGTATAGTGGTAGCCATCTTATTAAATGCATCAGCTAAATCTTGTGTTTCATCAGACGACAATGCCTGTACTCTGTATTCCAAATCTCCACTTGCCAACTGCATTGCACCCTCAGCCACAGTTTGTACTGATCTAGTGGTTCGCCTAAAGACATAATAGCCTAAGGCAACCGAAAGAAAAGCTACTATTAATGCAGAAACAGCAATCGTTCCAAGTATTCTATTGATACTTGACCGAAGCTCCCGAAGTGGCAGACCTATTCTGGAGACGCCTATAACCTTGTCATCCAATATGATCGGCACCGCAGTATAAAGAACATTGTCGGGGTGATGGGAACTTTCTCTCATATCACGGCCCAATCCAGTTGATATTGCATCTATAAATTCTTCATTGTACGACTGATTAGGGAGAGACAATGGATCAATAGAAGAATCAGACAAAACTCTTCCATTACTATCTATTATGGTAATCCGTGAGCTCTGGCCTTTATCTCCTCCAATAATTACGCTTGCACGGATACTCGCCTCGTGTAGGCTCTCCAGATCCGGTGTCGGATATAAGAATGAGATCATGGATTCACCCACTAGCCCAGCTTCTTCTTCCAGCCTAGTTTCCATGCCTTTATAGAATCTGTCTTCAATGAACCCAACCAAATAAGCACTGACAATTCCCATAGTCAAAAATATCAGTGCGGTGTAGGCCAATGCTATACGCCAATGTAGAGGAAGCCTTATTCTCATCCGTCAAACCGATAACCTATCCCCCTAATCGTCACAATCCTTACAGGATGACTAGGGTCATTCTCTATCTTCTCGCGGATCCATCGAACGTGGACATCTACAGTTCTTATGTCTCCGTAGTAGTCAATGCCCCAAAGATTTTCAAGAATTTGATCTCTGGTATAAGCTTTCCCCTTGTTTTCCACGAGTAAAGCTAATAACTCAAATTCACGAGGTCTGAATTCTAATAATTCGCCTTTTCTTCGAACAAGATGGCTGGACCTATCAATTTCAAGATCTCCTGATACGATTGCATTCCCTAACTGATTCACTTTAGAGTTAACATTAGGTGTGCTGGATCTCCTAATCATGTTTCTTATCCTGACTAACAACTCTCTTGTGCTAAAAGGCTTTGTAACATAATCGTCGGCACCAATTTCCAAACCGACGACTCTATCTATTTCCTCGCCCCTTGCTGTGAGCATTAGGATCGGTACATTCGTTTCCCGTCTCAATATTCGACACACCTCAAACCCATCTAATTTGGGCAACATAACATCCAACACAATTAAATCAGGAGATGACTCCCGAGCCAGCCTAAGTCCCTCTTCCCCATCCCCAGCTATTATTGCCTTATAGCCTTCATGTTCCAGATTATATCTCAGAGCATCAGCTATGTTTATCTCATCTTCCACCACCAAGATATTGGGAATATTCATATAAATGCACCATTAGTTTCTAATAGTTTCAACATATGTATCTCCAAACAGATTTATAATGCCTGTATACTGCTGGCAGCTAGTCTCTTTTCCAGACGTATCCCACCCTCAAGTGATAAATCCATACCTTCATTGACAGATCGCTTGACCGCAGCGAGCAAAGATGGATTTATTGATGCCAGTGAATTCGACACTGAAAGAAGCCTGTCATGCAAATTCTTCCTGGGGATAACTTCGTGAACCAAGCCAATATTTTTTGCCTTATCCGCATCAATCTTGATCCCCATCTGCAATATCTCAACAGCCCTAGATTGCCCTACAACTCTAGCAAGAGTCTGTGATCCTCCAGCGGCTGGCAACAATCCCAAAGCTGCTTCAGGCATACTAAAAACAGCGTCTCTAGAAGCAATTCGAATATCACCTAAACACGCGATCTCTAGTCCTGATCCAATCACATACCCATGCAACGCTACAATAACGGGTTTCTTCACTGATAAGAACATCCCCCACAAATCTCTTTCCCATCTGACCTCCCTTGCAGTTGCTATAGATGGTGCACTTCCGAATTCCCCAAGATCAGCCCCAGCGCAAAAACCTCTTTCGCCAGCCCCACTTATCGCAATCACTTTCACAGTAGGGTCATCACAGGCGCTACCCAAACTCATATATAATTCATCTCGCATTTGAACATTGAAAGCATTTATCACCTCCGGCCTGTTCAGAACTATACTAAATACTGATCCGGTCTTCGAACAAAGAACTGTTTTCATTTCAAACTAGTTATTCCCCTTTGTATTCAGGTTTCCTCCGTTCCAAAAAGGACTTAATTCCTTCGGATCTATCAGAAGTAGTTTGTAGCAGAAAGCTCAGATCCGCCTCTAATCGCAATCCTTGCCTTAAAGTTAGATCTGAACCTTTCAACACAGCTTCCTTTAAATATTGTGTAGCTGTTGGGCCATGGGATGCAATTGTTGAAGCCATCAGCAAGCCAATATTTTCAAGCTTTTCAGGTGGAACTTCCGAAGTGATCAATCCCATGTGAAGAGCCTCGTCAACACCAATAATACGAGAATTAAGTATCATTTCCATAGCTCTTCCCTGGCCTATTAGTCTTGGAAGTCTCTGGCTACCTCCATCCCAAGGAATATACCCCTTACTCATTTGGGTTAGGCCAAACATAGCGCTCGTAGATGCTATTCTAATATCACAAGCCAGTGTCAATTCCATGCCTTGATCAATCGCATCCCCATTAATAACGGCTATGACAGGCTGTCTAATAGAGGCTACAACGTCAGACACTCTCAGCATTTCCAAAGTGGATTCATAAGATACATTGCTTAACTGGGAAGAAATAGGGGGGAAGTCGGTTCCTTTGCAAAAATATTCACCCACGCCACTCAATATCACAACTCTTACAGAGGGATTTTGTCCTAAGTGGCCGAACGCATCCTGCAATTCAAAAGCCATATTTTCATTAATCCTATTGTGATGGCTTCCACGATTAAGTTTCACTGTGGCAATGTTTTTGGAATATGACACCACCACGCTCATTGACTCCGTCATAGTTATAACCAACGCCCTAGTGGGGACCTTACAATTGCTCTAATATATAAATTGTACAGTAATTATCTTACTGATAATAATCTACATGCTCGAAAATCTATCTGCCATCTGAAATTAACTAGGCTGGATCACCACTTGTCGTTCTTCTCCAATCCCGATACTTTCTGTAGTGACACCAGAATGTTCTGCCAGTGTTACGTGTACAATTCTGCGCTCGTTTGCGGGCATTGGCTCCAAGGTTATAGGACTTCCAGTACTAAGAACTCTCTGCGCCACTCGCCTTGCTAAATTATTCAAAGAATTGTATCTTCGGGCTTGATAACCTTCAACATCGATAGATAGCGCTGCTCTGAATTGAAGCCGCTTACTAACTATAAATTTAACAAGAAACTGTAAAGACCTCAGGGTTTCACCTCTTCTTCCAATCAATAAGCCTGAGTCCTCGCCCTCTATCTCAAACATCGGACCACCTAAATCTTCATTATGTGCCTGTTTGAGATTAACTATAACATCGACACCCATGGCAGAAATAAGACTATTTAGCACCTCTTGAGTTTCTTTCACCACGTCAGCAGGTTGCTCCACTAAAGTGACTTTCACTTTTGCGGGTTCACTTCCAATACCTAATATACCCGCCTTACCATGACTAACGACGTCTATTTCGACCTCGCCTCGTTCTGCGTCCAGCTCCTTTAGTGCGATTTCGATTGCCTCTTCTGGAGTCTTGGCTGTTATCTCTATCGTTGGCATTACTAGGTGCCTCCTCAGTCAAAGGTGTTCCCGTCGCGGACGATTCTGAAACAGGTGTCGCTAACTCTGCGTCAGCACCTCCAGACTTGAATTTAAACAAGTCGACGATCGGGTTCCAACCAGTGACAAATCCTTGAATTACAATTCCTATTATATTTGACACAGTCCAGTAAAGAGCAAGTCCACTGGGAAATGTCGTTGTAAAAAACCCGAACATCAGTGGCATCATCCACAGCATCATGCGGTTCGTTTGGGCCTGCCTCGGATCTGCAGATGGCATAGTTGTCATCTTTTGAGTGAGCCACATTGAAGCACCCACGAGCACTGGCATTACTGGTGTAGGGTCCGGCACAGATAAATCCAGCCACAAAAACGTACTATCTAATGGAATCACTTCGTGTACGAAGGGGAGCCATGTATACATATGCTGAGACAAGCCAACTAATCGCTCTGGAGTGGAAGGCAAAGTTTGAATTATTGCCTGAAATAATCCTATCCATATCGGGAATTGGATCACAAGAGGCCCGAGACATCCAATTGGGTTTACCCCATTCTCACGATAAACCTTCATAGTCTCTTGAGATAATTTCTGCTTATCCTTAGGATATCGGGCTTGAACAGCTTTGAGCTTGGGTTGCAAGTCTGTCATCTTTTTCAGTTGACGACTTTGTCTGATTGTGAGTGGAATCATTAATGCGCGTATTATTCCAGTGAAGATAAGTATTGCTATTCCGAAATTTAGAAAAGCTAAACTATAAAGCAGCACAAGACTGTTTATCATCGGCTGTATGATTGCCATATTCCATATGTCAATAAAAATCTGCAAAATTTAATTTCTCTCTGCTATTTTGATAGGCGACATATTAGCAATCTGGTGCCCTGCCCATCTGTACTGGATTATCTTCCTTGGCAAGATACACCCATTCTTCATCAGGATTTCCATTCGTCTTAATTCGTAGTGCCCGAATACTACGATCATGCGCATTCATAAATATCACACCTGCTTGCTCTGTAAGGGATGAGCGCACTTCTGTCTTAACATCGCATGTATCAAGGACCACTCCATCTTTCAAACGCACAACATATATTTTTTCATCATAGGAGGGAATTACAAGCTTATCGCCCACGGTAACAGAGGTCCCAACAATAGGACCATCAGTCTCGACTGTCCAGACTAGTGATCCAGTGAATTTATCAAGTGCATAAAGGTTCCCATCAAGTGAAGGTACGTAAAGAATATTATCAACAAGCGAAGGAGTTCCCCAATACCAGTTGTCTGCTTCCTCAAATCGCCACTTTTCACGGCCAGATGAAGCCTCCAGAGCATAGAAGTTACCATCAAAGGAGCCAATGTAAATGGTGTCATCATCCAAAACAGGAGATGCTGCGATAGCCCCGCCAGTCTCGAATACCCAAACTAGTGTTCCTTCATGCGAATCTAACGCGTATAACTTGTGATCCAAAGAGGTGACATACAATATATCTTCGCTCGCCACTGGTGTAGACCAAATCCGCCCATCGGTCTTATATACCCACTTTCTGGACCTATCCGTTGTGTCTATGGCATAAATATTCTCGTCACTTGAACCAACAAAAACCGCATTTTCCGTTACCAATGGTGAACCTACTATAGGTCCGCCTACCGGTTCTCGCCACAATAAATTTCCATCTAGCGAAAGAGCATAAAGTAACCCATCATATCCTCCGACATAGAGGATGTTTTGATCAATCACAGGACTACCATAAACGCCTCTAAGTCCCTTCTCTCCCTGCAATTCAAAAATCCACTTAGTGCTTCCATCAGAGATGTTTATTGCTCTTAAATCACCTTCTCGAGTCCCAATAAAGAGAGTCTCTTCGGAGATTACTCCACTTGACCAAACCTCTGGAGCACTTAACCGCTGACCAGTACATCCTAGGATACAACCTACCAAAATCACTAGAACAGAAAAGCCAACCCATTTGGCAAAGAGAGCATACCATTTGACAAAACAAAACGGAGAGATGAATCTAAATAGCTGTAAAGACATCATAACTATCGTAACGGATCGTAACCGTAAGACCCCCCAGGACGGCATCTTACTAATCTTTTGGCACCAAACCAAACTCCCTTGAAGACGCCATACTTAACAATTGCCTCCATCATATAGGCAGAACAAGACGGAAAATGACGACAAAGACCCGAAGCAACATAAGGAGAAATAATAACTTGGTAAACTCTAATTCCTACTAGTAAAGCTTTCTTCATAATTGTTTATTGTCTATCTTCCTGAGAGCGCTTAATTCTCATCATTGTTCCATATCGTCCTATCAGCAATATTTGCCCTGTGCAATAAGTCTGCGACGGAGGCTCTCAGGTGATTATAATGGGGACAGGCAGCATCTCTTCTGGCTATTAACAACACATCCCATCCTTCATCCACATCAAGAACACGAATTATTTCCTTCAGGCGGCGCTTTAGCCTATTACGAACGACCGATCCTCCAACTCTTTTACTTATGGAGAACCCAAAGCGACTTACGGTTAAGTCATTAGGGCGAGTAAGCAATACAAAATATCGGTTGGCCCAGCTCCTACCGCCGCTGCGAAGCGCGGAAAAGTCATTCCTTTTCCTAAGCCGCCGTTCTTTCAACATTTGCTGATCCGAAACTCATACAAGAATTCTTCAAGCAACTGTAAGCCTGTGACGCCCTTTAAACATTCTACGCTTAAGAACATTACGTCCGTTCTTACTACTCATTCTGGACCGAAATCCATGGACTCTGGCCCTACGCCGTTTACGAGGTTGATACGTTCTTTTAGGCATGACTTAGCTTCCCAATTCGCTGACGCTAGCATAAAGATCATTACTCGCCAACGATTAAATTATTTAACATCCGCATTGTGCCGGAGCGTATAGAATTATCGCATCCCAAATTTTACGTGTCAATCAAAATCGACTATAACAATAGTACGGTAAGTTAGAAACTCCTAAATAAAACCGCGCGACAAATTCTTTTGCGCAAAATTAAAAACCAAACTCTGAAAAGATTCATTTTCACAAACTCAAAGGCAAGAGCCTAGCGAAACCTCAAAATACCCCATAACACCAACTGTGATTGGGATGACGTAAATTTAATTTCGGCATACAATGAAATGCACTCGATAAATCAACCTGTAAATGAACATAAAAAGTAATTTTACGCGTTAGAGGGGATGGTACAAGCTTTGAGAATATCACTGCGACACATCTGTACACTGATACTTCTAAATTCCCTATT